>NZ_OZ245041.1:4707500-5053389 GCF_965224175.1 Kordia sp.
TGCAATTCTTCTAAGTTGTGTACTTCCAGTAAAACATCCAAGCCTAGGCTTTTGGCGGTTTCGGATAAGTTTTTTATTTCTTCACGTGTCAACACAGCTGCAATGAGCAAAATAACATCTGCTCCATACGATTTGGCTTCTATAATTTGATATTCATCAATAATAAACTCTTTTCGTAAAATTGGTAGTTGCGCGCTAGCTCTTGCTAATAAAACGTCATCTAGAGAACCTCCAAAATATTTTCCGTCAGTTAAAACGGATATTCCGCAAACACCTGCATTTTCATATCCGGTAGCAACATCTTGTACACTTGCACTCTGATTGATAACACTTTTGGAAGGCGAACGTCTTTTGAATTCGGAAATAATTCCTGTATTGCTATTTCGTAGCGCATTAGATAAAGAAGAAGTTTCACGATCAAACAATGCCGAACGCTCCAAATGCGACACTGGTACGATACTTTTTTTTAGTGAAACTTCTTTGTATTTATCTGCTATTATTTTATCTAAAATGGTCATGAAAATATTCAATTTTTATTCCTATGAAAGCGGGATTTTTTATGTTTTTTATGTGATGCTGAATCAAGTTCAGTATGACGTATTTTCTATTTACTCAATTCCTGTAATTTTTTCAATACTTGTAATGCTTTTCCAGATTGCAGAGATTCCTTTGCAATTTCGAAACCTTCTTTAGCTTCCAAACCTTTTACAGTTGCTATTGCCATTCCTGCATTTGCACAAACTACATTATTCTGCGGATCGGTTCCGTTTCCTTCTAAGATGTCTGTAAAGATTTTTGCTGCAGACGCCACAGAATCTCCTCCATAAATAGAAGCTTGAGTATGTTGTGGAACTCCAAAATCTTCAGGTGTTAGCATTTCTTCAGAATTATTTCGAATAGCTTTTGTGGCACCAGTTAATGAAATTTCATCATAACCATCTAAGGCGTGTAAAATGGTGTAATTTTTATCTGTATTTTGATATAAATAACCATACATTCTTGCCAATTCTAAATTGAAAACTCCAACCATTTGATTTTTTGGAAACGACGGATTTACCATTGGTCCCAACATGTTGAAAAAGGTTTTTACACCTAAAGCTCTACGGATTGGAGCTACATTTTTCATGGCAGGATGAAATAGTGGTGCGTGTAATACACAAATTCCAGCTTTGTCAATACTTTTTTCTAGGAAATTAATATCATTGGTAAATTTAATGCCTAAATGTTCCATTACGTTTGATGAACCACTTACTGACGAAACTCCATAGTTTCCATGTTTTGCTACTTTTACGCCAGCACCAGCTGTAATAAAAGAAGCTAAGGTTGAAATATTGAAAGTATCTTTTCCATCGCCACCAGTTCCGCATAAATCAATGGCATTGTAGGCAGATAAATCTACAGGAATACATAATTCTAATAAAGCATCACGGAAACCTTTTAGTTCTGCTAATGTTACACTTCGCATCATGAATACTGTAAGGAAAGAAGCAATCTGACTCGGATTGTACATATCTTTCGAAATGTTAACAATTACCTGTTTTGCTTCCGCTTCGGTAATACTTTCGTGGTTGATCAGTCTATTAAGTAATTTTTTCATTTGTTTTGATTAAAAGATTGAAAAATTCAATGATTGAATGATTCAAGTTTTATGTTTTTTAGTATTGAGACTTTAGTATTTAGAATTAAGACGAGTTTTAATAATGTTTACAGTTTTCAAGAAACAGATTACCGCGTCGCAAACTCCTCGCAATGACGTTTCAAATCGTTTCAAAACCATCTCAATACTCAATTCTAGTAGCTAACATCTAGTTTTTTACCCAATTTTCTAAGATTTGTTTTCCATGCGGCGTTAATACGGATTCAGGATGATATTGTACACCGCGAACATCATATTCTTTGTGACGTAACGACATGATTTGTCCGTTTTCATCAAAAGAAGTCGCTTCTAAACTCTCAGGAAGCGGATTGGTTACAATCCATGAATGGTAACGACCAACTTCAAAGCTTTTTGGTAAGCCTTCAAATAACAATTCGTCATCAACACTTATTTCTACTTTCGTTGCGACACCATGATACACTTCTGCTAAGTTGGATAAAGTTCCTCCAAAAACTTCTCCAATTGCTTGTTGTCCTAGGCAAACACCTAAAATACTTTTAGTAGGTGCATATGCTGCAATGATTGGTTTTAATAAGCCAGCTTCGTCAGGAATTCCTGGACCTGGGGAAAGAATGATTTTTTCGTAATCATCTACTTCTTCCAACGAAAGTTGATCATTTCTTTTAACCGTGACATCACAATCTAAATCTTCTAAATAATGTACAAGGTTGTATGTGAAGCTATCGTAATTATCTATGACTAATATTTTTTTCATTTTTTTATTGGCTTTTCGCTTCTAGCCTATAGCTATTGGCTTTCTCACTTTTTATTTTCAAAGTACTTCTCGATACAAATTTGTTTCACAAATTCACTCGAAGTGACGTTTGGTGTTTTTTTTAGTAATTATGTTTCTTAGAATCTAAATTTTATATTTAAAGTTTAGCATTTTACATTTAATATTTCCTAGATCGTTTCTGCAATTTCTAAGGCAGTATTTAAAGCTCTTAATTTGTTATATACTTCTTGATTTTCATTTTCTTCAGATGATTTTGCGACAATTCCTGCGCCAGCTTGGTAATGTAATTTGTGGTTTTTGCTTAGAAATGTTCGAATCATAATGGCATGATTAAAGTTTCCATGAAAATCCATAAATCCGATAGCGCCACCATAAAAATCACGATTGGACGTTTCGTACTTTTCAATCAGTTGCATGGCTTTATGTTTTGGCGCTCCACTTAAAGTTCCCGCAGGAAATGTGTCTGCTACAACTTGCATGGTTAGTGCGTTTTTATGTTTTTGCGCGGTTACTTTTGATACCAAGTGAATAACATGTGAAAAGAATTGCAATTCTTTATAGGTTTCTACTTGTACTTGGTTTCCATTTCGACTTAAGTCGTTTCGAGCCAAATCAACTAACATCACATGTTCTGCATTTTCTTTTGGATCGTCAAACAGTCTTTTAGCAGATTCAGCATCTTCTTCGTCATTTCCAGTACGTTTGAAGGTTCCTGCAATTGGATGAATTTCAGTATGATTGTCTTTTACAACTAATTGTGCTTCTGGTGAAGAACCAAAGATTTTAAAATCGCCATAGTCAAAATAAAATAGGTAAGGAGACGGATTGATACTTCGCAATGCACGATATACATTAAACTCGTCTCCTTTAAATTTTTGAATAAACCGTCTCGATAAAACCAATTGAAATACATCACCGCGGTAACAGTGTTTTTTAGCTAAGGCTACATTTTGTTTAAACTGTTCATCGTTTAAATTTGAAGTACGTTCACCATCAATTGTAAAATTGTATGTGGTAAAGTTTCTTGAGCTCAATAAATGTTCAATCGTAGCAATATTGTCTTCTTTATTATAACAATGCGAAAAGATATATGCTTCGTTTTTAAAATGATTGAAAGCAATAATATTTTGATAGATCGCATAGTACATATCAGGAATGTTGAGCGATTCTTCTTTTTTGGTAATTTCTACATCTTCAAAATATCGAACAGCATCATATGCAATATAACCGAACAAACCATTATTGATGAATTTGAAATCGTTTTTATCGGTTTTAAATTGTTGTGAAAACTCATGAATCAACGCAGGAACATCCGTAGTAGCTTCAATAGCAATGCTGTCTTTTTCTCCGTTTGGATATTCGCGTGTAAGCGTTTCGTTTTCCACTTTAATACTTGCGATTGGATTGCAACATACATACGAAAAACTATTTCCGCTAGCGTGATAATCGCTACTTTCCAATAACAAGCTGTTTGGGTATTTGTCTCTGATTTTCAGATATACGTTTACAGGCGTAATGGTGTCTGCTAGTATTTTTTTATAGGTAGTTTTTAATGTGTACATGGTTCAATTTGTTTCAAAAAAAAAGACTTGTCGTGATTGACAAGTCTTTTATATATATCTATTATTTGTAAATAGGGACTTAGCTCACGATTCCGAAGTTCGTAAGTTCCACCACCAAGTATTTACAAAGTTTGTTTTCATTTGTTCTTTTGTTGCTACAAATATATAGAAATGAATTTTAGAATAAAAAATATTTTAAAATTTTAATTCTACTTGCAAGTCAAAATTATCTTTAATGGCTTTGTCTTTTAGTCCATCAAAGAAAGATGCTGAACCATACTTGATTCCATATTTTGTACGGTTTACTTTTAATTTTGCTTCTGCAGAATTGCGTTCAACTTCAATATTAAAAGTGATAGGAGATTTTGTTCCTTTAATTGTCAAATCTGCATCAACTTTGTATACATTATCATCAGTTTCTACTACTTTTTTAAAGTTTAAAGTAGCTTTTGGATATTTACTCACTCCAAAAAAGTCATCAGATTTTAAATGTCCGTCTAATTTTCCTTTATACTCTCCAGATAAATCTGTTGTATTGATGGTAGTCATGTCAATTGTAAATGTTCCTCCTGTTAACTTTCCATCTCTAAAATTTAGAGAACCATCTTTAAAATTGATTGTTCCTTCATGTTGACCTAATACTTTATAGCCTGTCCATTTTATAGAACTAGCGGTTGCATCAATTTTTTTTGCTTGTGCGAATGCTGTTGAAATTGTGGCAAAGACAAATACTACTGCTAATGTTAAAATACGTGTTTTCATTTTTTTGTTTTATTGTAATTTAATTTTGTTTTTAGAGCAATTTTATGCGGATTGCGAACCTCTTAGTTTTTCTAATAAAATATTTAAAGTTTCTGCTTCTGTTGTTGTAAGTGGTTGTATGATAGATTCTTCTAAGTCATTTAGTTTGGGATCGATGGTATTTAGTAATTCCAAACCATGCTGTGTGATAATAATTTCAATTTTTCTTCTATTATCTGGGCAAACACTTCGTTTTACAAATTCTTTCTTAATCAGTTTGTCAATCAATCGAGTCGTATTACTATTCTTATGAATCATTCGTTCTTGAATCGTAGCCAAATTTGCAGGTTTCCCTTTTTGACCTCTCAAAATTCGTAATACATTAAATTGTTGTGCAGAAATATCATACTGTTTGAAAAAGTCTAAAAACTTTTGAGATAACATAGTGTCAGTGATCATAAAGTTTAAAGCAGTTCTCTTAGCTAATGGTAATACTGCATCACTTTTTAAAGCGTCTTCTAATTTCATAATTGTAGGTACAATATTTGTATATACAAATGTAATAATATTATGAATTTAGAAAAGAGAATGAATGTTAAAATTTAATTAAAAAATGAAATGCTATTTTGCGTCATTAATTTTAGTAATCTTAACTTTTCCGTTTTTGTGAATTTTAGAGTGATACATAAAAGGATTTGTTTGACCAATATGCCATTCACCACAAAAAAAGTGGAAGCTTAAATATTCACCAAAAAGATATTCATTTTTTCTAGTCTTATGTCTATCGATTCGCTCAATTCTTATATCATCATTTTCTTGTGGTTCATATTCAAAATCAAACAAGTTTTTAGAATTGAGTTCTTGAACAATGAACTCAGGTATTAAGTCGTCAAGTTTATCTTTAGGTAACATTGTGAGTCCCATCACACCAGTTGTGTCTAGACCAATTACTCGATTCATTATCCAAATGTAATGTGTTTTTTCTTTAGATTGTGATAAATCCAAGTTTTCAGGGCAACTACAAAACCGTATATCTTCTAATGCTTTACACATATTATTATTATTTGTTTAAAACTTTAACGTTTCCTTTTTTATACATTTCATGTTGGTAAGTAAAAGCATCAGGATATCCAATGTGCCATTTGTCAATTAGATAGTAGAAGTTGAGATGAGAACCAATAAGTTTCTTTTTATGATGTTTTTTCTTTGGATTTACTCGTTTGATTTCTAAACTATCATTGTCTTGTGGTTTGTAATCGAAGTCAAATAGATTTTTTGAATTGAGTTCTTTTAAAATAGCATCAGCAGATAATTCATCAAGTTGTTTTGGATCTTCCATCAAAAGTCCATCCATTGCAAAATCATTAATTCCAACTACGCGCTCAATTTTCCAAATGTAGTAGATGCTTTTTACATGTTTAGTTGCTTCTGCCAATTTATCAGAACAACTGCAAAATTTAATGGTTTGTGAAACTTGACACATGCTATTGGGAATTTTACTGTTATTATTTGAATTGTATGTCGAAGCTAACTGAATTTTAGTTAGGATCAAAAGATACCAAATTAAACTTTTTAATCGTTTTATAGTCATAAGATACAAACCGTTCGTTATGACTTTACAAGAAATAGTACATCTATATAATAGAATAGGATTTGGAATTTCGTATGCCAAAGCACAATCGTTACAGAAACAATCTCGTACGCAAGTCGTTTCACAATTATTTGATGCTTCTCGTGAAGCAAAACCACTTTCGGTTGATATTTCAGAATTAAAGGAAAGCTTAAAAGATCTAAATCTGAAAGATCGAAAAAAGATTCGTTCACTCATCAAGCAAAGTACGAAGAAAGTACACGAACTCAATTTGGCTTGGTTGTACAAACTTGGAAAAACAGAAGAATTATTACGCGAAAAGATGACGCTTTTTTGGGCGAATCATTTTGTATGTCATGATAAAAATATTCTTCACATTCAACACTATAATAACACACTTCGCAAACATGCTTTAGGAAATTTCAAAGAATTCGTCATAGCTATTGCCAAAGAAGCTGCGATGATTAAATACTTAAACACAAAGCAGAATAAAAAACGAAAACCTAATGAAAATTTTGCACGTGAGTTGATGGAATTGTTCACGCTTGGACGCGATCAGTATTCTGAAAATGATATTAAAGAAGCTGCGCGTGCCTTTACAGGTTGGAATCATGATTTGATGGGGAATTTTCGTCTGCGTCGTCGTCAGCACGATTATGGAGAGAAGACATTTTTAGGCAAGACAGGGAATTTTGATGGTTCAGATATTATTGAAATTATTTTGCAGCAGAAGCAATGCGCAAAATTTATCTGTGAAAAACTCTATCGTTATTTTGTAAATGATCAAATAGATGTTTCTCGTGTAAGTGAAATGACTGAACTTTTTTATAAAGATTATGACATTGAAAACTTGATGCGTTTTGTGTTGACTTCAGATTGGTTTTATAATGCAACGAATATTGGAACGAAAATAAAATCGCCCGTAGAATTTTTAGTAAGCATACATAGAGTTGTGCCGATGGAATTTGAAAAAAAGCGTGAAGTAATCTATTTACAGAAGCTTTTGGGGCAGCATTTATTGTTTCCGCCAAATGTAGCAGGTTGGAAAGGCGGAAGAAACTGGATTAATCCAAATACGATGATGTTGCGACTTAGATTGCCTTCCGTGTTATTAGCCAATGGCGAAATTGCTTTGGATGAAAAAGGAGAGTTTGAAGACGATTTTCAGCGATTTAATAATAAACGAAATCGTCAGCGAAGATTAAAAGTAATTCCAAATTGGCAAACTTTTGAAACTCGAGAAAAGCATACAACTGCTAAGCAATTACAAGAAACATTATTGATAAGTCCTTTAAATCGTGGAACCAAAGAATACTTGGACAAGCTAGCAAATCAAGATTTAAAACAATATTGCATACAGCTGATGTCGTTACCTGAATATCAATTGTGTTGATTTGTGGAATGAGACAAGTAAAAGAAATTATTAATACGATACTAATAGTTGTTCAAATCAATTAATTGTCAGTTCGAGCGCAGTCGAGAAGCCTAGCGTTATTTTGCTTCTATTGAATCTCGACTGCGCTCGATTTGACAATTTATAAAAATATAAAGCGATGAACAGAAGAAATTTTTTAAAGCAAGCATCATTAGCAAGTACGGCATTATTTCTGCCAAAATTTGTTTCTGGATTCAACATGATTGATTCCGCCATAGCGACAGGAAAAAAACTCGTAATTATTCAACTTTCAGGAGGAAATGACGGATTAAATACGGTTGTTCCGTTTCGAAATGACATTTATTATAAAAATAGGTTGTCGTTGGCACAAAAGAAAAGTAGTCTCATCGGAATTACAGACGAAATAGGTTTTCATGAAAGTCTCATCACGCACAGCAATTTGTACAATAACGGAGAATTATGTATTGTAAATAATGTTGGTTATCCGAATCCGAATCGTTCACATTTTCGTGCAACCGATATCTGGCATACGGCGAGTGATGCGAATGAATATTTACAGTCTGGTTGGATAGGTCGTTATTTAGATGCTACAAAAAGTAAATCGCTCAATGCTATTGAAGTAGATGATAGTCTGTCACTATTGATGAAAGGTGAAAAAATAGACGGAATTGCCACAAAAAATCCAACATTATTCTTTCGTACGACACAAGCGCCTTATTTTAAAAAAGTGGTCGATCATCATGATGATACACATTTGAGCGAACACAATTTGGGATATTTATACAAAACCATGGTAACCGCTTCGTCTTCGGCAAAATATGTGTATGAAACTTCCAAAACATATACGACAAAGACGACTTATCCAGGAAATGAATTTGCAAAACAGCTAAAACAAGTTGCACAATTTATCAATTCAGGATTACAAACAAAAGTATATTATGCTTCTCTTGGCGGATTTGATACACATGCCAATCAGCTCAACAAACAGAAGCGTTTATTGAAAGTATATGACGAAGCGATGGCAGCTTTTATTAAAGATTTAAAACAAGAAGATTCTTTTAAAGATACGTTGATTTTGACTTTTTCGGAATTTGGACGACGTGTACAACAGAATGCTGCAAACGGAACTGATCATGGAACAGCAAACCAAGTTTTTCTCATTGGGAATCAATTGAAAAAACAAGGTTTTTATAATTCAATGGCAGATTTATCAGATTTAGACACTAATGGTGATTTAAAATATGCTATTGATTTTCGAGAAATTTATACATCTGTACTGAATAATTGGTTAGATATTGATGCGCAAAAAGTAATCGGAAGACCATTTAAAGGTTTAAATATTGTTTAAATTTTGTTAAATGAACTTTGAACGATGCTACTTTTCGTATTTTTAGGCTGAAAACTATAACCATGCTAAAAAAGAGTTTATATATAGTAGTTTGTATCTTGTTTTTTTCATGTAAAAACGAAACAAAAACTTCTGAAACTACAGTAAATACAATTGCAGAAGCAAAAAATACAACAGAGAAACCATCTGCGGAAGCGACCGAAATTCCAGTATTAAATTTTGAAGAGTTTGAAAAATACCTCAAAATAGACGACAACAATACTCATGTTGTAAACTTTTGGGCAACTTGGTGCGCGCCATGTGTAAAAGAATTACCATATTTTGAAGCTGTCAATCAAGAATACAAAGACAAAAATGTAAAAGTGCTGTTAGTGAGTTTAGATTTTAATTTAAAGAAACTGAATTCATTTTTGGCTAAAAATGACTTACAATCTGAAAAGGTTTTATTGGATGACCCAGATCAGAATGCATGGATTTCGAAAGTATCAAAAGAATGGTCAGGCTCTATTCCAGCGACAGTTATTTACAATAGAGGACAACGAAAATTCTACGAACGTTCCTTTACGAAATCAGAATTAGAAAACGAATTAAAGAATTTTATAACCCAATAAACCCAAACTAATGAAAACTTTAAAATTAGCAGTATTAGCCGTATTATTTGTAGCGGCTTCCTGTACAGATAAAAAAAATGCAGATGCAACTAGTTCAGCAGCAAAAGTAGTTGCTGAAAATGTTTCTACACCAAAGAAAGAAACGGTAGCGAATGGTTACCAAGTTGGCGATATGGTAAAAGACTTTTCTTTAAAAAATGTAGATGGAAAAATGGTTTCTATGAACAGTTTTAAAGATGCAAAAGGATTTATTCTTACGTTTACTTGCAATACTTGTCCATATTCAGTAGCGTATGAAGATAGACTTATCGAGTTAGACAAAAAATATGCAAGCAAAGGATATCCTGTAATTGCGATCAATCCAAACAGTCCAGAAGCAAGACCAGATGATAGTTTTGAAAAAATGCAAGTTAGAGCTAAAGAAAAAGGATTTACCTTTCCGTATATGTTGGATGAAGGGCAAAAAATATATCCAGTATTTGGCGCAACAAGAACGCCACATATGTACGTAATTGCGAAAACAGATAAAGGATATCAAGTAAAATATATTGGAGCTATTGACGACAACTATAAAGATGCAGAAGCTGTTTCTAAACGTTATGTTGAAGATGCTGTAGATGCTTTATTAGCAGGAAAAGAAGTTGAGGTAAAAACAACAAAAGCAATTGGTTGTTCTATCAAGGTTTAATTTTTCTAGACTTTTTAGATGTATAGAAGATTAGACTGACTTAGATTTTTAGACAAGTTAGATTGTCAAAAATTAAAGTTGTCTTTTTGTAGAGACAAAAATCTAAATCGCAGAAGCATAAAACTTAAAATAAGGCATGAAACTTGCCTGTACAAGGCCGAAGTTTAGCACTTCGGCTTTTTTAGTGAAGAAAATCTTCTAAAAAAGATTAACTTTGAAAGCAAAATACAAACAACACTATTTTATTAGGCTATGGCAGATTTAACACAACAAGAATGGCAAGAGCAACTTGCAAACGATACAAATGCAGTCATCATTGATGTTCGTACACAAGACGAAGTAGATGAAGGACACATTCCGAATGCAAAACATATTGATATCTTTTTAGGACAAGGATTTATTGATGAAGTAAAGAAACTTGATCCTGCTAAAAACTACTATGTGTATTGTCGTTCTGGCGGAAGAAGCGCGCAAGCATGCGCTGTAATGAACAGCGAAGGTTTTGAAAATACGTACAATTTAATGGGCGGATTTTCAGAATGGGAAGGTGCTAAAACGAATTAAAATTGATTCAAAAATGCAATTAAAAAAACTAACTTTCGTAATTATTATGCTGTCTTCTATTTTATCTTTTTTTGGTTGTAATAATTTCCCAAATGAAAACAACGTGACTGTACAAAAGCTTAATGATGTTTTAAAAACTCAGGAAGTAATTGTGTTGGATGTTCGTACACCAAAAGAAATAGCACAAGGAAAAATAAAAAGTACTGCTTTAGAAGCTAATTTCTTTGAAGATGACTTTATCGAGCAAGCTATATCACAACTTCCAAAAGATAAAGATGTATATGTGTATTGCAAAGGCGGAACACGAAGTGCAAAAGCAGTTATAAAATTACGAGAGTTAGGTTACACTAAAACTCATAATGTTGAAGGCGGCATTAAAGCTTGGAAAGAAGAAGGATTCAATATAGAAAAGTAACACTAAACATTCGCGTCAATCACTTTTAACAATTCTGTTGGTTCTGGACGCATGCGATAATTATCCGTTTGATTGGTGTAAACAATTTTTTCATTTGAGTCTGTAATAATAATTGTAGGCAAGATAGTATCTGATTTAAAACCGAAAATTTGAAAACCAAATGGCAATCCGTTTTCTGCAAAAATGTCTATTTTTTTGGCTACTTTTCCTTCTACATCTACTAAAAACTGAAAATCTAACGGATACTTTTTATCTAAATTCTCACTAAAACTATGTGGTTGCGAACTAATAAAAACGGTATTAATGTTTCTATCAGTCAACTCTTCATGATGTTCAACCATTTCTTTGATTTGCGCCATGCAAAATGGACACCAATTACCACGATAAAAGATTAAAATAGTGGGTGTTCCTGCAAAACATTCAGTAGTAATAACATGCTTGCCAGCGTTTTCAAAGCTTAACAATGGAAGTGTGTTTCCAATGCTTAATACTATATTTTGTGCTGCATTTCTGCCTTGATAAAAAGAATACCAAACTAAATAGATAACCCAACTGATAGTTAGCAGCATATTAAAAATTGCACAAGTCATTCTAAATTCAACTTCTTCTTGTAAATTTCCAACAAGAAAACTCAATAAGCATCCTAAAAATATACAAAAGGTGTACACTATCAATGCACTATCTGTACGCGCGATTGGTTTAATGAAAATTCGTGAAAAGAAAAATACAATACTAACAGCCGTAAGAAAATGTGAAACATGTAATAGTGTAATTCCAGAAGTCCATACATGCCAAATACAATCTATCAACGCGACAAGCGCGAGCGTAGGAAATGCAACAATAAAAATAGATTTCGCGAGAGCATTCATGTATTTTAAAAATTCAAATTATGGCAAGTTTCGTGAATATTTGTACCACACAATGTATAAAAATAAATATAAAATAATGTATTTTTACATTATTAATCTTACACAGAATACTAAACCTTTTATTCCTCATTGAAATTATTATCAACGTAATAATTAATCATATGACTGTAAAAGAAGATTTTTTGTATTATCTGTGGAAATTTGGAAAACTACAAAACCAAAATCTCCAAACTGCAAACGGAGAAGCCATTCAAATCATCAATTTAGGAACACATAATCATTATGCAGGACCTGATTTTTTTAATGCTCAACTCAGAATTGATAATCAATTATGGGCTGGAAACGTAGAGATGCACATAAATTCAGGAGATTGGTTTGTACACAACCACGAAAAAGATAAAAACTATGATAATGTGATTTTGCATGTAGTTTGGAATCATGATGTGGAAATTCATAGAAAAGACAATTCCGTCATTCCAACATTAATACTCAAAGAATTTAGTGATTCCGAGTTGCTGAAACGGTATACAGACTTGATGAATTCGACTCAGAAATGGATTCATTGTGAAAGTGAATTTCCTGTATTGAATAATTTTCAATTTGAAAACTGGTTGGAACGAATCTATCTAGAACGACTTGAAAAGAAAGCTGCGGAAATAGAAATTCTTGTAAAACAAAGTAATCATGATTGGGAAGCAGTGTTGTTTAGATTGTTAGCAAAAGGGTTTGGATTAAAACTCAATAGTGAAGCATTTTTTGAAGCTGCTTGCTCAGTTGATTTTGCAATTGTTCGGAAACTCAGTACGAAAAGAGGTTCATTGGAAGCTTTTTTATTTGGAATCTTTGGATTGCTTTCGCAAGATGTGACTCAAGAACCTTATTACATAGAACTAACTCAAGAATTCAATTATCTCCGTCGTAAATTTCAGCATCAAAAAAATACAACAATACCTTTGCAATTCTTCAGAACGCGTCCTGCTAATTTCCCAACGATTCGGGCTTCACAATTGGCAACACTCTATCATCATCAGCGCAATCTATTTTCTAAATTAATCACTACAAATTCTTTAGAAGAAATGTATAAAGTTTTGCAAATAGCAACGAGTTCATTTTGGGAAACTCATTACACTTTTGAAAAAAGCTCGCCGAAACGGATTAAGAAGCTTTCTAAAAAATTCATTGATGTTTTGTTGATCAATAGTATCATTCCATTAAAATATTGTTACGATCGTCATCTGGGGAAACTCAATATTGAAAATATTTTAAGCTTACTTCGTACAATTCCTTCCGAAAAAAACACCATTATTCAAAAGTTTACAACACAAAAAATAACTATTGAAAATGCACAACAAACACAAGCTTTATTAGAATTGAAAAAATATTATTGTGACAAACATAAATGTTTGCAATGTGCTATTGGGAATAGTTTCATGAAAGAATCTTGTTTTTAAAAAAGAAATAAGAAGTGTTTGTACAAAAAACTTTATCTTGCACTTAGTAAATGAGTTTTTGAGAAGTATAACATTAAGAGAAGATTTCATGTATAAATTGCGTTACTTTTTAGAAAAGCACGGGTTTGGAGCTTTATCGCGTTTGGCAGATCGTTTAGGAATGCGTGCAAAAAATGTTCGTTTATTCTTTATCTATGTAACTTTTGCCACGTTAGGTGTTAGTTTTGGTCTTTACTTAACGCTTGCTTTTATATTACGATTAAAAGATTTAATTTACACAAAGCGAACTTCTGTATTTGACTTATAGCGTATGTATAGATTCTTCAAGTCAAAATTCTATCTAGCCTTATTCTTGCTCATCTTTGTATTTACAATAGGTGTGCTTGGTTTTCGATTCATAGCTGATATGAGTTGGGTTGATGCGACTTACATGACTGTCATTACCGTAACTACCGTTGGTTTTGGAGAAGTTATTCCTTTAGATGAACATGCACGTTTATTCACAGTATTTCTTATTATCATCAGTGTTTTTGTGTTTGCGTATGCAATCTCTGTCATTACAGAATATATACTAAGTAGAAGTTCTCTAAGAAACATCATACAACGAAAGACCTTAAAAAAAATCAGCCGTATGGAAGATCATATCATTATTTGTGGATTTGGACGAAATGGAAGACAAGCCGCAGAAAAACTCAGTGCGCACGATCAGGAATTTGTCATTATAGAAAAAGATAGAGATATCATTGAGCGCTATGAAACTTCAGATATTTCTTTTGTGGAAGGAAATGCAAGTGAAGATGAGGTTTTAGAAAAAGCAGGAATCGATCAGGCAAAATGTTTAATTACGGCACTTCCGAGTGATGCAGATAACTTATTTGTGGTGCTTTCTGCAAGACAAATCAATAGCAAACTATTAATCATTAGTAGAGCGTCTCAAGAATCTTCATATAAAAAACTAAAACTAGCGGGTGCAGATAATGTCATCATGCCTGATAAAATTGGTGGTGAGCATATGGCTTCTTTAGTAGTAGTACCAGATTTGGTAGAATTTATAGACAATCTCTCTATAAGTGGTAAAAATACGACCAATGTAGAAGAGATAAAAACAGAAGATATTACGGCTTCTGGTAAGGAGATTACACTCAAAGAACTAGACTTACGAAAAGAAACGGGTTGTACGGTAATTGGTTATAAAACTCCAGATGGAGAATATGTAATTAATCCTGAAGCGACACTTAAACTAGCCAAAGAATCCAAAATAATAGTATTAGGTCGTCCCGAACAAATTGAATTATTAAAACAAAAGTACGATCTCTAAAAGCGTTGAAAAATCTTATTTAACGTTGCAAAACTTGATTAAGCAATTTTTTTTTAGCATCTTGCTATCTTTAATTATCCCAACATAAAATATTAACTAACTGATACTATATCATGAAGAAATATCTTCTATCATTATTTTCAATTTTTTTACCATTATTAACTTTTGCGCAAGAAGCCACAGAAAAAGGACTCGATCAACAAATTGATGAAGGCTTTGGTTGGGCAACAGGATGGTTTGTGAACTTTATTTTCTATCAAATACCATTTACAGAAGATATCAAAGTATTCTGGGTATTATTTCCATTGATCATTGGAGCATTATACTTCACAGTGTATTTTAAATTTATCAATTTCAGAGGATTCCTTACTTCAATAAACATTGTGCGTGGAAAATACGATGATATTGATCAGCATAGTGCAGCCGATACTGACTTAGCGATGGACGGAGATATTGCAGATACCATAAGAGATGAAAGTCAAGAAGGAGAAGTTTCGCATTTCCAGGCACTAACAGCTGCATTATCGGCTACAGTAGGTTTAGGAAATATTGCAGGTGTTGCCATTGCTGTATCTATTGGTGGTGCAGGAGCAACGTTTTGGATGATCATTGCAGGGTTACTTGGTATGGCTTCTAAGTTTGTAGAATGTACACTTGGTGTAAAATATAGAGACATTGGTGAAGACGGAACCGTATATGGTGGTCCAATGTATTACTTAACAAAAGGATTAAAAGCAAAAGGACTTGCTGGTTTAGGAAAAGTACTCGCTGTATTATTTGCAATCTTCGTAATTGGAGGTTCTTTTGGTGGAGGAAACATGTTTCAAGTAAATCAAGCATTTCAGCTAGTAGAAAATATTACAGGAGGAGAACAATCATTTTTACATGGTAAAGGATGGTTATTCGGATTAGTGATGTCTGTATTAGTAGGTATAGTTATTATTGGAGGAATCAAGAAAATTGCCAAAGTAACGGACAAAATTGTACCATTCATGGTAGTAATTTATGTTGCAGCTTCTTTGTTTGTAATTTTTGCTAATATAGGAATGGTAGGAGATGCATTTGCGCAAATCTTTAATGGAGCATTTAGTCCAGAAGGAATTGCCGGTGGTGCTATTGGAGTATTGATACAAGGATTTAGACGTGCAGCATTCTCAAACGAAGCTGGTATTGGTTCTTCATCAATTGCGCATTCGGCAGTAAAGACTAAATATGCAGCAAGTGAAGGAATGGTTGCTTTATTAGAACCATTTATTGATACGGTAGTAGTTTGTACAATGACAGCATTAGTATTAATCATTACTGGTTCATTAACAGGAACAGGACCTGCAAATGACGCGGAAGCTATCTTAATGACCTCTGGAGCATTTGAAAGCGCTATTAGCTGGTTCCCATATGTATTAACTGTAGCTGTTGTGTTATTTGCTTTCAGTACTATGATTTCTTGGTCTTACTATGGTTTCCAAGGATGGGCATATTTATTTGGAAGAAGTAAAAGAGCTGAGTATACGTACAAAATTGTTTTCTGTTTATTCGTAATTGTTGGAGCAGCTGCAAGTTTAGGATCTGTAATTGGGTTCTCTGATGCAATGATATTTGCAATGATGGTTCCTAATATGATTGGATTAGTATTACTAGCGCCAAGAGTAAAAGAAGAATTAACAAAGTATATGAACGCCATCAAAGCAAGAAAATCATAATTAAATACTCAGACTATTTAGAGAATAATAAACCCAATATAATGCTCATGTAACGATTCATTAAAAAATCGAAAACATGAAAAACATCAAATCTCACTTCAAGTTTCTCAAAGCAGAACGAAGTGGGATTTTGTGTATTATAGCCTTTATCTTTATAGCGCAAGGAATCTATTTCTACACAAATCCCACAAGTACAGCTTCAAAAATATTTTCAGATAAAGAAGTAATACAGTATCAACAACAAATAGATTCTTTAAAGTTGATAGCACTAAATACAAAGCCAAAACGCTTTCCATTCAATCCAAACTTCATCACAGATTATAAAGGTTTTACACTTGGCATGTCTACAGAAGAAATAGATAGGTTACATAAGTTTAGAGCAAATAATAGCTATGTAAATTCAGCAAAGGAGTTTCAAATCATTACAAAAGTTTCTGATTCCTTACTCAATGAGATCTCACCTTATTTTAAATTCCCCGAATGGGTTACAAAAAAGAAACGGAAAAAACGAACATATACTTCATATACATACAAGAAAAAAGAAGAGATCATTCTCAAAAAGATGGATATAAATAAAGCAACTGTAGAAGAACTGCGAAAAGTTTACGGTATTGGTGAAAAACTCTCCGCTCGAATAGTAAAATACAGAACAAAATTAGGTGGATTTGTGACAGAATCACAACTAAATGATGTATATGGTTTAAAGTCAGAAGTGATAGAAAAACTATGGAAACGCTTCTATCTAGAAAAAACAAAGATTACCAAAATAAATCTCAATAGCTGTACTATAGCGCAATTGCAAAAAGTTCCATACATAAATTATGAATTGGCAGATGAAATCATTAATCAACGAGTTCTTCGAGAAGGATTCAAAAATTTTGAAGAATTATCAAAAATTCAAAACTTTCCATCGGATAAAATAGAGATAATTGAATTATATTTGCAAATACAATAAAAAATATAAAAATTGCCATATATGGAAAGCATGTACTTTAATGAAGAACATCAACTTTTTAGAGAAAGTTTGAGAGATTTTTTAAAGAAAGAAGTAGTTCCTCACATTGATAAATGGGAAGAAACTGGAACCATCGAAAGATTCATTTGGGAAAAATTCGGTGAAATGGGATTCTTCGGAATAGCTTATCCAGAAGCGTATGGCGGAATGGACTTAGATCTTTTCTACACAGTCATCCTTTTAGAAGAATTACAACGTATCAATTCTGGAGGTTTTGCAGCAGCAATTTGGGCACACGCCTACTTAGCAATGACGCATGTAAACAAAGAAGGAAGTCATGAAATCAAAGAAAAATATTTAGCGCCAAGTATTACGGGGGAAAAAATAGGATGCCTGTGTATTACAGAGCCTTTTGGAGGATCGGATGTAGCAGGAATGCGAACAACAGCTGTAAAAAAGGAGATAAATATATAATCAACGGTTCAAAAACATTTATCACCAACGGAGTATACAGTGATTACTTAGTAGTTGCAGCAAAAACAAATCCTGAGCTAGGAAACAAAGGAATCAGTATCTTTATTATGGATAGAGATATTCCTGGAATCTCAGCTACAAAACTTGATAAATTAGGTTGGAGAGCTTCTGATACTGGTGAAATTGCTTTTGATAATGTTGAAATTCCACTAGAAAACCTAATGGGAGAAGAAAACATGGGATTCCCATACATCATGCAGCATTTTGCATTAGAAAGACTCATCATGGGAATCAATGCGCACGCAAGAGCAGAATATGCTATTGAATACACATTACAATACATGTCAGAGCGTCAAGCCTTTGGTAGAACCATAGATAAATTTCAGGCTTTACGTCACACGATGGCAGATCTAGCTACAGAAGCAGAAGTGTGTAAAACTTTTAACTATGCGGTTGCATCACGATTAGATAAAAAAGAATATGTAGTAAAAGAAGCTACAATGTCTAAATTGCAATCAACAAAAATGGCAGACAATGTCATTTATCAATGTTTACAAATGTTAGGTGGATATGGTTATATGGAAGAATATCCATTGGCACGTATGTTGCGTGATAGCCGTTTAGGGCCAATTGGAGGCGGAACATCAGAGATACTTCGTGAAATTATTGCAAAAATGATCATCGACAAAAAAGATTACAAGCCAGCAACCTAAAGCAATCATAATCTCAAATGTCACTTCAAGAAGTACTAAAAAAACATAAAATAACAACTAAAGATCACTATAACAGGTGATCTTTTTTTTATGTAAAAACTCCAGATCTGGCACACATTCGTTACGGCTTTCCCGTACAATTGCAAAACTTATCAACACGAAAACGTTTGCGGATATCTCTAGCCAACCATACGGTTAATAATTTGGCTAACTTCAAAACACGTTAACCAAATAATTAATTATCATGAAAAAAAATCAAATATTCTATTGCCTACTAATTAGTCTATATCTAATAAGTTGTTCTCACGACGAAGTCAGGTTAGATAACGAAGAGCAAAATATTGAAACAATAAAAGAGACAACAACTGCCAAAAACAGAAATAACCTAAAGCCAATAGGAGCAGGTGTAATGATGCAAGCATTCTATTGGGATGTGCCAGCAGGTGGAACTTGGTGGAATGTCGTAAAAGGAAAAGTTGACGATTGGAGCAATGCAGGCATTGACGCTATTTGGCTTCCGCCAGTATCTAAGGCGCAAAATGGTCCATTCTCTATGGGATACGATCCGTTCGATTACTTCGATTTCGGAGAATACAATCAAATGGGAAGTATAGAAACGCGTTTTGGATCTAGGTCAGAATTAGTAAGCCTTGTAAACACGGCGCATAACAATCGTTTAAGTGTGATTGCAGATATCGTATTAAATCACAATAGCGGAGGAGATAGTGAATACAATCCATTCAAAGGAACAAACACATACACAAACTATCAGCCTATGTCTGGCATGTTTAATAGAACTTACTATGATTTTCATCCAAACGACGCGCAAGCAAGCGATGAAGGTGTATTTGGAGGATTTGCAGACCTATCACACACAAAAAGCTATGTGCAAGATTGGCTTTGGAGAAACCCAAACTCTGTTGCCAAATATTACAGAGATGTAATAGGTTTTGATGGTTGGCGATTTGACTACGTAAAAGGATTTGGACCGTGGGTTGTCAAAGAATGGAAAAATGAAGTTGGTGGTTTCTCTGTAGGGGAATATTGGGACGGAAATGCAGCTACACTCGATTGGTGGTCTGGGCAAGCGGAAGTAAGTGCGTTTGACTTTGCTTGTTACTACAGAATGCGAGATGCATTTCAAGGAAACAATCTAAATAGATTAAATGATGATATGTTATGGAAACGAAATGCTTCAAAAGCTGTCACCTTTGTAACAAACCACGATACTGACGAAATTATCAATAACAAAATATTAGCATATGCATATATCCTAACGCATGAAGGATATCCAACAATCTTCTACCGCGACTATGAAGAATGGCTAAACAAAGAGCGATTAAATAATCTCATCTGGATTCACAACAATCTGGCAAGTGGAAACACTTCTATATTACATGTAGATAATGACGAATACATAGCTAGAAGAAACGGATACAACAGTGCAGGATTAGTAGTGTACATAAACAACTCAAACAGCTGGAAAGAGCGCTGGATAGAAACCAATTGGTCAAACACGCGTATCAAAGACTACACAGGGCATTCCAATTGGGAACCGGTAACGCAAGGTGGAAAATGGGTTAAAATCCAAGCGCCACCTAAAAGTTACACAGTTTGGTCTGTTAAATAACAACAATGAAAGTTTTAGGTATTAGGATGTTTCTCAAGAATCTACAAATACACAAATAGACACATAAACAATAGTAAAATTCAGAGTTTAAAAACAAAAATAACATTATAAGCTCGATCGAAAACTGACAACTAATAACAGGAGTAAGGTGACTAATTAGGGCATTCCGCAGAAAATGCGGACGCGCTTTCGGCTATATCTCCCGAGAAAATCGGGAGGATGCCGCCTCTATCGCTAATGCAAAAATAAAACGACAATCTGTTTGAAATTAAAAAATAGTCAGTATATTTGCAGCCACAAAATCTAAAAGAGAGGAGGTTAAGGACTATGTTAATTATACCAGTAAAAGAAGGAGAAAATATAGACAGAGCGCTGAAACGTTTCAAAAGAAAATTTGATCGTACAGGAGGAATGCGTCAACTTAGAGCAAGAAAGCATTTCACAAAGCCATCAGTAGCTCGTAGAGCGCAAATCCAAAAAGCGCAATACATACAGCACCTTAGAGATCAAGAAGAAATCTAAGAGGCTCTCACAAAACAAAACTAAAAAGGTTCCTATAACGGGAACCTTTTTTTATGCATATTATTTTCATCTCCCAAACAACTTCAGTAACTTGAACAAGTTATAAGTGTTAGACTTTAGTAATTAAGAAATGGTAAGTTTTTTAAGAACCAGCAAATAAATAAATTCATAAATTGATACTTCGGCAAACAGAGTACAAGTAAGTTGACGAAAAACAAAGTTCAAGTTCTAAGACTAAAACTAAAACAGGTATTCAGTAGATTACCAAAAAACAAATTAACGAATCAACAAAAAAGAATACATTACCCAAAACCCAGTAATGACCTTTACTACTTTTACAGAATATCTAGAACTCGAAAAAAACTATTCAAAGCACACGATCACAGCTTATGAAAAAGACTTACGCTCGTTTTCTGAGTTCTGTAAAGAAACATATGAAGATGATGTTATAATACATGTGCACTATGTGCAAATCCGTAGCTGGATTATTTCGTTAGTTGATAAAGGTATAGCAAATGCGACTATCAATAGAAAAATATCGTCACTCAAAACGTACTATAAATACTTACTCAAAACGAAGCAAATTACAGTAAGTCCATTAGCGAAACACAAAGCACTCAAAACGGCAAAAAAAATACAAGTTCCTTTTTCGGAGAAAGAAATGGATATAGTTTTTGAAAATATAGCTTTTAAAAATGACTTCGAAGGAGTACGTAACAAAACAATTATTGAGATGTTATACGCAACAGGAATGCGAAGAAGTGAGTTAATAAATCTAAAGCAATCAGATATAGATTACGCAAATAAAACAATTAAAATTCTAGGAAAAAGAAACAAAGAAAGAATAGTGCCATTATTGCAAAAACTTGAAAAACAATTAAAAGAATACAATTCTCAACGAAAACTAGTAGACGTTCATGAAAAAGAAGAATTATTTTTAACTTCAAAAGGAAATAAAATCTATCCGAATCTTGTATATCGTTTAATAAATGATTATTTTAGTATAGCATCTTCAAAAGTAAAAAAGAGTCCGCATATTCTTAGGCACACATTTGCAACTCATTTACTAAATCAAGGTGCAGACTTAAATGCTGTCAAAGAATTACTTGGTCA
The DNA here is from genome assembly GCF_965224175.1 of Kordia sp. Taxonomy (GTDB): domain Bacteria; phylum Bacteroidota; class Bacteroidia; order Flavobacteriales; family Flavobacteriaceae; genus Kordia. The sequence goes on from NZ_OZ245041.1 coordinate 4,729,555, forward strand.
TGCTAGCTTGGCTTCAACACAAGTATACACACACAATAGTTTAACAGAATTGAAAAATGTATATGCCAAAGCACATCCTAGAAACAAAAAGTAATCTTTTCTAAAAACAGCAAAACCTAAAATATAACCTATAAAAATGCCGCGTATGAAAGTAAACATGCAGTCCGTGAACTTTACGGTAGATCGTAAGCTAGTAGATTTTATTCAACGAAAAATGGATAAGTTAGAAAATTACTATGACAAGGTCATTGATTCCGATATCTATTTAAAGGTAGAAAACACAAGTGCAAAAGAAAATAAAATAGCAGAAGTTAGAGTAAATATTCCAGGAGATGATATAATGGTGAAAAAGCAATGTAGAACCTTCGAAGAAGCTATAGATGAAGCAACAAGCACTTTGCAAAGAGCGCTGCTAAAACGAAAAGAAAAAGTAAGAGCACATTGATCAATAAAAATTTTTCAAAAATTGTTTTGATTAAAAAAAATAATCTATACATTTGCAGTCCGTTAGAAATAGCGGACTTTTTTTATGAGCAAAAGCCGATGTAGCTCAGCTGGCTAGAGCAGCTGATTTGTAATCAGCAGGTCGTGGGTTCGAGTCCCTCCATCGGCTCAAAAAAAAAGCAGAACTTGTACAGGGGTTGGTTAAATTCTTGGAAAATGCTAAAAAAGAGTTTGAAATATTGATTTTTTTATTGGGGAGATACTCAAGCGGCCAACGAGGGCAGACTGTAAATCTGCTGACTATGTCTTCGCAGGTTCGAATCCTGCTCTCCCCACTAAAACAAAAGCGAGAGTAGCTCAGTTGGTAGAGCGTCAGCCTTCCAAGCTGAATGTCGCCGGTTCGAACCCGGTCTCTCGCTCTATATATTTCTTGCCGGTGTAGCTCAGGGGTAGAGCGTTTCCTTGGTAAGGAAGAGGCCACGGGTTCAAATCCCGTCATTGGCTCATAGAATGTATAAATTGAACACTAATATATAACTAAGATTAAAAAAAATTATTAAATCATGGCAAAGGAAACTTTTGATCGTTCCAAACCGCACTTAAATATTGGTACTATTGGACACGTAGATCACGGTAAAACTACATTAACAGCTGCTATTACTAAAGTATTAGCTGATGCTGGTCTTTCTGAAGCAAGAGATTTCGATACTATCGATAACGCTCCTGAAGAAAAAGAAAGAGGTATTACTATTAACACTGCGCACGTTGAGTACGAAACGGCTAACCGTCACTACGCACACGTTGACTGTCCAGGTCACGCCGATTATGTAAAGAACATGGTAACGGGAGCTGCTCAAATGGATGGAGCTATCTTAGTAGTTGCTGCTACAGATGGGCCAATGCCACAAACTCGTGAGCACATCTTATTAGGACGTCAGGTAGGAATTCCAAGAATTGTTGTCTTCTTGAACAAATGTGATATGGTAGATGATGAGGAATTATTAGAGCTTGTTGATATGGAGGTAAGAGATTTACTTTCTTTCTATGAGTATGATGGTGATAACGGGCCAGTTATTCAAGGGTCTGCTTTAGGAGCTTTAAATGGAGAAAAGCAGTGGGTTGATACAGTAATGGAATTAATGGCTGCAGTTGATGAGTGGATCGAAGAGCCATTAAGAGAAGTTGATAAGGATTTCTTAATGCCGATCGAAGATGTATTCTCTATTACTGGACGTGGTACTGTAGCAACAGGACGTATCGAAACTGGTGTAGCTAATACTGGAGATGCTGTTGATATCATTGGAATGGGAGCTGAAAAATTAACTTCTACAATTACAGGAGTTGAGATGTTCCGTAAAATCCTTGATAGAGGTGAGGCTGGAGATAACGTAGGTATCTTATTAAGAGGTATTGAAAAGACTGATATTAAAAGAGGAATGGTAATCTGTAAGCCAGGTTCTGTAACTCCACACGATAAGTTCAAGGCTGAGGTGTATGTGTTGAAAAAAGAAGAAGGTGGACGTCACACTCCATTCCACAATAACTACCGTCCTCAATTCTACGTTCGTACTACGGATGTAACAGGAACTATTTCTTTACCAGAAGGTGTAGAGATGGTAATGCCAGGAGATAACTTAACGATTACTGTTGAGTTGTTAAACACAATTGCAATGAACGTAGGTTTACGTTTTGCGATCCGTGAAGGTGGTAGAACTGTTGGTGCAGGTCAGGTAACTGAAATCTTATAATTAAGAATCATCAAGTAAATATATAGAGGTGTCTCGTTCTTCGGGACGCCTTTTTATGGAATACGGGTTTAGCTCAGTTGGTAGAGCACTGGTCTCCAAAACCAGGTGTCGGGAGTTCGAGCCTCTCAACCCGTGCTAATAAAATCGCAATATGGCTGGTATAGTAAATTACGTAAAAGAATCTTTTGAAGAATTGAGAACCAATGTTACTTGGACACCTTGGGCTGAGGCGCAACGTCTTACAATTATAGTAGCTGTATTTTCAATTATCTTCTCATTAGCAATTTGGGGAGTAGATACTGTGTTTTCAGAGGCATTGGGATATGTTTATGAAAAAGTGTTAGGTAAATAAATTCACTCTCTAAAATTATACTTATTATGGCGGATTCTAATGTAAAGAAATGGTATGTTGTGAGAGCTGTCAGCGGACAGGAGAATAAAGTTAAAGCTTATATTGAAAGCGAAATTACAAGATTAGGGTTAGAAGATTACGTAGAAGAAGTTTTGGTTCCTACGGAAAAAGTAATTCAAATCCGTAATGGAAAAAAAATTAACAAAGAAAGAGTTTACTTTCCAGGATATATTATGATTAAAGCAAATATAGCTGGAGAGGTAACACATGTTATAAAATCAGTTACTAATGTGATTGGTTTTCTTGGTGAAGTAAAAGGTGGAGATCCTGTACCGTTAAGACAATCTGAAGTTAATAGGATGTTAGGTAAAGTGGATGAGTTAGCAGTGAAAACTGATAATGTAGCAATACCTTTTACTCTAGGGGAAACTGTAAAGGTAATAGACGGACCGTTTAATGGTTTCAATGGAACGGTTGAGAAGATCAATGAAGAAAAACGTAAGTTAGAAGTAATGGTGAAAATCTTTGGAAGAAAAACACCATTAGAGTTAAGTTACATGCAAGTAGAAAAAATATAATTGTTACACATTATATATTTTATGTAGCATTTTTAGCTTCCAAACAAAAAATGTTACGCAATTAAAAACAAGAAAATGGCAAAAGAATTAAGTAAAGTAGTTAAGCTACAAGTTAGGGGAGGTGCAGCGAATCCGTCGCCACCGGTTGGACCCGCTTTAGGTGCTGCCGGAGTTAATATCATGGAGTTCTGTAAGCAATTTAATGCTAGAACCCAAGATAAACAAGGTAAGGTAGTTCCAGTTGTTATTTCTGTATACAAAGACAAATCATTTGACTTTGTAGTGAAAACAGCGCCAGCGGCAGTTCAGCTTATGGAAGCGGCAAAGATTAAAAAAGGATCAGGAGAACCAAACCGAAAAAAGGTAGCAAGCGTTACTTGGGAACAAGTAAAAGCTATTGCTGAAGACAAAATGCAAGATTTGAATGCATTTACTGTTGAGTCAGCAATGAGTATGGTTGCAGGTACTGCAAGATCTATGGGATTAACTGTATCAGGTGATAAACCTTTTTAAATCGTAAGAACAAATGGCACGAGTAACAAAAAAGCAAAAAGAAGCTTTAGCTAAAGTTGACAAGAATAAATTATATTCTGTTGCAGAAGCATCAAGCTTAGTGAAAGAAATAACAAATGTAAAATTTGATGCGTCTGTAGATCTTGCTGTTAGATTAGGTGTTGATCCACGTAAAGCTAACCAAATGGTGAGAGGTGTTGTAACATTACCTCACGGAACAGGTAAAGACGTAAAAGTTTTAGCATTAGTAACTCCAGATAAAGAAGCTGAAGCGCAAGAAGCAGGAGCTGATTATGTTGGATTAGATGAATTCCTTCAAAAAATAAAAGGAGGATGGACAGATGTTGATGTAATCATCACTATGCCAAGTGTAATGGGTAAATTAGGACCTTTAGGACGTATTTTAGGTCCAAGAGGTTTAATGCCAAACCCAAAGACTGGAACTGTAACTATGGATGTTGCAAAAGCTGTAAAAGAAGTAAAGGCTGGTAAAATTGACTTTAAAGTTGATAAAACTGGAATTGTTCATGCAGCAATCGGTAAGTCTTCATTCTCTGCAGACAAAATTGAAGGGAATGCAGCTGAATTATTACAAACATTAATCAAATTAAAGCCAACTGCGGCAAAAGGTACATACATTAAGAGTATTTATATGTCTAGTACTATGAGCCCAAGTGTAGCTGTTGATCCAAAAACAATTGCATAGGTAGTTAAAAAAGATTTTTATCATGACTAAAGAAGAAAAATCAGTAGTAATAGAAGAATTAACTGCACAGTTAGCTGACAATACAAATATTTACTTAACGGACATTTCTGGATTAAATGCTGAAACAACTTCAGCTTTAAGAAGAGCTTGTTTTAAAGAAAATATCAAACTTGCAGTAATTAAGAACACATTGCTTGCAAAAGCAATGGAAGCTTCTGACAAGGATTTCGGAGAACTTCCTGAAGTATTAAAAGGAAATACTTCGTTAATGCTTTCTGAAACTGGAAATGCTCCAGCAAAACTTATTAAAGAGTTTAGAAAGAAAAGAAAAGCTGAAAAGCCAATCTTAAAAGGAGCTTTCATAGAGACAGCAGTTTTCGTAGGAGACGATCAATTAGATGCCTTAGTAAATATCAAATCAAGAGAAGAGCTTATTGGAGAAATCATTGGATTGTTACAATCTCCTGCTAAGAACGTTGTTTCTGCTCTTCAATCTGGTGGAGGAAAACTTGCAGGTATCTTAAAAAGATTATCTGAAAGATAATTAAAAGAGTACGCACTTAACAAAACAAATATTTAACAAAAACATTATTTTAAAACGATAGAAAATGGCAGATTTAAAAGAATTCGCAGAACAATTAGTTAACTTAACGGTAAAAGAAGTTAACGATTTAGCAGATATATTAAAAGAAGAGTACGGTATTGAGCCTGCTGCAGCTGCAGCTGTAGTTCAAGCTGGTCCTGCTGCTGATGCAGACGGTGGAGACGAGCAAACTGAGTTTGACGTAATCTTAAAAGCTGCTGGTGGATCTAAATTAGCAGTAGTTAAATTAGTAAAAGAATTAACAGGATTAGGTCTTAAAGACGCTAAAGGAATCGTTGATTCAGCACCAGCTCCAATCAAAGAAGGAGTATCTAAAGATGAGGCAGAAGGTCTTAAAGCATCTTTAGAAGAAGCAGGAGCAGAGGTTGAGCTTAAGTAAGCTTACCAAGCTATAAAAACTTGGTTTAGGTCTTTGGGGTAGTCCCTAAGACCTAAACCCTTTTGTGTATATAAGCGTTAACACGTTTTATTTTATTTTATTTTAATCATAATATTGTCCATTGATGTTCACAAATCAGACTGAAAGATTAAATTTCGCCTCGGCAAAACACACACCTGATTATCCAGATTTTCTAGATATTCAGATTAAATCGTTTCAAGATTTCTTTCAATTAGAAACGAAATCAGAAGAGCGTGGCGAAGAAGGATTATACAATACCTTCCAAGAAAACTTTCCAATTACAGACACTCGTAATCAATTCGTATTAGAATTTCTTGATTACTTCGTCGACCCACCGAGATACAATATTCAAGAATGTATTGAAAGAGGATTAACGTATAGTGTGCCATTAAAAGCACGTTTAAAACTATACTGTACAGATCCTGAGCACGAAGACTTTGAAACAATTGTACAAGATGTATATTTAGGAACTATTCCTTACATGACTCCAAGCGGAACGTTCTGTATCAATGGAGCTGAACGTGTAGTAGTTTCTCAATTACACCGTTCGCCAGGAGTATTTTTTGGACAATCTTTCCATGCAAATGGAACTAAGCTTTATTCTGCCAGAGTAATTCCTTTTAAAGGTTCTTGGATAGAATTTGCAACAGATATCAATAGTGTAATGTATGCATATATTGATAGAAAGAAAAAATTACCTGTAACTACATTATTTAGAGCTATTGGTTTTGAAAGTGATAAAGATATCCTTGAGATATTTGATCTTGCTGAAGAAGTAAAAGTTTCTAAAAGCGGACTTAAAAAAGTATTAGGTCGTAAGTTAGCAGCACGTGTATTAAATACATGGCATGAAGACTTTGTAGATGAAGATACAGGAGAAGTAGTATCAATCGAGCGTAACGAAATTGTGTTGGATCGTGATACTATCTTAGAAAAAGAACACATAGAAGAAATCGTGGAAGCTGGTGTGAAAACTATTCTTTTACATAAAGAAGAAAACCAAGCTGGTGATTACGCGATTATCCATAATACATTACAAAAAGACCCTACAAACTCTGAAAAAGAAGCTGTAGAACATATTTATCGTCAACTTCGTAATGCTGAACCGCCAGATGAGGAAACAGCACGTGGTATTATCGATAAATTATTCTTCTCTGACCAACGTTACAACCTTGGTGGAGTAGGTCGTTACCGTATGAACAAGAAGTTAGGATTGAATATCGATATGGATAAGCAAGTCTTAACAAAAGAAGATATTATCACAATCATCAAATACTTAATTGAGTTAATCAACTCAAAAGCAGAAATTGATGATATTGATCACTTATCTAACAGACGTGTTCGTACAGTAGGAGAACAATTAGCACAACAATTCGGTGTTGGACTTGCGCGTATGGCAAGAACAATCCGTGAGCGTATGAACGTTAGAGATAACGAGGTATTTACACCAATCGATTTGATTAACGCTAAAACCTTATCATCTGTAATTAACTCATTCTTCGGAACGAACCAGTTGTCGCAGTTCATGGATCAAACAAATCCATTAGCAGAGATTACACACAAACGTCGTTTATCGGCTTTAGGACCTGGAGGACTTTCAAGAGAAAGAGCAGGTTTTGAGGTACGTGACGTTCACTATACACACTACGGACGTTTATGTCCTATTGAAACACCAGAAGGACCGAACATTGGATTAATATCTTCTCTTGGAGTATTTGCAAAAGTAAACTCTATGGGATTCCTTGAGACTCCATATCGTAAGGTAGAAAATGGTAAAGTAGATATTGAGAAATTCTCATACTTAAGTGCTGAAGAAGAAGAAGGAATGAAAATTGCACAAGCAAACATTCCACTTACGGAAGACGGTACAATCAATGTTGAAAAAGTAATTGCACGTGAAGAAGGTGATTTCCCAGTAGTAACTCCATCTGAAATTCAGTATACGGATGTTGCTCCTAATCAAATCGCTTCAATCTCTGCATCATTAATTCCATTCTTGGAGCATGATGATGCCAACCGTGCATTAATGGGATCAAACATGATGCGTCAGGCAGTACCATTATTGCGTCCACAATCTCCAATCGTAGGAACAGGGTTAGAACGTCAAGTAGCGTCTGATTCAAGAGTATTGATAAATGCAGAAGGAGACGGATACGCTGAGTATGTTGATGCAAACAAAATTACAATCAAATATGATCGTACGGATGATGAAAGATTAGTAAGTTTTGATGGAGACTCCAAAACATACAACTTAATCAAATTCCGCAAAACGAACCAAAGTACATCTATTAACTTAAAACCAATTGTGAGAAGAGGTGATAGAGTTAAAAAAGGACAAGTACTTTGTGAAGGATATGCAACTCAAAAAGGAGAATTGGCACTTGGACGTAATATGAAAGTTGCCTTCATGCCTTGGAAAGGATATAACTTTGAGGATGCAATTGTAATCTCTGAAAAAGTAGTTCGTGAAGATATCTTTACGTCTATTCATATTGATGAATATTCAATGGATGTAAGAGATACAAAACTAGGAGCTGAAGAATTAACTAATGACATTCCAAACGTTTCGGAAGAAGCTACAAAAGATTTAGATGAAAACGGAATGATTCGTATTGGAGCTGAAGTAAAACCTGGCGACATTCTTATTGGTAAAATTACTCCAAAAGGAGAATCAGATCCTACACCAGAAGAAAAATTATTACGTGCAATCTTTGGAGATAAAGCTGGAGATGTTAAAGATGCTTCATTAAAAGCGTCACCATCTTTACACGGAGTTGTAATTAATAAGAAATTATTCTCAAGAGCAATCAAAGACAAACGTAAGAGAGCTAAAGATAAAGAGGAAATCGCAACTTTAGAACTTGAATACGCTACTAAATTCGAAGATTTAAGAGGAATTCTAATTGAAAAGTTATTTACAATTGTAAATGGAAAAACTTCTCAAGGAGTTCAAAATGATCTTGGAGAAGAAGTATTGCCAAAAGGGAAAAAGTTCACTTTAAAAATGTTAAACGCAGTAGAAGATTATGCGCATTTAACTGGAGGAACTTGGACTACTGATGATGATACAAACAGAGCTGTAGCAGATTTAGTGCATAACTATAAAATCAAACTTAATGATCTTCAAGGAGCATTAAGAAGAGATAAGTTTACAATCTCAGTTGGAGACGAATTACCAGCAGGAATCTTAAAACTTGCAAAAGTTTACATCGCTAAGAAACGTAAACTAAAAGTAGGGGATAAGATGGCGGGACGTCACGGTAACAAAGGTATCGTTGCACGTATCGTTCGTCAAGAAGACATGCCATTCTTAGAAGATGGAACGCCAGTTGATATTGTATTAAATCCATTAGGTGTACCTTCTCGTATGAATATCGGTCAGATTTATGAAACGGTATTAGGATGGGCAGGAGAAAAACTAGATAAAAAATATGCAACGCCAATCTTTGACGGTGCTTCTCTAGATCAGATTAATGAAATTACTGATGAAGCAGGAGTTCCAAGATTCGGACATACATATCTTTATGATGGTGGAACAGGAGAACGTTTTGATCAGCCAGCAACAGTAGGTATTATTTACATGCTGAAACTTGGTCACATGGTAGATGATAAAATGCACGCACGTTCAATTGGACCATACTCATTAATTACGCAGCAACCATTAGGTGGTAAAGCACAATTTGGAGGTCAGCGTTTTGGAGAAATGGAAGTTTGGGCATTAGAAGCATACGGTGCATCTAGTACACTTAGAGAAATACTGACTGTGAAATCTGATGATGTAATTGGTAGAGCTAAAACTTACGAAGCTATCGTAAAAGGTGAACCAATGCCAGAACCAGGATTACCTGAATCATTCAATGTATTAATGCATGAATTGAAAGGTCTTGGATTAGACATTAGATTAGAGGAATAAATAAAAATGCCGTGTAACTTTTTGTTGCACGGCTACAATTACACATAATTCATTATCAACCATTAGTATGGCAAGAAATAAAGATAAGAATACTGTAAAGAGATTTAATAAAATCTCAATAGGGTTAGCCTCTCCGGAGTCTATTTTAGCAGCATCAAAAGGTGAAGTGCTAAAACCTGAAACAATTAACTATCGTACACACAAACCAGAGCGTGACGGATTATTCTGTGAACGTATCTTTGGACCTGTAAAGGATTACGAATGTGCTTGTGGTAAATACAAGAGAATTCGTTACAAAGGAATCGTTTGTGATAGATGTGGTGTTGAAGTAACAGAAAAGAAAGTGCGTAGAGATAGAGTTGGTCATATCAACTTGGTAGTGCCAGTAGCACATATCTGGTATTTCCGTTCTTTACCAAACAAAATAGGATACCTTTTAGGATTACCATCTAAGAAATTAGATATGATCATTTACTACGAGCGTTATGTAGTAATTCAGCCAGGTGATGCTAAAAATGAAGCTGGTGAGCCAGTTCAAAAAATGGATTTCTTAACAGAAGAAGAATACCTAAATATTTTAGAATCTCTCCCGCAAGAAAACCTATACTTAGACGATACAGACCCAAATAAGTTTATCGCTAAAATGGGAGCTGAATGTTTAATTGAATTATTATCAAGAATTGATTTAGATCAGTTATCATTCGACTTACGTCACAAAGCAAATAACGAAACATCTAAGCAACGTAAAACGGAAGCGTTAAAGCGTTTACAAGTTGTTGAGTCTTTACGTGATGCGAACAAAAATCGTGAAAACCGCCCAGAGTGGATGATCATGAAAGTTGTTCCTGTAATTCCGCCAGAATTACGTCCGTTAGTACCATTAGATGGAGGTCGTTTTGCAACGTCTGATTTAAATGATTTATACCGTAGAGTAATTATCAGAAACAATCGTTTAAAAAGATTAATGGAGATCAAAGCTCCTGAAGTAATCTTACGTAACGAGAAGCGTATGCTTCAAGAATCTGTAGATTCATTATTCGATAATACGCGTAAATCATCTGCAGTAAAAACAGATTCTAACAGGCCATTAAAATCATTATCTGATTCCTTAAAAGGTAAGCAAGGACGTTTCCGTCAAAACTTACTTGGAAAACGTGTGGATTATTCTGCTCGTTCGGTAATTGTTGTTGGTCCAGAATTAAAATTATACGAATGTGGATTGCCTAAAAACATGGCAGCAGAATTGTACAAGCCTTTTGTAATTCGTAAATTAATTGAAAGAGGTATTGTAAAAACTGTAAAATCTGCAAAGAAAATTATAGACAAAAAAGAGCCAGTAGTTTGGGATATCTTGGATAACGTAATTAAAGGTCATCCAGTATTACTAAACCGTGCTCCTACGCTTCACCGTTTAGGTATTCAGGCATTCCAGCCAAAACTTATTGAAGGTAAAGCGATTCAGTTACACCCGTTAGCGTGTACAGCCTTTAACGCCGATTTTGATGGTGATCAGATGGCGGTACATTTACCATTAGGACCAGAAGCAATTTTAGAAGCACAATTATTAATGTTAGCTTCTCAAAACATTCTGAATCCTGCAAATGGTTCGCCAATTACAGTACCTTCTCAGGATATGGTATTAGGTTTATACTATATGACGAAGTTGCGTAAATCTACTCCAGAAAAGAAAATCGTTGGAGAAGGTTTAACATTCTACTCTGCGGAAGAAGTAGTAATGGCTTACAACGAGAAAAAAGTAGAATTAAATGCTTCTATCAAGATTAGAGCAAATGACTTTAATGCTGAAGGAGAATTAGTTCCACAAATTATAGATACAACAGTTGGACGTGTGCTTTTCAACCAAAAAGTACCACCACAAGCAGGATTTATCAATGAAGTATTGACAAAAAAATCATTACGTAATATCATTGGAGGAATCTTAAAAGTGACTGACATTCCAACAACATCAGCTTTCTTAGATGATATCAAAAGTCTTGGATACGGATTTGCCTTCAGAGGTGGATTGTCATTCAGTTTAGGAGATATTATCATTCCAAAGGAAAAGCAAGCGTTAATTGATAAAGCAAATTCAGAAGTTGATAAAATTACCATGAGTTATAACATGGGATTAATTACCAACAACGAACGTTACAATCAGGTTATTGATAAATGGACAACAACAAATGCAGATTTGACGAAGTTGTCTATGAAGCACATTAGTGAAGATCAACAAGGATTTAACTCTGTGTATATGATGCTTGACTCTGGAGCGCGTGGTTCGAAAGAGCAAATTCGTCAGTTAACTGGTATGCGTGGGTTAATGGCGAAGCCTAAGAAATCTACAGCAGGTGGAGGAGAAATTATTGAAAACCCGATTCTTTCTAACTTTAAAGAAGGATTATCGATCTTAGAATACTTTATCTCTACTCACGGTGCGCGTAAAGGTCTTGCCGATACCGCATTAAAAACTGCCGATGCAGGATACTTAACACGTCGTTTAGTAGATGTATCTCAAGATGTGATTGTTAATATTCACGATTGTGAAACATTAAGAGGAGTTGAAGTAAAAGCATTAAAGAAAAATGAAGATGTAGTTGAAAAACTTAAAGAACGTATCTTAGGTAGAGTTTCTCTACATGATGTATACAATCCGTTAACGGAAGAAGTTTTAGTAGCTGCAGGACAAGAAATATCTGAAGAAATTGCACAAGCAATTGAGGATTCACCAGTAGAATCGGTTGAAGTACGTTCGCCGTTAACATGTGAAGCTCCAAAAGGAATTTGTGCTAAATGTTATGGTCGTAACCTTTCTACGAACAAAATGGTTCAAATCGGTGAAGCTGTTGGAGTTGTTGCTGCACAGTCAATTGGTGAGCCAGGTACGCAGTTAACGCTTCGTACATTCCACATGGGAGGAACAGCGAGTAATATTTCTGAAGAAAATCAATTAAAAGCTAAATTTGCCGGAGTTGCTGAAATCGAAGAATTGAAAACAGTTCAAGGTGAAGTTGCAGAAGGAAAAATTGGTGATATTGTAATTTCTCGTACATCTGAAATTAAGATTATTGATAAAAATACTGGAATTACGTTAAGTACAAATAACATTCCTTATGGTTCTACAATCTTTGTGAAAAACGGAGATACAATCAAAGAGGATCAAGCTATCTGTCAATGGGATCCATATAATGGTGTAATTATCTCTGAATTTGCTGGAAAAATTCAATACGAAAACATCGAACAAGGTGTTACTTTTCAAGTAGAGATTGATGAGCAAACAGGATTCCAAGAAAAAGTAATTTCTGAATCAAGAAATAAAAAATTAATTCCAACACTTCAAATTTTAAGTAGTAAAGGAGAAGTACAACGTTCATACAACTTACCAGTAGGTTCTCACTTAATGGTAGATGATAATGAAAAGATTAAAGTTGGTAAAATTTTAGTAAAAATACCTCGTAAATCAGCTAAGTCTGGAGATATTACAGGAGGTTTACCACGTGTAACAGAATTATTTGAAGCACGTAACCCTTCAAATCCAGCAGTTGTGTCTGAGATTGATGGTGTAGTTTCTTTTGGTAAAATCAAAAGAGGTAATCGTGAAATCATTGTTGAGTCTAAATTTGGAGACGTAAGAAAGTATCTAGTAAAACTTTCTAATCAAATCCTAGTACAAGAAAATGATTATGTAAGAGCAGGAATGCCACTTTCAGACGGTTCTATTACGCCAAACGATATTCTAAATATCAAAGGACCTTCTGCAGTACAGCAATACTTAGTAAATGAAGTACAAGAAGTATATCGTTTACAAGGTGTAAAGATTAATGATAAGCACTTTGAGGTAATTGTTCGTCAAATGATGCGTAAAGTAAGAATTGGAGATCCTGGAGATACTATCTTCTTAGAAAACCAATTAATACACAAGTCAGATTTCATCAGAGAAAATGACAATCTTTACGGTCAAAAAGTAGTAGAAGATGCAGGTGAGTCAGAAAGCTTTAAGCCAGGGCAAATTGTTTCTCCAAGAGAATTGAGAGATGAAAACTCTGTATTAAGAAGAGCTGATAAGCAATTAGTATCTGCAAGAGACGTAGTGTCGGCAACGGCAACACCAATCTTACAAGGTATTACAAGAGCTTCATTACAGACGAAATCGTTTATCTCTGCGGCATCATTCCAGGAAACAACAAAAGTACTGAACGAAGCTGCTGTAAGTGGTAAAGTGGACGCACTAGAAGGATTAAAAGAAAATGTAATTGTTGGACATAAAATACCAGCAGGAACAGGAATGCGTAAGTATGATGATATTATTGTAGGTTCGAAAGAAGAATACAATGAAATCATGGCTGCTAAGCATGAAATAAACTTTTAATACATGAACGACAAAGCAAACGAAAAACAAATCAATATTGAATTGGATGAAACCATTGCGGAAGGAATTTATTCTAACTTAGCAATCATCAACCATTCAGTAACTGAATTTGTAGTAGATTTTGTAAATATTATGCCAGGGAAACCAAAGGCAAAAGTGAAATCTAGAATCATATTAACGCCGCAACATGCAAAACGATTAATGAAAGCATTAGGTGAAAATATACATCGCTTTGAAAAAGCTCATGGACAAATTAAAGAATTTGAACAAGCTCCAATTCCGATGAACTTCGGGCCAACTGGAGAAGCATAAAAATAAAAAACCTCAATTTTCGAATTGAGGTTTTTTATTTTTCACTATCATTTTTAAAATCTATTAAAGATTGTTAAATAATAAATTTTTATTATTATTCAAGTAAAAATAGCTTCTATATATTACTTTTAAAGCATAAAAAAAAGACATCAATATAATTGATGTCTTTAGTGTATAGTCTTGTTAAAAGTCTTTAAAATGATTTTTGTGTGTAAATCAAAGAATTATTCAATCTTTAAATTCTTTAATTAAAATTCACTTGTGAAGTGGAATTTAATACTCGGATATTTCTGTTGTGTCATCTGTAATGAAAAAGATGAATCAGCTAAGAATACCAATTTATTCTCTTTATCACGAGCTAAAAACTTTTGTTTTACACGTTTAAAATCTAAAAATTCTTGATCTTTTTCGTTGTCAACTTCTACCCAACATGCTTTGTGAACATTTAGGTTTTCATACGAACATTTTGCTCCGTATTCATGTTCCAATCTGTATTGAATTACTTCATATTGAAGCGCTCCAACGGTTCCAATTACTTTTCGCCCGTTCAAATCGAGTGTAAATAATTGGGCAACTCCTTCATCCATTAACTGATTAATTCCTTTGTATAACTGCTTGGATTTCATAGGATCAGCATTGTTGATATATCTAAAATGTTCAGGTGAAAAACTCGGAACTCCTTTATAATTTAGCTTTTCTCCAGCGGTTAGTGTATCACCAATTTTGAAATTTCCAGTATCATGTAAACCAACAATGTCACCAGGGAAAGATTCATCTACAATCTGCTTTTTCTCAGCAAAAAATGCGTTTGGACTCGAAAATTTTAATTTTTTATCTAATCGAACATGTAAATATGGAGTATTTCGTTTAAAAACTCCCGATACAATCTTTATAAAAGCAAGTCTATCTCTGTGTTTAGGATCCATATTTGCATGAATCTTAAAAACAAAACCAGAAAATTTATCTTCAGCAGGTTCTACTAAGCGTACATCTGACATTTTTGGCAGTGGAGTTGGAGCAATTTCTACAAAACAATCGAGCAATTCTCGTACACCAAAATTATTTAATGCAGACCCAAAAAATACAGGTTGTAATTCACTATTTAAATACGCCTCTCTGTTAAATTTTGGATATACTTCATATACCAATTCAAGCTCATCTCGTAATGTCTCGGCAGAACTTTCTCCAATATAATTTTCTAATTCAGGATTGTTAACATCTTCAAAATGAATTGCTTCTGAGATGGTTTGTTTGTTTTCTCCAGTAAATAAATTAATATTTTTCTCCCAAACATTATAAATTCCTTTAAAGTCATAACCCATACCAATAGGAAAACTCAAAGGAGTTACGCGCAAGCCTAATTTTTGTTCAACTTCATCCAATAAATCAAAAGCATCTTTTCCTTCTCTATCCAATTTATTAATAAAAACAATAATTGGAATCTTTCGCATACGACAAACTTCAACCAATTTTTCTGTTTGTTCCTCAACCCCTTTAGCCACATCAATTACAACAATAACGCTGTCTACAGCACTCAAAGTACGGAAAGTATCTTCTGCAAAATCCTTATGGCCAGGTGTGTCTAAAATGTTGATTTTCTTGTCTTTATAAATGAAGGCTAATACTGATGTTGCTACAGAAATCCCTCTCTGACGTTCAATCTCCATAAAGTCACTCGTAGCGCCTTTTTTAATTTTATTATTTTTTACAGCTCCAGCTTCTTGAATAGCACCTCCAAAAAGTAATAACTTTTCAGTAAGTGTTGTTTTTCCGGCATCAGGATGCGAAATAATACCAAAAGTCCTTCGCTTATCAATTTCTACTTGTATGCTCATTTGAAATATTTAAAATAGGTGTCAAAAATATCACTTTTAAATCAATTACTATCATAAACTTAACAACAAAGGTTTTTGATAAAGAATTTGCAGTTTTTTTAACAAAAAAAACTGTATTTACCTCAAAATAAAGGCCTAAACATTTGAACGAAAAAAGTTTGCATTTCAACGAAAAATCAAATCCTTTTACGTGAATCACTACGTACATACATATATCAGTCATTACATTTGTTAAAAATTGTTAAGAAAATAATTCCCAGTTTTTTTCTTAACTGCCTTAAAATACTCGAATGAACAACATTACTTATGCGCTGTTGAAGCCTTATGCTTCATACAGGTCATGTCTTTTTATATATAATCTAAAGAAGATTTCTTTCTTCTTTTTATTAGGTATGTGTGTGTTGCAAACCCAAACTGCGAGCGCTCAAGAAAAGACAGTATATGATGTTCAGAACCTAAAGCTAGACGAAACTACAGCTGACGGAATTATCTCTTTTTCTAAAATAGTGCCACATCTTACAGGTATTGCTAAGTTAAGACGTCACGTCTATGAAAATCAGGAGCTCTATCCTATGGAGCAAAAAGCAATAGAAACAAGTAGAGATAAAAAACACGAAGCCCATAAGCGTTGGGAAAGATACATGCGAAAACTTCCAGTGTATGTATACATCGCAAAAGATATACAAGAATACATCACTGTAAATACAAAAATTACAAACCAGTTTACAGTTTGTGAAAAATTTACGGATGTACTTTCGATTAATATAAAAAATAGAAACAGCTATCCAATAAGTGCTGAAATCGAACTTCAAGCTGGAAATATTGTCAACTTCCCTAAATCCAATAGCGAAGTAAAAGTCAAGGATAATAAAGAAAAAAAGATAACCTTCAATTATATAGGTAACGGAAGAGCTACATTCACTTTGCCTCCAAATGCTTCTGTATCAGCAATTATACCCATAGTGTATAGTTGTGACGGAAATAAAGGCAAAACAAACAAAACTGAAAACAACCAAATCCTGATAAATCACAAGATTAATCTAGTTGGGTACATTTATAATAGTGAAAAAAAGGAGTTATATAGAATAACTTCTTTTCCTATTACTACCTCTACTATTAAACTTGCATATCTGTAAAATAAAGTTTCATGATTATGAAAAATATTACATCAAAAATACTAGTAACGCTTATAGTGTCATTATTATTTTTATTTAACGCTAATGCACAGAATATTTCTGGAGTAGTTAACTCTTATACCACAGTGTCTGCTGTAAGTGGAACATCGGTTACTGTTGGTAGTAGTGCTGGTTTAGCTGTCAATGATCCTATAATGATAATTCAAATGACAGGAATCAGTGGTGGAGGAAATGCTGGAGGAGTTGATAATGGGGCAGGAAACTTTCACTTAGCAAAAATTACGAATATTGCGGGTAATACACTTACCATTGATACTGCGGTAACAAAAATATTCACGCCAATTTCTGAAAGAGTTCAGTTGGTAAGAATAGCTAAGTATACCAATGATGTTACTGTCGTAGGAACTGTGTCTGCTCAACCATGGAACGGAACTACAGGTGGTGTTATTTTTATAGATGCATGTGATAATAATATCACGATGAATGCTAACATTAGCGCAACAGGTGATGGTTTTTTTGGAAGAAATACTACAGGGAATTTTTCAGTTGATAACTGTGGAGAATCAGCTGCGTTAGTAGCTACTCCTGATGAAAACTGGGGAACTGATCCACTGTACTTTGGTGGAGACTTTGGAAACGCAGCACCATTATCTGGAGGTACAGGTAGAGGTGGACATGGAGGATGTAACGCCGCACAAGGAGCACCAGATGGAGGAGCAGGAGTTGGTGGAAATGGAGCAAACTCTACAGACGCAACACTAGGTTCTGGTGGTGGTGGTGGTGGTTATGGTGGTGGAGGTACCAGTGGAGGAGCTGGAACTCTTATCTCAGGATCAGATGCACCAGCCGCAGGAAGTGTTTTTGATTCAGCAAGTACCTTGCGATTATTCATGGGAGCTTCAGGAGGATCTGAAGTAGAATGGGCTCCAGCTACAGGAAATGGTGGAGGAATCGTTATAGTTTTAGCCAATAATATTACAACAAATGGTTCTAATAGAGACATCGCAAGTGATGGAAATGCAGGACCAAACGCAGGAACGTATACTTTCTTTGGAGATGCTTCAAATGTAACAGGTGGAGCAGGTGGAGCTGGATATATAATAGTTCAAGCAAATTCAGTAAACTCTCAAGTTAGAGCTTTTGCTCGTGGTGGAGATGCTACAACACAATCAGGAGTAGCTCCAGTATTTATAGAATATGGAGGTCCTGGAGGAGGAGGATTTGTAATAAGTTCTTCTGCAATAACAACAACAGCAGTAACAAGCGGTAACATTCCAGTTGGTAATGGAGCAAGAGCAGGTGCTGATGGTAGTGTAGTTACAGATGCTGGTATTAGTACAGCTTTCGCAATCGATTGTTCAAACTGTTTGATTAATGCTGGTAAAACAAATGAAACTTGTAACAATAATTTAACAAGAGATCGTTCTGACGATTACGTTAGTTTTGACTTAAATCCAACAGGAACTGATTTAGGAACTGGATACACTGTATCTGTTAGTAATGGAGGTGTAATAACACCAACTTCCGGAACTTACGGATCAGCAACGAACTTTAGATTGCAAGACGGATCAGCCAATAATACACTTTATACAATAACAATAACAGACAATGTAACTGGTACATGTACTACAACGACAACAGTACAGTTGGAAAATTGCGATATCGATTTTTGTGATTTATCAATAGCTGGAAACGTTGATAGTGATTTAGATGGAGTAGCTGATTACTGTGACGAAGATGATGATAATGATGGTATCTTAGATACACAAGAATTATGTGCTACAGATCCGTTAACATTAAACTCAGACTCAACAATACGAATAGAAATAGATGTAGATCAATTTTCAACGGAAGTTGGATGGTCATTATCTTTAGGAGGAAGTACATTATTTACTTTGCCAACAGGAACATATACTACAGGGAATGTTACAGAATCTCAAGATATTACAGTTACAGAAAATGGAAATTACTTCTTCTCAATCACTGATACTTTTGGTGATGGTATTCAAGGAAATTCATACAGAATTATAGTAGATGGAACTACTGTGATAAACAGAACGTTTGGTTCTCCTACAGATACTACAACATTCTCTCAGTCAGACAATTTCTTAGTAAATACAATTGTAACAAACCCTTTCAGTTGTCTATCTGATGATCCTAATGGTGATGCAGATGGTGATGGTATTATAAACTATCAAGACGCAGATTACTGTACATTAAATGCAAATGGTGTATGCGCAAGTTTAGATAATGACAATGACGGAATAATCAATTCGTTAGATGATGATAGTGATGGTGATATGTGTCCAGATACATTAGAAGCTGGACATACAGATCCTGATGATGATGGAGTATTAGGAAATTCTCCAGTAACGGTAAATGGAACAAATGGTATAGTAACCGGTCAAGGAGGATATACAGGAACTGATTTAGCGGTCACCAACTCAGGAAATACAACAGCTTGTGATACATGCGAACTACTAAACGCTTCGGTATCTTCTATTTTTTGTGATGACAATGGTACACCACTTGACAATTCTGATGATACATTTACATTCTACATTAGTCCAAATGGAACCTTACTAGGTTCAACATATAGTGTGACAGGAGGTATTACACAGTCAAATATTTCGTACAATGCTCCTCAGCAATTTGGACCATTTGCAATTTCAGGAGGAAACATAACATTTACAGTTACAGATGATGCAGACGGATCTTGTCAACTAGTAGATGTAACTGTAGCACCGCCTGCTGCATGTTCGACATCTTCAGCAGTTGATACAGATAACGATAATGTAGTAGATATTATTGATATCGATAATGATAATGACGGAATTATAGATGATAATGAAAACGTTTGTGCTTCAAGACCAATAACATCTGGAGCTTGGACAGGAAGCAATCCATACAACAACACGGCAGGAACCATTGGTGTTTCTGTAGGAAGTACAATTCCAGCAGGAGGAATCGTAGCATACACACCAAATGGTACAATGACTTCAGATTCTTTCTTCTCTGATGCAATAGTAGAAGGATCAAACTCTTTAGAATTCTTATTCTCTTGGGATACTACTGCAGAATCACTAAATGCAGCTTCAGATGATGCTGTAACAGGTACGGTGACAATAACATATGCTCAACCTGTATACAATCCAATTATACACATAGACAGACTAGGAGGAAACAGTCAAGTGCCTTCAGGAAACTATATATCAAATACGTCATTATGGACACTGCAAAATGCAGATTTATCAATGGCAAAAATTTCAGGTAACAATCAATTAATAGTAAGTTCAAAGCAATTCTACCGTAATCCTAATCAAAACCTAGGTTCTGGAACCCCAATAGTTTTATCGGGTGATGCAGATTCAGCTAGATTTGGTACAGCAGCGGGTAGTATTCAAATATATGGTAGAGTAACAACACTAACCTTCCAAGTTACGGGTGAAGGTCTAGATGGTAATGGATCTGATGTATTAGAAATGTCATTTGATTCATGTCCAGTAGTAGATACAGATGGCGACGGTACACCAGACTTTTTAGACACAGATAGTGACGGTGATGGATGTCCAGATGCATTAGAAGGAGGAGATAACTTATTGGCCAACTCTATAGATGGAAGCGATATGTTAACAGGAACAGTAGACCCAGCAACGGGAGTTCCAAACAATGTAGATACAACAACAGGACAAGTTGTAGGAACTTCTAAAGATGCTAGAGCTTTTGATTCTTTTGGTCAATGTGATGAAGATAATGATGGTGTAATCGATGCAAATGATGTTTGTAATGGCTATGATGATTCAGCTGATAATGATGGAGATTTAGTTCCAGATGGATGTGACGACGATGACGACAATGATGGTATTTTAGATGTTCAGGAATTTTCTTGTCCTACTACACCTTATGTTGCTTTAAGTGAAAGTTTTACAAACGTTGATACCGGAACCAATGGAGGGACTGGATCAGGAAGTGAAGGAAATCTTTATCCTTTTGGAGATGTGACCGCTACTTTTGCATATCAAGTAACAAATGGAGCTGTTTGGGCATCTGGAGTATCTAGTCAAGGACCTGTAGGAGGAGTAGATGGAACATATATTAACGTTCAACCAAACAATACAAATTTTCCAAACGGATCATATTATCCAGAGAATGCATCATCAGTAAGTGTGGCAGTATATACACTTACATTTTCAGAACCTGTTTACAATGTAGAGTTTAAATGGGGAGGATTAGATTTTAATGATAGAGTAGATTTTTTAGCTACTTTAGGAGGAACAAATGTTCCTTTAACAGTTTCTAATAATAACTTACCAGCTGGTCAATTCGTAATTACTGGTCAATCAGTATTAAGTACGTTTACTACTGGACAAAATGCCCCAAATAATAGTGTAATAGTTTCTTCAAATGGACCTATTGATCAAATAACATTCGTTGCAGGAAAAGATGGAGGTTCTAATCCAGCAGGAAATGTGACAATGCAATTGTTTGAACTTACATATTGTGATGATGTAAATAGTGATGCAGATGGAATTGCAGATCATTTAGATACAGATAGTGATGGAGATGGTTGTGCAGATGCAATAGAAGGAGCAGGTGCGTTTGGTGTGTCAGATTTAGTAAATCCAGGAACGGATGATAGTTTAGGTGATAATGTAGATGGGAATGGTGTTCCACAAGTTGGAGGTTCCTCAGCACAACAAGGAACTACTACAGCTGTAACTGATAGTGGAGATACTTCCGCATGTGTAATTCCAATGGTAACGATTGGTGATGTGACAGTAGACGAGACAGACGGAACAGCAAGTGTGCCAGTAACCTTAGATGCACCGAGCTCAGTAGATACAATTATCAGTATCACTACCAATGATAACAGCGCTACAAGTCCAAGTGATTACACCAGCACTACCGTTACAGTGACCATCCCAGCGGGACAGACTAGTAGCAGTGTGAGTGTGCCGATTATCGATGATATGATCGGGGAAGACACTGAGGATTTAAGCGTTGATGGAACGGTAGTAAGTGGCAACACGGCTAATACAGACCCAAGTGGAACGGTAACGATCAATGATAATGATACGCCAAGTATCACCATTGGAGATGTAACGGTAGATGAAGGCGATGGAAACGCCGTAGTTCCAATTACCATAAGCAACCCAAGTGAAGAAGATACAGTAGTGAGTGTAACCACTACCAGTGGCACCGCAGGCACTGCAGATTATACAGAGACTACAGTAACGGCAACGATTCCAGCGGGACAGACCAGCACTACGGTATCGATTCCAATTACCGAAGATAGTATTGACGAGCCATCAGAAGACTTTAGTGTTGATGGAACCGTAACTAGCGGTAACACGTCAAATACAGATCCAAGTGGAACGGTAACGATCACTGACAATGATGGTACTCCAGTGGTGACCATCGGAGATGTGATTGTCGATGAAGATGCTGGATCGGCAACGGTACCCG
This sequence comes from Kordia sp., assembly GCF_965224175.1. Lineage (GTDB taxonomy): Bacteria > Bacteroidota > Bacteroidia > Flavobacteriales > Flavobacteriaceae > Kordia. Next base: position 4,751,928 of record NZ_OZ245041.1, read on the forward strand.
TGAGTATTGACACGCCAAGTAGCGAGGATACAATTATCAGTATCACCACCAATGATAACAGCGCTACAAGTCCAAGTGATTACACCAGCACTACCGTTACGGTGACTATCCCAGCGGGACAGACTAGTAGCAGTGTGAGTGTAGCAATTATCGATGATATGATCGGGGAAGACACTGAGGATTTAAGTGTTGATGGAACCGTGACAAGTGGAAACACATCAAATACAGACCCAAGTGGAACGGTGACTATCAATGATAATGATACGCCAAGTATCACCATTGGAGATGTAACGGTAGATGAAGGAGATGGAAACGTCGTAGTTCCAATTACCATAAGCAACCCAAGTGAAGAAGATACAGTAGTGAGTGTGACCACTACCAGTGGCACAGCAGGCACTGCAGATTATACAGAGACTACAGTTACGGCAACGATTCCAGCGGGACAGACCAGCACTACGGTATCGATTCCAATTACCGAAGATAGTATTGACGAGCCATCAGAAGACTTTAGTGTTGATGGAAGCGTAACTAGTGGCAACACTTCTAATACAGATCCAAGTGGAACGGTAACGATTACTGACAATGATGGTACTCCAGTGGTGACCATCGGAGATGTGATTGTCGATGAAGATGCTGGATCGGCAACGGTACCCGTGAGTATTGACACGCCAAGTAGCGAGGATACAATTATCAGTATCACTACCAATGATAACAGCGCTGCAAGTCCAAGTGATTACACCAGTACTACCGTTACAGTGACTATCCCAGCGGGACAGACTAGTAGCAGTGTGAGTGTAGCAATTATCGATGATATGATCGGGGAAGACACTGAGGATTTAAGTGTTGATGGAACGGTAACAAGTGGTAACACATCAAATACAGACCCAAGTGGAACAGTAACGATCAATGATAATGATACGCCAAGTATCACCATTGGAGATGTAACGGTAGATGAAGGAGATGGAAACGCAGTAGTTCCAATTACCATAAGCAACCCAAGTGAAGAAGATACAGTAGTGAGTGTAACCACTACCAGTGGCACCGCAGGCACTGCAGATTATACAGAGACTACAGTAACGGCAACGATTCCAGCGGGACAGACCAGTACTACGGTATCGATTCCAATTACCGAAGATAGTATTGATGAGCCATCAGAAGACTTTAGTGTTGATGGAAGCGTAACTAGTGGCAACACGGCTAATACAGATCCAAGTGGAACGGTAACGATTACTGACAATGATGGTACTCCAGTGGTGACCATCGGAGATGTGATTGTCGATGAAGATGCTGGATCGGCAACGGTACCCGTGAGTATTGACACGCCAAGTAGTGAGGATACAATTATCAGTATCACCACCAATGATAACAGCGCTACAAGTCCAAGTGATTACACCAGCACTACCGTTACAGTGACCATCCCAGCGGGACAGACTAGTAGCAGTGTGAGTGTAGCGATTATCGATGATATGATTGGAGAAGACACTGAGGATTTAAGCGTTGATGGAACGGTAGTAAGTGGAAACACATCAAATACAGACCCAAGTGGAACGGTAACCATCAATGACAATGATACGCCAAGTATCACCATTGGAGATGTAACGGTAGATGAAGGAGATGGAAACGCAGTAGTTCCAATTACTATAAGCAACCCAAGTGAAGAAGATACAGTAGTGAGTGTAACCACTACCAGTGGCACCGCAGGCACTGCAGATTATACAGAGACTACAGTAACGGCAACGATTCCAGCTGGACAGACCAGCACCACGGTATCGATTCCAATTACCGAAGATAGTATTGACGAGCCATCAGAAGACTTTAGTGTTGATGGAACCGTAACTAGCGGTAACACGTCAAATACAGATCCAAGTGGAACGGTAACGATCACTGACAATGATGGTACTCCAGTGGTGACCATCGGCGATGTGATTGTCGATGAAGATGCTGGATCGGCAACGGTACCCGTGAGTATTGACACGCCAAGTAGCGAGGAGACAATTATCAGTATCACTACCAATGATAACAGCGCTGCAAGTCCAAGTGATTACACCAGCACTACCGTTACAGTGACTATCCCAGCGGGACAGACTAGTAGCAGTGTGAGTGTGCCGATTATCGATGATATGATCGGGGAAGACACTGAGGATTTAAGTGTTGATGGAACCGTGACAAGTGGAAACACATCAAATACAGACCCAAGTGGAACGGTAACGATCAATGATAATGATACGCCAAGTATCACCATTGGAGATGTAACGGTAGATGAAGGCGATGGAAACGCCGTAGTTCCAATTACCATAAGCAACCCAAGTGAAGAAGATACAGTAGTGAGTGTGACCACTACCAGTGGCACAGCAGGCACTGCAGATTATACAGAGACTACAGTTACGGCAACGATTCCAGCGGGACAGACCAGCACTACGGTATCGATTCCAATTACCGAAGATAGTATTGATGAGCCATCAGAAGACTTTAGTGTTGATGGAAGCGTAACCAGCGGCAACACCTCAAATACAGATCCAAGTGGAACGGTAACGATCACTGACAATGATGGTACTCCAGTGGTGACCATCGGAGATGTGATTGTCGATGAAGATGCTGGATCGGCAACGGTACCCGTGAGTATTGACACGCCAAGTAGTGAGGATACAATTATCAGTATCACTACCAATGATAACAGCGCTGCAAGTCCAAGTGATTACACCAGTACTACCGTTACAGTGACCATCCCAGCGGGACAGACTAGTAGCAGTGTGAGTGTGCCGATTATCGATGATATGATTGGGGAAGACACTGAGGATTTAAGTGTTGATGGAACGGTAACAAGTGGTAACACATCAAATACAGACCCAAGTGGAACGGTGACTATCAATGATAATGATACGCCAAGTATCACCATTGGAGATGTAACGGTAGATGAAGGAGATGGAAACGCAGTAGTTCCAATTACTATAAGCAACCCAAGTGAAGAAGATACAGTAGTGAGTGTAACCACTACCAGTGGCACCGCAGGCACTGCAGATTATACAGAGACTACAGTAACGGCAACGATTCCAGCGGGACAGACCAGCACTACGGTATCGATTCCAATTACCGAAGATAGTATTGACGAGCCATCAGAAGACTTTAGTGTTGATGGAAGCGTAACTAGCGGTAACACGTCAAATACAGATCCAAGTGGAACGGTAACGATCAATGACAACGATGGTACTCCAGTGGTAACTATCGGCGATGTGATTGTCGATGAAGATGCTGGATCGGCAACGGTACCCGTGAGTATTGACACGCCAAGTAGTGAGGATACAATTATCAGTATCACCACCAATGATAACAGCGCTACAAGTCCAAGTGATTACACCAGCACTACCGTTACAGTGACCATCCCAGCGGGACAGACTAGTAGCAGTGTGAGTGTAGCGATTATCGATGATATGATTGGGGAAGACACTGAGGATTTAAGTGTTGATGGAACGGTAACAAGTGGTAACACATCAAATACAGACCCAAGTGGAACGGTGACTATCAATGATAATGATACGCCAAGTATCACCATTGGAGATGTAACGGTAGATGAAGGAGATGGAAACGCCGTAGTTCCAATTACCATAAGCAACCCAAGTGAAGAAGATACAGTAGTGAGTGTGACCACTACCAGTGGCACAGCAGGCACTGCAGATTATACAGAGACTACAGTTACGGCAACGATTCCAGCTGGACAGACCAGCACTACGGTATCGATTCCAATTACCGAAGATAGTATTGACGAGCCATCAGAAGACTTTAGTGTTGATGGAACCGTAACTAGCGGTAACACGTCAAATACAGATCCAAGTGGAACGGTAACGATCAATGACAACGATGGTACTCCAGTGGTAACTATCGGCGATGTGATTGTCGATGAAGATGCTGGATCGGCAACGGTACCCGTGAGTATTGACACGCCAAGTAGCGAGGATACAATTATCAGTATCACTACCAATGATAACAGCGCTACAAGTCCAAGTGATTACACCAGCACTACCGTTACGGTGACTATCCCAGCGGGACAGACTAGTAGCAGTGTGAGTGTAGCAATTATCGATGATATGATCGGGGAAGACACTGAGGATTTAAGTGTTGATGGAACGGTAGTAAGTGGAAACACATCAAATACAGACCCAAGTGGAACGGTGACTATCAATGATAATGATACGCCAAGTATCACCATTGGAGATGTAACGGTAGATGAAGGAGATGGAAACGTCGTAGTTCCAATTACCATAAGCAACCCAAGTGAAGAAGATACAGTAGTGAGTGTGACCACTACCAGTGGCACAGCAGGCACTGCAGATTATACAGAGACTACAGTTACGGCAACGATTCCAGCTGGACAGACCAGCACTACGGTATCGATTCCAATTACCGAAGATAGTATTGACGAGCCATCAGAAGACTTTAGTGTTGATGGAACCGTAACTAGCGGTAACACGTCAAATACAGATCCAAGTGGAACGGTAACGATTACTGACAATGATGGTACTCCAGTGGTGACCATCGGAGATGTGATTGTCGATGAAGATGCTGGATCGGCAACGGTACCCGTGAGTATTGACACGCCAAGTAGCGAGGATACAATTATCAGTATCACTACCAATGATAACAGCGCTACAAGTCCAAGTGATTACACCAGCACTACCGTTACGGTGACCATCCCAGCGGGACAGACTAGTAGCAGTGTGAGTGTGCCGATTATCGATGATATGATTGGAGAAGACACTGAGGATTTAAGTGTTGATGGAACGGTAACAAGTGGCAACACGTCTAATACAGACCCAAGTGGAACGGTGACGATCAATGATAATGATACGCCAAGTATCACCATTGGAGATGTAACGGTAGATGAAGGCGATGGAAACGCCGTAGTTCCAATTACCATAAGCAACCCAAGTGAAGAAGATACAGTGGTTAGTGTGACCACTACCAGTGGAACAGCAGGAACAGCTGATTATACAGAGACTACAGTTACGGCAACGATTCCAGCGGGACAGACCAGCACTACGGTATCGATTCCAATTACTGAAGATAGTATTGACGAGCCATCAGAAGACTTTAGTGTTGATGGAAGCGTAACTAGCGGTAACACGTCAAATACAGATCCAAGTGGAACGGTAACGATTACTGACAATGATGGTACTCCAGTGGTGACCATCGGAGATGTGATTGTCGATGAAGATGCTGGATCGGCAACGGTACCCGTGAGTATTGACACGCCAAGTAGCGAGGATACAATTATCAGTATCACTACCAATGATAACAGCGCTGCAAGTCCAAGTGATTACACCAGTACTACCGTTACAGTGACTATCCCAGCGGGACAGACTAGTAGCAGTGTGAGTGTAGCAATTATCGATGATATGATTGGGGAAGACACTGAGGATTTAAGTGTTGATGGAACGGTAACAAGTGGTAACACATCAAATACAGACCCAAGTGGAACAGTAACGATCAATGATAATGATACGCCAAGTATCACCATTGGAGATGTAACGGTAGATGAAGGAGATGGAAACGCAGTAGTTCCAATTACCATAAGCAACCCAAGTGAAGAAGATACAGTAGTGAGTGTAACCACTACCAGTGGCACCGCAGGCACTGCAGATTATACAGAGACTACAGTAACGGCAACGATTCCAGCGGGACAGACCAGTACTACGGTATCGATTCCAATTACCGAAGATAGTATTGATGAGCCATCAGAAGACTTTAGTGTTGATGGAAGCGTAACTAGTGGCAACACGGCTAATACAGATCCAAGTGGAACGGTAACGATCAATGACAACGATGGTACTCCAGTGGTAACTATCGGCGATGTGATTGTCGATGAAGATGCTGGATCGGCAACGGTACCCGTGAGTATTGACACGCCAAGTAGCGAGGATACAATTATCAGTATCACTACCAATGATAACAGCGCTACAAGTCCAAGTGATTACACCAGCACTACCGTTACGGTGACTATCCCAGCGGGACAGACTAGTAGCAGTGTGAGTGTAGCAATTATCGATGATATGATCGGGGAAGACACTGAGGATTTAAGTGTTGATGGAACCGTGACAAGTGGAAACACATCAAATACAGACCCAAGTGGAACGGTGACTATCAATGATAATGATACGCCAAGTATCACCATTGGAGATGTAACGGTAGATGAAGGAGATGGAAACGTCGTAGTTCCAATTACCATAAGCAACCCAAGTGAAGAAGATACAGTAGTGAGTGTGACCACTACCAGTGGCACAGCAGGCACTGCAGATTATACAGAGACTACAGTTACGGCAACGATTCCAGCGGGACAGACCAGCACTACGGTATCGATTCCAATTACCGAAGATAGTATTGACGAGCCATCAGAAGACTTTAGTGTTGATGGAAGCGTAACTAGTGGCAACACTTCTAATACAGATCCAAGTGGAACGGTAACGATTACTGACAATGATGGTACTCCAGTGGTGACCATCGGAGATGTGATTGTCGATGAAGATGCTGGATCGGCAACGGTACCCGTGAGTATTGACACGCCAAGTAGCGAGGATACAATTATCAGTATCACTACCAATGATAACAGCGCTGCAAGTCCAAGTGATTACACCAGTACTACCGTTACAGTGACTATCCCAGCGGGACAGACTAGTAGCAGTGTGAGTGTAGCAATTATCGATGATATGATCGGGGAAGACACTGAGGATTTAAGTGTTGATGGAACGGTAACAAGTGGTAACACATCAAATACAGACCCAAGTGGAACAGTAACGATCAATGATAATGATACGCCAAGTATCACCATTGGAGATGTAACGGTAGATGAAGGAGATGGAAACGCAGTAGTTCCAATTACCATAAGCAACCCAAGTGAAGAAGATACAGTAGTGAGTGTGACCACTACCAGTGGCACAGCAGGCACTGCAGATTATACAGAGACTACAGTTACGGCAACGATTCCAGCTGGACAGACCAGCACTACGGTATCGATTCCAATTACCGAAGATAGTATTGACGAGCCATCAGAAGACTTTAGTGTTGATGGAACCGTAACTAGCGGTAACACGTCAAATACAGATCCAAGTGGAACGGTAACGATCAATGACAACGATGGTACTCCAGTGGTAACTATCGGCGATGTGATTGTCGATGAAGATGCTGGATCGGCAACGGTACCCGTGAGTATTGACACGCCAAGTAGCGAGGATACAATTATCAGTATCACTACCAATGATAACAGCGCTACAAGTCCAAGTGATTACACCAGCACTACCGTTACGGTGACTATCCCAGCGGGACAGACTAGTAGCAGTGTGAGTGTAGCAATTATCGATGATATGATCGGGGAAGACACTGAGGATTTAAGTGTTGATGGAACCGTGACAAGTGGAAACACATCAAATACAGACCCAAGTGGAACGGTGACTATCAATGATAATGATACGCCAAGTATCACCATTGGAGATGTAACGGTAGATGAAGGAGATGGAAACGCAGTAGTTCCAATTACCATAAGCAACCCAAGTGAAGAAGATACAGTAGTGAGTGTAACCACTACCAGTGGCACCGCAGGCACTGCAGATTATACAGAGACTACAGTAACGGCAACGATTCCAGCGGGACAGACCAGTACTACGGTATCGATTCCAATTACCGAAGATAGTATTGATGAGCCATCAGAAGACTTTAGTGTTGATGGAAGCGTAACTAGTGGCAACACGGCTAATACAGATCCAAGTGGAACGGTAACGATTACTGACAATGATGGTACTCCAGTGGTGACCATCGGAGATGTGATTGTCGATGAAGATGCTGGATCGGCAACGGTACCCGTGAGTATTGACACGCCAAGTAGTGAGGATACAATTATCAGTATCACCACCAATGATAACAGCGCTACAAGTCCAAGTGATTACACCAGCACTACCGTTACAGTGACCATCCCAGCGGGACAGACTAGTAGCAGTGTGAGTGTAGCGATTATCGATGATATGATTGGAGAAGACACTGAGGATTTAAGCGTTGATGGAACGGTAGTAAGTGGAAACACATCAAATACAGACCCAAGTGGAACGGTAACCATCAATGATAATGATACGCCAAGTATCACCATTGGAGATGTAACGGTAGATGAAGGAGATGGAAACGCAGTAGTTCCAATTACTATAAGCAACCCAAGTGAAGAAGATACAGTAGTGAGTGTAACCACTACCAGTGGCACCGCAGGCACTGCAGATTATACAGAGACTACAGTAACGGCAACGATTCCAGCGGGACAGACCAGCACTACGGTATCGATTCCAATTACCGAAGATAGTATTGACGAGCCATCAGAAGACTTTAGTGTTGATGGAACCGTAACTAGCGGTAACACGTCAAATACAGATCCAAGTGGAACGGTAACGATCAATGACAACGATGGTACTCCAGTGGTAACTATCGGCGATGTGATTGTCGATGAAGATGCTGGATCGGCAACGGTACCCGTGAGTATTGACACGCCAAGTAGCGAGGAGACAATTATCAGTATCACTACCAATGATAACAGCGCTGCAAGTCCAAGTGATTACACCAGCACTACCGTTACAGTGACCATCCCAGCGGGACAGACTAGTAGCAGTGTGAGTGTAGCAATTATCGATGATATGATTGGGGAAGACACTGAGGATTTAAGTGTTGATGGAACGGTAGTAAGTGGAAACACATCAAATACAGACCCAAGTGGAACGGTAACGATCAATGATAATGATACGCCAAGTATCACCATTGGAGATGTAACGGTAGATGAAGGAGATGGAAACGCCGTAGTTCCAATTACCATAAGCAACCCAAGTGAAGAAGATACAGTAGTGAGTGTAACCACTACCAGTGGCACAGCAGGCACTGCAGATTATACAGAGACTACAGTAACGGCAACGATTCCAGCGGGACAGACCAGCACTACGGTATCGATTCCAATTACCGAAGATAGTATTGATGAGCCATCAGAAGACTTTAGTGTTGATGGAAGCGTAACCAGTGGCAACACGTCAAATACAGATCCAAGTGGAACGGTAACGATCACTGACAATGATGGTACTCCAGTGGTGACCATCGGCGATGTGATTGTCGATGAAGATGCTGGATCGGCAACGGTACCCGTGAGTATTGACACGCCAAGTAGTGAGGATACAATTATCAGTATCACCACCAATGATAACAGCGCTACAAGTCCAAGTGATTACACCAGCACTACCGTTACAGTGACCATCCCAGCGGGACAGACTAGTAGCAGTGTGAGTGTAGCGATTATCGATGATATGATTGGGGAAGACACTGAGGATTTAAGCGTTGATGGAACGGTAGTAAGTGGAAACACATCAAATACAGACCCAAGTGGAACGGTAACGATCAATGATAATGATACGCCAAGTATCACCATTGGAGATGTAACGGTAGATGAAGGAGATGGAAACGCCGTAGTTCCAATTACTATAAGCAACCCAAGTGAAGAAGATACAGTAGTGAGTGTAACCACTACCAGTGGCACAGCAGGCACTGCAGATTATACAGAGACTACAGTAACGGCAACGATTCCAGCGGGACAGACCAGCACTACGGTATCGATTCCAATTACCGAAGATAGTATTGACGAGCCATCAGAAGACTTTAGTGTTGATGGAACCGTAACTAGCGGTAACACGTCAAATACAGATCCAAGTGGAACGGTAACGATCACTGACAATGATGGTACTCCAGTGGTGACCATCGGAGATGTGATTGTCGATGAAGATGCTGGATCGGCAACGGTACCCGTGAGTATTGACACGCCAAGTAGTGAGGATACAGTCATTAGTATCACTACCAATGATAACAGCGCTGCAAGTCCAAGTGATTACACCAGCACTACCGTTACGGTGACTATCCCAGCGGGACAGACTAGTAGCAGTGTGAGTGTAGCAATTATCGATGATATGATTGGGGAAGACACTGAAGATTTAAGTGTTGATGGAACGGTAGTAAGTGGAAACACATCAAATACAGACCCAAGTGGAACGGTAACGATCAATGATAATGATACGCCAAGTATCACCATTGGAGATGTAACGGTAGATGAAGGAGATGGAAACGCAGTAGTTCCAATTACCATAAGCAACCCAAGTGAAGAAGATACAGTAGTGAGTGTAACCACTACCAGTGGCACCGCAGGCACTGCAGATTATACAGAGACTACAGTAACGGCAACGATTCCAGCGGGACAGACCAGTACTACGGTATCGATTCCAATTACCGAAGATAGTATTGATGAGCCATCAGAAGACTTTAGTGTTGATGGAAGCGTAACTAGCGGTAACACGTCAAATACAGATCCAAGTGGAACGGTAACGATTACTGACAATGATGGTACTCCAGTGGTGACCATCGGAGATGTGATTGTAGATGAAGATGCTGGATCGGCAACGGTACCCGTGAGTATTGACACGCCAAGTAGCGAGGATACAGTCATTAGTATCACTACCAATGATAACAGCGCTACAAGTCCAAGTGATTACACCAGCACTACCGTTACAGTGACCATCCCAGCGGGACAGACTAGTAGCAGTGTGAGTGTAGCGATTATCGATGATATGATCGGGGAAGACACTGAGGATTTAAGTGTTGATGGAACCGTGACAAGTGGTAACACATCAAATACAGACCCAAGTGGAACGGTGACTATCAATGATAATGATACGCCAAGTATCACCATTGGAGATGTAACGGTAGATGAAGGAGATGGAAACGCCGTAGTTCCAATTACTATAAGCAACCCAAGCGAAGAAGATACAGTAGTGAGTGTAACCACTACCAGTGGCACCGCAGGCACTGCAGATTATACAGAGACTACAGTAACGGCAACGATTCCAGCGGGACAGACCAGTACTACGGTATCGATTCCAATTACCGAAGATAGTATTGATGAGCCATCAGAAGACTTTAGTGTTGATGGAAGCGTAACTAGTGGCAACACGTCAAATACAGATCCAAGTGGAACGGTAACGATTACTGACAATGATGGTACTCCAGTGGTGACCATCGGAGATGTGATTGTCGATGAAGATGCTGGATCGGCAACGGTACCCGTGAGTATTGACACGCCAAGTAGTGAGGATACAATTATCAGTATCACCACCAATGATAACAGCGCTACAAGTCCAAGTGATTACACCAGCACTACCGTTACAGTGACTATCCCAGCGGGACAGACTAGTAGCAGTGTGAGTGTAGCGATTATCGATGATATGATTGGAGAAGACACTGAGGATTTAAGCGTTGATGGAACGGTAGTAAGTGGAAACACGGCTAATACAGACCCAAGTGGAACGGTGACTATCAATGATAATGATACGCCAAGTATCACCATTGGAGATGTAACGGTAGATGAAGGAGATGGAAACGCCGTAGTTCCAATTACCATAAGCAACCCAAGTGAAGAAGATACAGTAGTGAGTGTAACCACTACCAGTGGCACAGCAGGCACTGCAGATTATACAGAGACTACAGTAACGGCAACGATTCCAGCTGGACAGACCAGCACCACGGTATCGATTCCAATTACCGAAGATAGTATTGACGAGCCATCAGAAGACTTTAGTGTTGATGGAACCGTAACTAGCGGTAACACGTCAAATACAGATCCAAGTGGAACGGTAACGATCACTGACAATGATGGTACTCCAGTGGTGACCATCGGAGATGTGATTGTCGATGAAGATGCTGGATCGGCAACGGTACCCGTGAGTATTGACACGCCAAGTAGCGAGGAGACAATTATCAGTATCACTACCAATGATAACAGCGCTGCAAGTCCAAGTGATTACACCAGCACTACCGTTACAGTGACTATCCCAGCGGGACAGACTAGTAGCAGTGTGAGTGTGCCGATTATCGATGATATGATCGGGGAAGACACTGAGGATTTAAGTGTTGATGGAACCGTGACAAGTGGAAACACATCAAATACAGACCCAAGTGGAACGGTAACGATCAATGATAATGATACGCCAAGTATCACCATTGGAGATGTAACGGTAGATGAAGGCGATGGAAACGCCGTAGTTCCAATTACCATAAGCAACCCAAGTGAAGAAGATACAGTAGTGAGTGTGACCACTACCAGTGGCACAGCAGGCACTGCAGATTATACAGAGACTACAGTTACGGCAACGATTCCAGCGGGACAGACCAGCACTACGGTATCGATTCCAATTACCGAAGATAGTATTGATGAGCCATCAGAAGACTTTAGTGTTGATGGAAGCGTAACCAGCGGCAACACCTCAAATACAGATCCAAGTGGAACGGTAACGATCACTGACAATGATGGTACTCCAGTGGTGACCATCGGAGATGTGATTGTCGATGAAGATGCTGGATCGGCAACGGTACCCGTGAGTATTGACACGCCAAGTAGTGAGGATACAATTATCAGTATCACTACCAATGATAACAGCGCTGCAAGTCCAAGTGATTACACCAGTACTACCGTTACAGTGACCATCCCAGCGGGACAGACTAGTAGCAGTGTGAGTGTGCCGATTATCGATGATATGATTGGGGAAGACACTGAGGATTTAAGTGTTGATGGAACGGTAACAAGTGGTAACACATCAAATACAGACCCAAGTGGAACGGTGACTATCAATGATAATGATACGCCAAGTATCACCATTGGAGATGTAACGGTAGATGAAGGAGATGGAAACGCAGTAGTTCCAATTACTATAAGCAACCCAAGTGAAGAAGATACAGTAGTGAGTGTAACCACTACCAGTGGCACCGCAGGCACTGCAGATTATACAGAGACTACAGTAACGGCAACGATTCCAGCGGGACAGACCAGCACTACGGTATCGATTCCAATTACCGAAGATAGTATTGACGAGCCATCAGAAGACTTTAGTGTTGATGGAAGCGTAACTAGCGGTAACACGTCAAATACAGATCCAAGTGGAACGGTAACGATCAATGACAACGATGGTACTCCAGTGGTAACTATCGGCGATGTGATTGTCGATGAAGATGCTGGATCGGCAACGGTACCCGTGAGTATTGACACGCCAAGTAGTGAGGATACAATTATCAGTATCACCACCAATGATAACAGCGCTACAAGTCCAAGTGATTACACCAGCACTACCGTTACAGTGACCATCCCAGCGGGACAGACTAGTAGCAGTGTGAGTGTAGCGATTATCGATGATATGATTGGGGAAGACACTGAGGATTTAAGTGTTGATGGAACGGTAACAAGTGGTAACACATCAAATACAGACCCAAGTGGAACGGTGACTATCAATGATAATGATACGCCAAGTATCACCATTGGAGATGTAACGGTAGATGAAGGAGATGGAAACGCCGTAGTTCCAATTACCATAAGCAACCCAAGTGAAGAAGATACAGTAGTGAGTGTGACCACTACCAGTGGCACAGCAGGCACTGCAGATTATACAGAGACTACAGTTACGGCAACGATTCCAGCTGGACAGACCAGCACTACGGTATCGATTCCAATTACCGAAGATAGTATTGACGAGCCATCAGAAGACTTTAGTGTTGATGGAACCGTAACTAGCGGTAACACGTCAAATACAGATCCAAGTGGAACGGTAACGATCAATGACAACGATGGTACTCCAGTGGTAACTATCGGCGATGTGATTGTCGATGAAGATGCTGGATCGGCAACGGTACCCGTGAGTATTGACACGCCAAGTAGCGAGGATACAATTATCAGTATCACTACCAATGATAACAGCGCTACAAGTCCAAGTGATTACACCAGCACTACCGTTACGGTGACTATCCCAGCGGGACAGACTAGTAGCAGTGTGAGTGTAGCAATTATCGATGATATGATCGGGGAAGACACTGAGGATTTAAGTGTTGATGGAACGGTAGTAAGTGGAAACACATCAAATACAGACCCAAGTGGAACGGTGACTATCAATGATAATGATACGCCAAGTATCACCATTGGAGATGTAACGGTAGATGAAGGAGATGGAAACGTCGTAGTTCCAATTACCATAAGCAACCCAAGTGAAGAAGATACAGTAGTGAGTGTGACCACTACCAGTGGCACAGCAGGCACTGCAGATTATACAGAGACTACAGTTACGGCAACGATTCCAGCTGGACAGACCAGCACTACGGTATCGATTCCAATTACCGAAGATAGTATTGACGAGCCATCAGAAGACTTTAGTGTTGATGGAACCGTAACTAGCGGTAACACGTCAAATACAGATCCAAGTGGAACGGTAACGATTACTGACAATGATGGTACTCCAGTGGTGACCATCGGAGATGTGATTGTCGATGAAGATGCTGGATCGGCAACGGTACCCGTGAGTATTGACACGCCAAGTAGCGAGGATACAATTATCAGTATCACTACCAATGATAACAGCGCTACAAGTCCAAGTGATTACACCAGCACTACCGTTACGGTGACCATCCCAGCGGGACAGACTAGTAGCAGTGTGAGTGTGCCGATTATCGATGATATGATTGGAGAAGACACTGAGGATTTAAGTGTTGATGGAACGGTAACAAGTGGCAACACGTCTAATACAGACCCAAGTGGAACGGTGACGATCAATGATAATGATACGCCAAGTATCACCATTGGAGATGTAACGGTAGATGAAGGCGATGGAAACGCCGTAGTTCCAATTACCATAAGCAACCCAAGTGAAGAAGATACAGTGGTTAGTGTGACCACTACCAGTGGAACAGCAGGAACAGCTGATTATACAGAGACTACAGTTACGGCAACGATTCCAGCGGGACAGACCAGCACTACGGTATCGATTCCAATTACTGAAGATAGTATTGACGAGCCATCAGAAGACTTTAGTGTTGATGGAAGCGTAACTAGCGGTAACACGTCAAATACAGATCCAAGTGGAACGGTAACGATTACTGACAATGATGGTACTCCAGTGGTGACCATCGGAGATGTGATTGTCGATGAAGATGCTGGATCGGCAACGGTACCCGTGAGTATTGACACGCCAAGTAGCGAGGATACAATTATCAGTATCACTACCAATGATAACAGCGCTGCAAGTCCAAGTGATTACACCAGTACTACCGTTACAGTGACTATCCCAGCGGGACAGACTAGTAGCAGTGTGAGTGTAGCAATTATCGATGATATGATTGGGGAAGACACTGAGGATTTAAGTGTTGATGGAACCGTGACAAGTGGAAACACATCAAATACAGACCCAAGTGGAACAGTAACGATCAATGATAATGATACGCCAAGTATCACCATTGGAGATGTAACGGTAGATGAAGGAGATGGAAACGCAGTAGTTCCAATTACCATAAGCAACCCAAGTGAAGAAGATACAGTAGTGAGTGTAACCACTACCAGTGGCACCGCAGGCACTGCAGATTATACAGAGACTACAGTAACGGCAACGATTCCAGCGGGACAGACCAGTACTACGGTATCGATTCCAATTACCGAAGATAGTATTGATGAGCCATCAGAAGACTTTAGTGTTGATGGAAGCGTAACTAGTGGCAACACGGCTAATACAGATCCAAGTGGAACGGTAACGATCAATGACAACGATGGTACTCCAGTGGTAACTATCGGCGATGTGATTGTCGATGAAGATGCTGGATCGGCAACGGTACCCGTGAGTATTGACACGCCAAGTAGCGAGGATACAATTATCAGTATCACTACCAATGATAACAGCGCTACAAGTCCAAGTGATTACACCAGCACTACCGTTACGGTGACTATCCCAGCGGGACAGACTAGTAGCAGTGTGAGTGTAGCAATTATCGATGATATGATCGGGGAAGACACTGAGGATTTAAGTGTTGATGGAACCGTGACAAGTGGAAACACATCAAATACAGACCCAAGTGGAACGGTGACTATCAATGATAATGATACGCCAAGTATCACCATTGGAGATGTAACGGTAGATGAAGGAGATGGAAACGTCGTAGTTCCAATTACCATAAGCAACCCAAGTGAAGAAGATACAGTAGTGAGTGTGACCACTACCAGTGGCACAGCAGGCACTGCAGATTATACAGAGACTACAGTTACGGCAACGATTCCAGCTGGACAGACCAGCACTACGGTATCGATTCCAATTACCGAAGATAGTATTGACGAGCCATCAGAAGACTTTAGTGTTGATGGAACCGTAACTAGCGGTAACACGTCAAATACAGATCCAAGTGGAACGGTAACGATTACTGACAATGATGGTACTCCAGTGGTGACCATCGGAGATGTGATTGTCGATGAAGATGCTGGATCGGCAACGGTACCCGTGAGTATTGACACGCCAAGTAGCGAGGATACAATTATCAGTATCACTACCAATGATAACAGCGCTACAAGTCCAAGTGATTACACCAGCACTACCGTTACGGTGACCATCCCAGCGGGACAGACTAGTAGCAGTGTGAGTGTGCCGATTATCGATGATATGATTGGAGAAGACACTGAGGATTTAAGTGTTGATGGAACGGTAACAAGTGGCAACACGTCTAATACAGACCCAAGTGGAACGGTGACGATCAATGATAATGATACGCCAAGTATCACCATTGGAGATGTAACGGTAGATGAAGGCGATGGAAACGCCGTAGTTCCAATTACCATAAGCAACCCAAGTGAAGAAGATACAGTAGTGAGTGTGACCACTACCAGTGGCACAGCAGGCACTGCAGATTATACAGAGACTACAGTTACGGCAACGATTCCAGCTGGACAGACCAGCACTACGGTATCGATTCCAATTACCGAAGATAGTATTGACGAGCCATCAGAAGACTTTAGTGTTGATGGAACCGTAACTAGCGGTAACACGTCAAATACAGATCCAAGTGGAACGGTAACGATCAATGACAACGATGGTACTCCAGTGGTAACTATCGGCGATGTGATTGTCGATGAAGATGCTGGATCGGCAACGGTACCCGTGAGTATTGACACGCCAAGTAGCGAGGATACAATTATCAGTATCACTACCAATGATAACAGCGCTACAAGTCCAAGTGATTACACCAGCACTACCGTTACGGTGACTATCCCAGCGGGACAGACTAGTAGCAGTGTGAGTGTAGCAATTATCGATGATATGATCGGGGAAGACACTGAGGATTTAAGTGTTGATGGAACCGTGACAAGTGGCAACACATCAAATACAGACCCAAGTGGAACGGTGACTATCAATGATAATGATACGCCAAGTATCACCATTGGAGATGTAACGGTAGATGAAGGAGATGGAAACGTCGTAGTTCCAATTACCATAAGCAACCCAAGTGAAGAAGATACAGTAGTGAGTGTGACCACTACCAGTGGCACAGCAGGCACTGCAGATTATACAGAGACTACAGTTACGGCAACGATTCCAGCGGGACAGACCAGCACTACGGTATCGATTCCAATTACCGAAGATAGTATTGACGAGCCATCAGAAGACTTTAGTGTTGATGGAAGCGTAACTAGTGGCAACACTTCTAATACAGATCCAAGTGGAACGGTAACGATTACTGACAATGATGGTACTCCAGTGGTGACCATCGGAGATGTGATTGTCGATGAAGATGCTGGATCGGCAACGGTACCCGTGAGTATTGACACGCCAAGTAGCGAGGATACAATTATCAGTATCACTACCAATGATAACAGCGCTGCAAGTCCAAGTGATTACACCAGTACTACCGTTACAGTGACTATCCCAGCGGGACAGACTAGTAGCAGTGTGAGTGTAGCAATTATCGATGATATGATCGGGGAAGACACTGAGGATTTAAGTGTTGATGGAACGGTAGTAAGTGGAAACACATCAAATACAGACCCAAGTGGAACGGTGACTATCAATGATAATGATACGCCAAGTATCACCATTGGAGATGTAACGGTAGATGAAGGAGATGGAAACGTCGTAGTTCCAATTACCATAAGCAACCCAAGTGAAGAAGATACAGTAGTGAGTGTGACCACTACCAGTGGCACAGCAGGCACTGCAGATTATACAGAGACTACAGTTACGGCAACGATTCCAGCGGGACAGACCAGCACTACGGTATCGATTCCAATTACCGAAGATAGTATTGACGAGCCATCAGAAGACTTTAGTGTTGATGGAACCGTAACTAGCGGTAACACGTCAAATACAGATCCAAGTGGAACGGTAACGATTACTGACAATGATGGTACTCCAGTGGTGACCATCGGAGATGTGATTGTCGATGAAGATGCTGGATCGGCAACGGTACCCGTGAGTATTGACACGCCAAGTAGCGAGGATACAATTATCAGTATCACTACCAATGATAACAGCGCTACAAGTCCAAGTGATTACACCAGCACTACCGTTACGGTGACCATCCCAGCGGGACAGACTAGTAGCAGTGTGAGTGTGCCGATTATCGATGATATGATTGGAGAAGACACTGAGGATTTAAGTGTTGATGGAACGGTAACAAGTGGCAACACGTCTAATACAGACCCAAGTGGAACGGTGACGATCAATGATAATGATACGCCAAGTATCACCATTGGAGATGTAACGGTAGATGAAGGCGATGGAAACGCCGTAGTTCCAATTACCATAAGCAACCCAAGTGAAGAAGATACAGTGGTTAGTGTGACCACTACCAGTGGAACAGCAGGAACAGCTGATTATACAGAGACTACAGTTACGGCAACGATTCCAGCGGGACAGACCAGCACTACGGTATCGATTCCAATTACCGAAGATAGTATTGACGAGCCATCAGAAGACTTTAGTGTTGATGGAACCGTAACTAGCGGTAACACGTCAAATACAGATCCAAGTGGAACGGTAACGATCAATGACAACGATGGTACTCCAGTGGTAACTATCGGCGATGTGATTGTCGATGAAGATGCTGGATCGGCAACGGTACCCGTGAGTATTGACACGCCAAGTAGCGAGGAGACAATTATCAGTATCACTACCAATGATAACAGCGCTGCAAGTCCAAGTGATTACACCAGCACTACCGTTACAGTGACCATCCCAGCGGGACAGACTAGTAGCAGTGTGAGTGTAGCAATTATCGATGATATGATTGGGGAAGACACTGAGGATTTAAGTGTTGATGGAACGGTAGTAAGTGGAAACACATCAAATACAGACCCAAGTGGAACGGTAACGATCAATGATAATGATACGCCAAGTATCACCATTGGAGATGTAACGGTAGATGAAGGAGATGGAAACGCCGTAGTTCCAATTACCATAAGCAACCCAAGTGAAGAAGATACAGTAGTGAGTGTAACCACTACCAGTGGCACAGCAGGCACTGCAGATTATACAGAGACTACAGTAACGGCAACGATTCCAGCGGGACAGACCAGCACTACGGTATCGATTCCAATTACCGAAGATAGTATTGATGAGCCATCAGAAGACTTTAGTGTTGATGGAAGCGTAACCAGTGGCAACACGTCAAATACAGATCCAAGTGGAACGGTAACGATTACTGACAACGATGGTACTCCAGTGGTGACCATCGGCGATGTGATTGTCGATGAAGATGCTGGATCGGCAACGGTACCCGTGAGTATTGACACGCCAAGTAGCGAGGATACAATTATCAGTATCACCACCAATGATAACAGCGCTGCAAGTCCAAGTGATTACACCAGCACTACCGTTACAGTGACTATCCCAGCGGGACAGACTAGTAGCAGTGTGAGTGTGCCGATTATCGATGATATGATTGGAGAAGACACTGAAGATTTGAGTGTTGATGGAACGGTAGTAAGTGGAAACACATCAAATACAGACCCAAGTGGAACGGTAACCATCAATGATAATGATACGCCAAGTATCACCATTGGAGATGTAACGGTAGATGAAGGAGATGGAAACGCCGTAGTTCCAATTACCATAAGCAACCCAAGTGAAGAAGATACAGTAGTGAGTGTGACCACTACCAGTGGCACAGCAGGCACTGCAGATTATACAGAGACTACAGTTACGGCAACGATTCCAGCGGGACAGACCAGCACTACGGTATCGATTCCAATTACCGAAGATAGTATTGACGAGCCATCAGAAGACTTTAGTGTTGATGGAACCGTAACTAGCGGTAACACGTCAAATACAGATCCAAGTGGAACGGTAACGATCAATGACAACGATGGTACTCCAGTGGTGACCATCGGCGATGTGATTGTCGATGAAGATGCTGGATCGGCAACGGTACCCGTGAGTATTGACACGCCAAGTAGCGAGGATACAATTATCAGTATCACTACCAATGATAACAGCGCTACAAGTCCAAGTGATTACACCAGCACTACCGTTACGGTGACTATCCCAGCGGGACAGACTAGTAGCAGTGTGAGTGTACCAATTACCGATGATTTAGTAGAAGAAAACGATGAAGTATTTAACGTAGATGGAATAGTAACTAGTGGCAACACGGCTAATACAGACCCAAGTGGAACAGTAACTATTATTGATAACGACATATGTACTTCAGATCCTAGCGGAGACTGTGATGGCGATGGAGTAACTAATGGAGATGAATTGAATCCACCAAACGGAGACACACCAACAGATCCAAATGATCCATGTGACTTGAATGTAGGAGATATCAGTGTAGCACAAACAGGAGATTACTTAGCTGCAGACTGTGATGGCGATGGAGTAACTAATGGAGATGAGTTGAATCCACCAAATGGAGACACACCAACAGATCCAAATGATCCATGTGACTTGAATGTAGGAGATATCAGTGTAGCACAAACAGGAGATTACTTAGCTGCAGACTGTGATGGCGATGGAGTAACTAATGGAGATGAGTTGAATCCACCAAATGGAGACACACCAACAGATCCAAATGATCCATGTGACTTGAATGTAGGAGATATCAGTGTAGCACAAACAGGAGACTACTTAGCTGCTGACTGTGATGGCGATGGAGTAACTAACGGAGATGAGTTGAATCCACCAAACGGAGACACACCAACAGATCCAAATGATCCATGTGACTTGAATGTAGGAGATATCAGTGTAGCACAAACAGGAGATTACTTAGCTGCAGACTGTGATGGAGATGGAGTAACTAATGGAGACGAGTTGAATCCACCAAATGGAGACACACCAACAGATCCAAACGATCCGTGTGACTTGAATACAGGAGACATCAGTGTAGCACAAACAGGAGATTACTTAGCTGCAGATTGTGATGGCGATGGAGTAACCAATGGAGATGAGTTGAATCCACCAAATGGAGACACACCAACAGATCCAAATGATCCATGTGACTTGAATGTAGGAGATATCAGTGTAGCACAAACAGGAGATTACTTAGCTGCTGACTGTGATGGCGATGGAGTAACTAACGGAGATGAGTTGAATCCACCAAATGGAGACACACCAACAGATCCAAATGATCCATGTGACTTGAATGTAGGAGATATCAGTGTAGCGCAAACAGGAGATTACTTAGCTGCAGATTGTGATGGCGATGGAGTAACTAACGGAGACGAGTTGAATCCACCAAACGGAGACACACCAACAGATCCAAACGATCCATGTGACTTCAATACAGGAGATATCAGTGTAGCGCAAACAGGAGATTACTTAGCTGCAGATTGTGATGGCGATGGAGTAACTAACGGAGATGAATTGAATCCACCAAACGGAGACACACCAACAGATCCAAACGATCCATGTGACTTGAATGTAGGAGATATCAGTGTAGCACAAACAGGCGATTACTTAGCTGCAGACTGTGATGGCGATGGAGTAACTAATGGAGATGAATTGAATCCACCAAACGGAGACACACCAACAGATCCAAATGATCCATGTGACTTGAATGTAGGAGATATCAGTGTAGCACAAACAGGAGATTACTTAGCTGCAGACTGTGATGGCGATGGAGTAACTAATGGAGATGAGTTGAATCCACCAAATGGAGACACACCAACAGATCCAAATGATCCATGTGACTTGAATGTAGGAGATATCAGTGTAGCACAAACAGGAGATTACTTAGCTGCAGACTGTGATGGCGATGGAGTAACTAATGGAGATGAGTTGAATCCACCAAATGGAGACACACCAACAGATCCAAATGATCCATGTGACTTGAATGTAGGAGATATCAGTGTAGCACAAACAGGAGACTACTTAGCTGCTGACTGTGATGGCGATGGAGTAACTAACGGAGATGAGTTGAATCCACCAAACGGAGACACACCAACAGATCCAAATGATCCATGTGACTTGAATGTAGGAGATATCAGTGTAGCACAAACAGGAGATTACTTAGCTGCAGACTGTGATGGCGATGGAGTAACTAACGGAGACGAGTTGAATCCACCAAATGGAGACACACCAACAGATCCAAACGATCCGTGTGACTTGAATACAGGAGACATCAGTGTAGCACAAACAGGAGATTACTTAGCTGCAGATTGTGATGGAGACGGAGTAACCAATGGAGATGAGTTGAATCCACCAAATGGAGACACACCAACAGATCCAAACGATCCATGTGACTTCAATGTAGGAGATATCAGCGTAGCACAAACAGGAGATTACTTAGCTGCAGACTGTGATGGAGATGGAGTAACCAATGGAGATGAGTTGAATCCACCAAATGGAGACACACCAACAGATCCAAATGATCCATGTGACTTGAATGTAGGAGATATCAGTGTAGCGCAAACAGGAGATTACTTAGCTGCAGATTGTGATGGCGATGGAGTAACTAACGGAGACGAGTTGAATCCACCAAACGGAGACACACCAACAGATCCAAACGATCCATGTGACTTCAATACAGGAGATATCAGTGTAGCGCAAACAGGAGATTACTTAGCTGCAGATTGTGATGGCGATGGAGTAACTAACGGAGATGAATTGAATCCACCAAACGGAGACACACCAACAGATCCAAACGATCCATGTGACTTGAATGTAGGAGATATCAGTGTAGCACAAACAGGAGATTACTTAGCTGCAGACTGTGATGGCGATGGAGTAACTAATGGAGATGAGTTGAATCCACCAAATGGAGACACACCAACAGATCCAAATGATCCATGTGACTTGAATGTAGGAGATATCAGTGTAGCACAAACAGGCGATTACTTAGCTGCAGACTGTGATGGAGATGGAGTAACCAATGGAGACGAGTTGAATCCACCAAATGGAGACACACCAACAGATCCAAATGATCCATGTGACTTGAATGTAGGAGATATCAGTGTAGCACAAACAGGAGACTACTTAGCTGCTGACTGTGATGGCGATGGAGTAACTAACGGAGATGAGTTGAATCCACCAAACGGAGACACACCAACAGATCCAAATGATCCATGTGACTTGAATGTAGGAGATATCAGTGTAGCACAAACAGGAGATTACTTAGCTGCAGATTGTGATGGCGATGGAGTAACTAACGGAGACGAGTTGAATCCACCAAATGGAGACACACCAACAGATCCAAATGATCCATGTGACTTGAATGTAGGAGATATCAGTGTAGCACAAACAGGAGATTACTTAGCTGCAGACTGTGATGGCGATGGAGTAACCAATGGAGACGAGTTGAATCCACCAAATGGAGACACACCAACAAATCCAAATGATCCATGTGACTTCAATACAGGAGACATCAGTGTAGCACAAACAGGAGATTACTTAGCTGCAGACTGTGATGGAGATGGAGTAACTAATGGAGACGAGTTGAATCCACCAAATGGAGACACACCAACAGATCCAAACGATCCATGTGACTTGAATGTAGGAGATATCAGTGTAGCGCAAACAGGAGATTACTTAGCTGCAGATTGTGATGGCGATGGAGTAACTAACGGAGACGAGTTGAATCCACCAAACGGAGACACACCAACAGATCCAAACGATCCATGTGACTTCAATACAGGAGATATCAGTGTAGCGCAAACAGGAGATTACTTAGCTGCAGATTGTGATGGCGATGGAGTAACTAACGGAGATGAATTGAATCCACCAAACGGAGACACACCAACAGATCCAAACGATCCATGTGACTTGAATGTAGGAGATATCAGTGTAGCACAAACAGGCGATTACTTAGCTGCAGACTGTGATGGCGATGGAGTAACTAATGGAGATGAGTTGAATCCACCAAATGGAGACACACCAACAGATCCAAATGATCCATGTGACTTGAATGTAGGAGATATCAGTGTAGCACAAACAGGAGATTACTTAGCTGCAGACTGTGATGGAGATGGAGTAACCAATGGAGACGAGTTGAATCCACCAAATGGAGACACACCAACAGATCCAAATGATCCATGTGACTTGAATGTAGGAGATATCAGTGTAGCACAAACAGGAGACTACTTAGCTGCTGACTGTGATGGCGATGGAGTAACTAACGGAGATGAGTTGAATCCACCAAACGGAGACACACCAACAGATCCAAATGATCCATGTGACTTGAATGTAGGAGATATCAGTGTAGCACAAACAGGAGATTACTTAGCTGCAGATTGTGATGGCGATGGAGTAACTAACGGAGACGAGTTGAATCCACCAAATGGAGACACACCAACAGATCCAAATGATCCATGTGACTTGAATGTAGGAGATATCAGTGTAGCACAAACAGGAGATTACTTAGCTGCAGACTGTGATGGCGATGGAGTAACCAATGGAGACGAGTTGAATCCACCAAATGGAGACACACCAACAAATCCAAATGATCCATGTGACTTCAATACAGGAGACATCAGTGTAGCACAAACAGGAGATTACTTAGCTGCAGACTGTGATGGAGATGGAGTAACTAATGGAGACGAGTTGAATCCACCAAATGGAGACACACCAACAGATCCAAACGATCCGTGTGACTTGAATACAGGAGACATCAGTGTAGCACAAACAGGAGATTACTTAGCTGCAGACTGTGATGGCGATGGAGTAACCAATGGAGATGAGTTGAATCCACCAAATGGAGACACACCAACAGATCCAAATGATCCATGTGACTTGAATGTAGGAGATATCAGTGTAGCACAAACAGGAGATTACTTAGCTGCTGACTGTGATGGCGATGGAGTAACTAACGGAGATGAGTTGAATCCACCAAATGGAGACACACCAACAGATCCAAATGATCCATGTGACTTGAATGTAGGAGATATCAGTGTAGCGCAAACAGGAGATTACTTAGCTGCAGATTGTGATGGCGATGGAGTAACTAACGGAGACGAGTTGAATCCACCAAATGGAGACACACCAACAGATCCAAACGATCCATGTGACTTCAATGCAGGAGACATTAGTGTAGCACAAACAGGCGATTACTTAGCTGCAGACTGTGATGGAGATGGAGTAACCAATGGAGATGAGTTGAATCCACCAAATGGAGACACACCAACAGATCCAAATGATCCATGTGACTTGAATGTAGGAGATATCAGTGTAGCACAAACAGGAGACTACTTAGCTGCAGACTGTGATGGAGATGGAGTAACTAATGGAGATGAGTTGAATCCACCAAATGGAGACACACCAACAGATCCAAATGATCCATGTGACTTGAATGTAGGAGATATCAGTGTAGCACAAACAGGAGATTACTTAGCTGCCGACTGTGATGGCGATGGAGTAACTAACGGAGACGAGTTGAATCCACCAAACGGAGACACACCAACAGATCCAAATGATCCATGTGACTTGAATGTAGGAGATATCAGTGTAGCACAAACAGGAGACTACTTAGCTGCCGATTGTGATGGCGATGGAGTAACTAACGGAGACGAGTTGAATCCACCAAACGGAGACACACCAACAGATCCAAACGATCCATGTGACTTGAATGTAGGAGATATCAGTGTAGCACAAACAGGAGATTACTTAGCTGCAGATTGTGATGGAGACGGAGTAACCAATGGAGATGAGTTGAATCCACCAAATGGAGACACACCAACAGATCCAAACGATCCATGTGACTTCAATGTAGGAGATATCAGCGTAGCACAAACAGGAGATTACTTAGCTGCAGACTGTGATGGAGATGGAGTAACCAATGGAGATGAGTTGAATCCACCAAACGGAGACACACCAACAGATCCAAACGATCCATGTGACTTCAATGCAGGAGATATCAGTGTAGCACAAACAGGAGATTACTTAGCTGCAGATTGTGATGGCGATGGAGTAACCAATGGAGACGAGTTGAATCCACCAAATGGAGATGATCCAACAGATCCAAACGATCCATGTGATTCTAATGCAGGTGATATCAGTGTAGCACAAACAGGAGATTACTTAGCTGCAGATTGTGATGGCGATGGAGTAACTAACGGAGACGAGTTGAATCCACCAAATGGAGATGATCCAACAGATCCAAACGATCCATGTGATTCTAATGCAGGTGATATTACAGTAACACCAGAAGGAGACTATTTAGCTGCAGATTGTGATGGCGATGGAGTAACCAATGGAGATGAGTTGAATCCACCAAACGGAGATGATCCAACAGATCCAAACGATCCATGTGATTCTAACGCAGGCGATGTGAGTACAACACCTTCAGGCGACTACTTAGCTGCCGACTGTGATGGCGATGGAGTAACTAATGAAGACGAGTTGAATCCACCAAATGGAGATGATCCAACAGATCCAAACGATCCATGTGATTCTAACGCAGATGATGTGAGTGTAACTCAAACAGGAGACTACTTAGCTGCAGATTGTGATGGCGATGGAGTAACTAATGGAGATGAGTTGAATCCACCAAATGGAGATGATCCAACAGATCCAAACGATCCATGTGATTCTAATGCAGGTGATATTACAGTAACACCAGAAGGTGACTACTTGGCAGCTGATTGTGATGGAGACGGAGTTAGCAACGGAGATGAGTTGAATCCACCAAACGGAGACGATCCAACAGATCCTAATGATCCGTGTGATCTTAATATAGATGATACCACACTTGCTCAAAGTGATGATTACTTGGCAGCAGACTGTGATGGAGACGGAGTTAGTAACGGAGATGAGTTGAATCCACCAAACGGAGACGATCCAACAGATCCAAACGATCCATGTGACTTAAATGTAGATGACATTACATTAAATCCTAGTCAAGAATGGATAGATGGAGATTGTGACGGTGACGGAATACCAAACGGACCAGATGGTACAGATGATGAAGATGGAGATGGACTTCCAAACTTCTTAGACGTTAACAATTCGGATGACGTAGAAGATGACTTAGAAATCTTCAATGCGGTAACGCCAAACGGAGATGGAGACAACGATGTATTTACGATTAGAAATATTGAAATGTTCCCAGACAATACAGTACGTATCTATAACAGATGGGGAGTTTTAGTGTACGAGACACAAGGATATGGCCAAAATGGAAACTATTTCAACGGTACATCTAATGGTCGAGTTACAATTCAGAAAAACAAACTGTTACCAGTAGGAACATATTACTACGTTGTTGATTATGTAGCCAACGGTGTAAACAAAAGTAAAGCCGGTTACTTATACATACAACGATAAACAACACAGGCGTACATACTATTTCGGTAGTATGTACGCTATAACTAATAAACAAAAACATACCATACTATAATGAGAAATAAAATCATCATCATCATAGTCTTATTGAGTACTGTATTTTCATTTGAAAGTTACGGACAGCAGGACGCTCAGTATACGCAATACATGTATAACACCATAACTGTCAATCCAGCCTATGCAGGATCGAGAGGTGTATTAAGTATTGCAGGATTGCATCGTTCACAATGGGTAGGTTTAGAAGGTGCGCCACGTACGCAAACACTTAACCTACATACACCAATAGGAAAAAAAGGAAACGTAGGATTAGGAGTCTCAATCGTTAATGATCAATTAGGTCCAACAGATGAAACTTACTTTGATATTGATTTTTCGTATACAGTAAGAACATCTGAAGAAGGAAAACTCTCTTTCGGTGTAAAAGCAGGAGGACATTTATTAGATGTATGTTTTAACTGTTTAAATGAATACAGTCCTAATGATGCTTTATTACAGAGTAATATTGATAACAAATTCTCTCCAAATGTAGGAGCCGGAATTTACTATAGAAACTCAGAAAAATGGTATGTTGGTCTATCTGCACCAAACTTATTAGAAACAAAACATTTTGACGAATCTTCGCTTTCAGTGGCCAAAGAACGTATCAACTTTTATCTAATTGGAGGATATGTATTTGACATGAGTGATAGCGTAAAGTTCAAACCAGCTGTACTATTCAAAGCAGTTTCTGGAGCGCCATTACAAGCAGATTTATCAGCAAACTTCTTAATCAATGAAAAAGTTACGCTTGGAGCTGCCTACAGATGGAGCGCCGCATTTAGTGGACTTGTAGGATTACAGCTCTCAGATAGCTTTATGATTGGATTTGCATACGATAGAGAAACCACCGAACTTGGAAATACACAATTTAATGACGGTTCTTATGAAGTCTTTTTACGTTTCGAACTATTCAATAACCGTGACAAAATAATCTCACCAAGATTCTTCTAAAACCAACAATGATGACACGAAAAAAATATATAATATACACTGTATTAAGTTTATTCGTATTGATGGGTTATGCTCAAGAACGAAAACTTGAAAAAGCAGACAAAAAATATGATAGCTATGCCTTTATCAATGCCATAGAAATCTATGAAGAAGTCGCAGCAGAAGGATACAAATCAAAAGAACTATTTGAAAAACTAGGAAATGCATACTATTTTAATGCAGACCTAATCAATGCGTCCAAATGGTATGGAGAGTTATTTAAACTTGGTGAAGAAGTAGCTCCAGAATATTATTTCCGTTATTCACAAGCCTTAAAAGCAGAAAAACGTTACGCAGAATCTGATGAAAAAATGCAACAGTTCAATAAGCTAACTGGAAGTGATATCAGAGCAAATAAATTTATAAATACACGTAACTATTTAGATCAAATAGAAGAACAATCTGGACGTTTTCGAATCACGAATTTAGGTGTAAACTCAAAATATTCAGACTTTGCTCCATCATTCTACTTAGAAAACAACTTGGTATTCTCTTCAGCTAGAGATACAGGTGTAGCAAGACGATCAAATCACAAGTGGAATTCTCGTCCATTCTTAGATTTATACGGTGCAGAAGTTGCTGATAACGGAAGCCTATCAAACGTAGATAAATTTTCAGGAAAATTAAATACAAAATATCACGAATCAACAACAGTTTTCACAAAAGATGGAAACACTATGTATTTTACGCGTAACAACTATTACAAAGGGAAATACAAAAAAGATAGAAAAGGAATCAACAAATTAAAAATATTCAGAGCGACACGTGATGGTGATCGTTGGACAAACATTGAAGAATTACCATTCAACAGTGACTTATATTCTGTAGCACATCCAGCGTTAAGCGTAGACGAAAAAAAGTTGTATTTCGCTTCAGACATGCCAGGAACAATTGGTCAGTCAGATTTATTTGTGGTTGATATTAATGATGATGGAACTTTTGGAGAACCAAAAAACTTAGGAAAAGGAATCAACACTGAAGCCAGAGAAAACTTTCCATTTGTAAGTCAAGATAATGAATTATACTTCTCTTCAGATGGACATGTAGGTCTTGGAGGATTGGATATTTTTGTCATGCAACTAGATGATGAAGAACAAACAATATACAACGTAGGAGAACCAGTAAACAGTCCAGTAGATGATTTCTCATTCATCATCAATACGAAAACAAAAAAAGGATATTTTGCCTCCAATCGAGAAGGTGGACAAGGAGATGACGATATTTATTCTTTCATTGAAACAAAACCAATTCAATGGACGTGCGAACAAGAAATTGCAGGTGTTGTAAAAGACGATAAAACCAATGAAATTATTGCTGGCGCTAATGTGAAATTATTTGACAAAGACAATAAAGAATTAGACAATACGTACAGTGACGAACAAGGGAAATTCAGATTCTCAACAATTTTAGACTGTAACGAAGTATACTTTGTAAGAGCTTCTAAAAAAGATTACAATTCTGCGGAAGCATTAATGCCAAAACAAGAAGAAGCAGGATTACGAGAAGTAACATTACTATTAGAGAAAGAAGAAATACCTTTTGAAATTGGAGACGATTTAGCAGTAACACTCAACATTCCAATTATTTACTTTGACTTCGATAAAGCTAATATTCGTCCTGATGCTGCTGCAGAATTAGAAAAAGTAGTAGTAGTAATGAAGAAGTATCCAACACTAAAAATAGACGTACGCTCGCATACAGATAGTCGTGGTAGAGATGCTTACAACAAAAAACTATCGCAACGACGTAACAAATCTACACTTGAGTATATCATATCTAGAGGAATTGATAGAAGTAGACTTACAGGAGATGGCTATGGCGAAGAGCGCTTAGTAAACAAATGTAGCAATGGTGTAAAATGTAGCGAAGAAGAACACCAACTGAATAGACGAAGTGAATTTATCGTCGTAGAAAAGTAAAATCAAACATAAAAATACACAAAAAGCATCCTACACATCGTAGGATGCTTTTTTGTTCATACGAAATATATTGTTTGTCTTTCAAAAAGAATATTCAAAAACTTATGTTAATTTTAACTAAAAAATAGGAAACAAGTATCATATTCCCAGTAAGCTATTTTGTAAATTTGTGTCCCAACAAAAAATATGACAAAAGAAAACGTAATCTTAGTAAACGAAAATGACGAGCAAATTGGTCTCATGGAAAAAATTGAGGCGCATGAAAAAGCATTGCTTCACAGAGCATTTTCAGTATTCATCCTAAACGATAAAGGCGAACTTATGTTACAACAACGCGCCTTACACAAATATCACTCTCCAGGCTTGTGGACAAATACCTGTTGTAGTCATCAACGTGAAGGTGAAAGCAACATAAGTGCAGGTAAACGAAGACTACAAGAAGAAATGGGTTTTGTTACCGAACTTGTGGAAGCAGTTTCGTTCATATACAAAGCGCCTTTTGACAATGGATTAACAGAACATGAATACGATCATGTAATGCTAGGAACGTACAATGATAAACCAGTAATCAATCCAGATGAAGTTGCTTCGTGGAAATGGATGGATGTACAAGCAGTAAAAAATGATATTGCCGCAAATCCTGACATATACACAGCGTGGTTTAAAATTATATTTGATAAATTTTACGAACACATAAAAGTTGATATATGAAACGAGCATGTTAAAAAGTTTATCACCAAAGGGAATGGTTAATAGCGAACAGCATGTAACCAATAGAAGACAAATAATATAGACACATGAAAGTTACGGTAAGTAGGAGAGCACATTTTAACGCTGCACACAGATTATATCGACCAGATTGGGACGATGCAAAAAACAACGAAGTCTTTGGTAAATGTAACAATCCAAACTATCACGGACACAACTACGAACTTATCGTAAGTGTTACTGGACCCATAAATCCAGACACTGGTTTTGTGATGGATGTAAAAGTACTCAAAGACCTAATTCGCTCGGAAGTAGAAGATGCTTTCGATCATAAAAATTTAAATTTGGATGTTCCTGAGTTCAAAAATCTAAATCCAACCGCAGAAAACATTGTAGTTGTCATTTGGAACAAACTCAGAGCGCATATAAGCACAGCTCTCGATTTGGAAGTTGTCTTATACGAAACACCAAGAAACTTTGTAAAATACACAGGAGAATAACATTATGAATCTATATCCCTTAAAATTTCAACCAATCTACAAAGAACGCATTTGGGGCGGAAACAAATTGCAAACGCAACTTCACAAAAACATCACAGGTGAAGCTATTGGCGAAAGCTGGGAAATCTCAGACGTAAAAGGAGAACCATCGGTTGTAGCAGAAGGAGAGTTAAAAGGAAAAACATTACAAGAACTTAGTCAAACGTTTCAAGAACAACTATTAGGAAAAAAAGTATACGATACCTTTGGGACAAAATTTCCATTACTAATCAAATATATCGATGCTAAAAGCGACTTATCTATTCAAGTACATCCAAATGATCAATTAGCAAAAGAGCGACACAATTCATTTGGGAAAACGGAAATGTGGTATGTTATGCAAGCGGATAAAGGTGCAAAACTTATGGTTGGTTTCAATCAGGAAGTAACTAAAGAAACCTATCAAGAACATCTAGAAAACAATACACTTACAGAAATTCTCAACTTTGAAGAAGTTCAAAAAGGAGATGTATATTTTTTGCCTACGGGCAGAATTCATGCCATTGGCGGCGGAATTGTCTTAGCAGAAATTCAACAAACTTCAGATATTACCTATCGTATCTATGACTGGAATAGAGTAGATGCGCAAGGAAACTCAAGAGAACTGCACACAGCGTTAGCTCTAGATGCAATCGATTACACATTACACGAAAACTACAAAACACACTACAAAGAAACGCAAAACGAAGCTACCACCATTGTAAATTGTCCTTACTTTACCACAAATCTGATACCGTTCAAAGGAGAAGTTACGATAAATCATGATGACAAAGATTCATTTGTAATTTACATGTGTGTAAAAGGGAACGTAACCTTTGAAACAGCTAACTACAAAGAAACACTTAAGTTTGGGGAAACGCTATTAGTGCCAGCTTCCATAAAAAATATAAAAATAACTACAGAAGAGACTTCTGAACTCCTAGAAGTATATATAAAATAGCACTTCGAATTTTCATTCGTCATTTCGAGTGACAAATCTATGATTTGTTGTATCGAGAAATGCTTCAAAATTTGTAGTTTCTAATAAGTCTAACAAGTCTAACAAGTCTAACAAGTCTAACAAATCAAAAAAAAATCCCAAGCAATAAACAACTTGGGAATCTTATAACTCATGAAACTTTACGTATTGGCTTCTCTTTCAAAGGAAATCCAAAAACGGCAGTACAAATAACCTCTTCGGTGCCTGATTTCTTCTTTGGTTTAGTTACCATAATGCGCACCATTAACTTTTTATCGTCTTGTTGGATCAATTGTGCCTGAATTGTTAAACTATCGTTTAAACGAGCGCTTTTGGTCATTTTAAACGTATAATCGACAATAGCAGGAACTTCATGAATATAAAATTCTCTAATAGGATAAGTTGCTACAATTTGAATCTTATCAAAAAGTATATGTGGATGTAAAAATCCATTACTGTTGGTCACTTTCTTTGTGACTAAAAACTGAATATTTGTTTGTATGTTATTTTGTGCTAATGTGTTCATAATATTAAAAATTTAAGGATGTATCAAAAGAGGTATTGGTTCATTCGGCGCAAAGGAATCTTTAGATCCAAAATAGGGAGTAAAGCAGTGAAACTTCATGATCATCTCTTTGATAAAATTTAATGTGTATTTCATAATAATTGGTTTTAAAAATGTATGTTATAAAAATAAAAAAGGTGCTTTGAAAAAAGCACCTTATAAGTTTATGATATAGATATAGAATTGTTAACTAATACTTACGTTGATGCTTGCGATACGAGCGTTTCATATTCGACACAGGAATACAAATCATAGCACGTTTGATTTTCGTGTTACAATTCATTAATAAGCGATATAACTGTACAATTGCGTTCATCAATGTAAAACTAGAAAAATAAAATTAGACCTTGTAATATTTGTGTTATTTATAACAAATTATATACCATTTTAGTTTAAATTTGCAAAAAAATAATAAATCATGTCAAATAAAAGAGATTTAAAGAAGGACTTAAACTACGTTTTTGGAGATATCATTGACGCGGCTTTAATATGGCAAATTGCTAACCCTCAAGAAGATGCAGCAAAGAGTGAAGCAATCATTGATGAGTCTATCAAAAGCTTTGATGAATTGATAGCTGAAGCGAACAAAAGAGGCGTTGAAAATGCAAAGGCTCACTTCAAAGGAATTAGACAATCTTTAGAGACAAAAGCAACAGATTTAGTAGCAAAAATCAATAGTCTTTAAAAAAATAAAAAAAAGGTTTGCAAAAAATAAAAAGCTTTTTATATTTGCAACCGCTTTGCCGATGTAGCTCAGCTGGCTAGAGCAGCTGATTTGTAATCAGCAGGTCGTGGGTTCGAGTCCCTCCATCGGCTCAAAGTAAAAAGCTCCTTTTTAAAAGGAGCTTTTTTTATACCTAAAATCAAGATGTATTTACAAACGATATTAATTCATGAAGAGTTCATAATCAGTAACTAATAATGAATAATTCATAACGAAAAGCGAAGATGATTCCTTGTAAATCATCTTCGCTTTTTCAGTATACTCTTTATTTTTTTTATTATTCAGCTATAAAAACTCCTTTATAAACTCCTTCTGATATAGCGAGATATTCTTCTGTTGTTTTTAGTTCCTGGCGGTCTTTGCCAAACAATTCTTGTGAGCGTACATCATATATTTTTTCAAAACCTTGAAAAACATCTGCAAGATTTGTTAAATATTTTTCAAATGAATCGTTGTCATTGTATGTGATACTGATTAAATAAGCAATTGATTTTTTATCAACATGCTTTTTTACGAATTGGTATACTTCTTCTTTATAATCTATTCCAGAAGCACTCAAGTTCAGCTGAAGATACTCAATACCATTTAGTGTTGCTACATTGCCTTCTATTGTGGCATTTGTCAAATCAATTCGTACAGGTAAAGTATCATCATGAGAAGGATTTGCCCAATACATCGGAGGAACTAAAAATGGCTGAATCATTTGTTTTCCAGAAGCAGTCTCTCCATAATACAATATTTTTCTTCGATCTAATCTTCTAAGTTCAGTATGAAATTCTCGAACCTTTTTCATTTTCTGATTTCCATCTATTCTTAACCGCACTGGAAAATGCTGTCCAGATAAGGCTTTTTTAGGTGTAGATGCTGCAGAAGCAGTACTATCTGTTCTTGCCCGAAAGTAGATATGCATATCTATCAATTCTTTTTCAAGAGCAGCGGGAAGCTCACTAATTTTAGAAGGTTTTCCGTTAATAGATAGTATATCATTTGAAATAACAAATTTTGTTCTAGGAAGTATATTGCCAGTATCAGCTGCTTTATCCTCCATATACTTTTTCCAAACGCCTTCTGCTATGACTGAAGCTTCTTCTTTTTTGTCTTCTGTCACAGAATTACACTGAAATAATAATAAACTAAATAAAATAGCACAAGTAATAGTTAACGCTACTTTTAATTTGCCTTTAAATCCTGATCTTTTATTTTTCATCATGGTTATTCTCTTTTTTATAAATGATAAATTAAAATTGTGTACCAACCCGTATGAGTTGTTGCTAACTAATTGACTCAAAAGTAAGGTCTGGTAATCAACTAAGGAATAACCTGCTTTAATTATTTTCTTATCTGCTATATATTCATGTATTGTTTTTAAAGAGTTAATAAGCATCCAAATCAATGGATTAAACCAAAGAAAAGCTGCTAAAAATTGTATAAAAATTAAATCAACAGAATGTTTCTGTTCAATATGCGCTTTTTCATGCGTAATAATCTGATTGAGTTCTAGAGTTTCGGTAATACCTTCATAAACAAAAGCATACTTCAAAAATGAAAATGGTGCAATTGGACGCGCAACCTTCACAACAGTTACGTCATCAATTTGCGTTTTTGGATACATCAAAATCATTTTCCGAAGCTTTCTAAGACTCCAAAAGAGTTTAGACAAACAGAATAAAATTCCTATGACATAAATGCTAATTATAAACTTCAATAAAATAGTTGTCCAATCAATAGAAGCTGACTCAATCACTGTAGTTTTAGGATCTTTTGTTGAAACTGGAACTTGAGAAACATCATATTCCCATGTTTGCGCACTTTCGTAATAAGATGATCTAAACTTACTAAACTCTTCAACAGAATTGTCTATTACAGCTATTTTACCTTGGCTAAAATCAAAACTCATAGAAGGCAATAACAATGAAAAAACAACGATTCCCAAAAGGAAAAAACGATTAAGGTTAAAAAAAGTCTCCTTCTTCATTACTAGAACAAAGAGTCCATAAAATACAGCTAATATGACACTAGACTCTAATAAATAGATAAGAAGCTTAATCATTTTTTTTAGCTTTTAATGCTTCCAACATTCTCATTGCTTCATCTAATTCCTTCTCATCAAGCTTTTTACTTTCCGTAAAAAAATTAACTACTTGCGAAAGAGAATTATTATAATAATCAGTTACTAAACGCTTCATCTGTCCTTTACTATATTCCTCCTTACTAATCAATGGATAATATTGGTGCGAGTTCCCGTAAGCTTTATAACCTACAATTTCTTTTTGAACAAGCACTCTCACAATCGTTGATACTGAATTGTAAAGAGGTTTTGGATTAGGATATTGTTCAATGATATCTTTAATAAAACCTTTGTCAATAGTCCAGAGAATCTTCATTATTTTCTCTTCTGCCTTAGTTAATGTGATCATTACTTTATGAGTTTATAATTAATTAGCAATACAATTATACAACTTAATTTTAAGTTAACAAACTTATTTTTACGTTATTTAACTTGGTTTTAAGTTTAACTATTTAATTTTAAGTTGAACTTGCATTGTACTATCAAAATAAAATTCTGGATAGCGATAACCATTTTACACTAAGGAGATTATATTTTTTAAAGTTTAATGAGAACCTTAAAAAAGGCGAATACAACGATCGTGTATTTCAGAACCATAGTTTTTTTAAAATATAGCAGCATAAAACGAAGCTTCCTGTATCTTTGTGCAAAATTGTTTTTAAAAAACTTTAGCTGCATGAACTTCAAAGAACTAAAACTCAATAAACCTATCGTACGCGCTTTATTTGAAAAAGGCTACTCAGAACCAACTTTAGTTCAAGAACGTGCTATTCCGGTGATATTACACAAAAAAGATATCATTGTCTCTGCACAAACGGGAACAGGAAAAACAGCTGCATATGCATTGCCTATTCTGCAATTGTTATTTGACAAGCAAGATGCGCCCAAAAAAGGAAAAAAAATAAAAGCGCTCATCGTTTGTCCTACGCGGGAATTAGCCATTCAAATTGAAGAAAACTTCAAAACCTATAGT
Organism: Kordia sp.; assembly: GCF_965224175.1. GTDB lineage: Bacteria > Bacteroidota > Bacteroidia > Flavobacteriales > Flavobacteriaceae > Kordia. Next base: position 4,789,022 of record NZ_OZ245041.1, read on the forward strand.
ACATATACAAACTTACGAACAGGCGTTATTTTTGGTGGTGCTTCGATAGAACCACAAAAAGACATGCTAAAAAAAGGTGTAGACATTTTAGTCGCTACGCCAGGACGATTGCTAGATTTGCACAAACAAGATGTTGTCAATTTAGACTATATAGAAACCTTAGTACTAGATGAAGCCGATTTAATGTTAGATATGGGATTCATCGATGATGTCAAAAAAATAGAACGTTTATGTCCTGATGGAAAGCAAATTTTATTGTTTTCGGCAACAATGCCTTACAAAGTAGAGCATTTAGCAAACGCTATTTTAAAAGCACCAGAATATGTAGAAGTTTCGCCAACCTCATCAGCGGCAAAAGGAGTAAATCAGGTATTGTATTATGTGCCAAAACCAAAAAAGATTGAACTGTGTTTACATTTACTCAGAAATAACATCAAAGGAAGTGTCATCATTTTCAGGCGAACTAAATATGGTGTAGATAAGCTCGAAAAAACGTTGCTAAGAAATAACTATACAGCTGTTAGTATTCATGGAGACAAAGCGCAAAGTTTACGACAAGAAGCACTAAATACATTCAAAAAGGGAGAAGCAAGAGTCTTTATTGCAACAGATGTTGCTGCACGAGGAATAGATATCAAAAATGTAGATGTAGTTATTAACTTTGACATTCCAAATGTATCAGAAACCTATGTGCATAGAATAGGAAGAACTGCAAGAGCAGGCGCTTCAGGAATGGCATTATCTTTCTGTTCAGCAGATGAAAAAGAATACATCAAAGATATTCAACAACTCATCAATACAGCAATTCATGTAGAAGAAGAACATCCATATCCGTTAGATCCAAAGGCAAAACCACAAGTTCACAAAAAGAAAGGTAGCAAATACAAAAAAGGACGTAAATCGGAAGCTTCTAAAAAGAAGAAAAAACGCTGGTACTAATTGATTTGAAATTATAAACGTTGCATTCTAAATTTTAAATATAAAACGTTTAGAATAGCTAGTTTTTATCAAGAATTCACGAATATTTCTTTTGTATCTGATTGTTTTAAAAAAGTAATTGGCACATCGCTACATTTTCAAATTAACACATTAATCACACGTCACTTCGAGTGGCGAATCTCCGATTCGTTGTATCGAGAAGTACTCTGAAACTTCAGCGTTAAAAATTAACGGTTGTTGATTTTAGAACTTCCTTACCTCAAAACTTGTCACATTGAGCACAGTTGAAAAGCAAAACCTAAAATTTCCTTATCTTTCATATTCTTTAAAAAAGAATGTATGATTTTAAAAAAACTATTTTTTAGCTCTCGCTTGATATTACTCGTATTCTTTTTAAGTTTCTGTGCTAAAGAAGAGTCAAAAGAACAACGTGATACGCCTAGAATAGTAGCTTTTGAAGTCAATCCAAAAAAAGAGCAAGTAGATTTTTATTGGAAAAACGCGCAAGGTCAAATCTATGGAAATGCTAAAAACTTAAAAACACAACTTCAAAAAGAAAACAAAAAATTAGTCTTCGCAATGAATGGCGGTATGTACAAAAAAGATCAATCGCCGTTGGGTTTATACATTGAAAATGAAAAAATAGTATCTTCATTGGTGACCAGAGAAAAAGCTTATGGTAATTTTTATTTACAGCCTAATGGAGTCTTTTATATCAACAAAGAGAACAATCCAGTAATTTGTACGACAAAAGCATTTAAAAGCACAAAAAATGTCAAATATGCGACACAATCTGGACCAATGTTGGTGATTGATGGAAAGTTACACAATAAATTCACCAAAGGATCTAAAAGTGTGCACATTCGAAATGGAGTAGGCGTGTTGCCAAATGGAAATTTATTATTTGCGATGAGTAAAGAAAGAATTAATTTCTATGACTTTGCTAGTTTTTTCAAAGAAAATGGTTGCAAAAACGCCTTATATCTTGATGGGTTTGTCTCTAGAACCTATTTACCTTCAAAGAATTATAAGCAAGAAGATGGAAATTTTGGAGTGATGATTGGAGTTGTAAAAACAAACTAAGTATGACTGGAACTTACAAACATTAGAAATAAACAACGTAAAATAAATTTTGGTGTAATTCTTGGTGCGATACAAACGAATAAATCTATTTTCAGAAGAAATATTTAGACATTATAACCAATTAAACACCAAAAAATGAAAACCTACTTCTTACTTCTATTAGGCTTTGTTTTACTGACGAGTTGCGAAAGCAAACCTAAACCATCTGTACAAGGACTTTGGCAAGTTACTACTGTTACTGCTGGTGAAAACGAAATGACACCAAATGCACGTTGGGTACGATTTCATTCAAATTTTACACAAGAATCAGGAAATGGTTGGTTTCAACATTCTATAGGAACATGGAATTTGAATGAAACTACCAAAGAATTATCAATTGTCAATTCCAACGGATTGAAAGACTCCAATGATCCATTCAAAATAACGATCCATGAAAATATCATGACTTGGAGTAGAGAAGAAGAAGGGCAAGCACTTACGGTTCATTTAAAAAGAATAGAAACACTTCCCACAACTTATGGAGATCAATTATTAGGTTTATGGAAACTTGAAAACGCAGTGGGAAAAGGAGATTATTTCGATAGTTCAAAAATAGCAAATGCATCTTTTTACTTAGGATGGGACAAACGTTTTCTAATACAAACGGGGAAAACTAGAATTCGCGGTATTTACAATGTACACGGACACAAACCAGAAGTACAACTCATACCATATAATGAAGAAAAAAGTCATAGTTTTTGGAATATTCAGTTTGAAGAAAACAGCATTACATTAAAACTTTTAAATTCAGATAGTTTAGTAATGAGAACATTCAAAAGAATTCATGAATTCCCAAAATAGAAACAATTCAACGGTAATTTTAATATACTTATCGGAGTTATGTGATCTGTAAAGTAACTTTTTTTAAAACCTTTTAAATATGTTGTATCTTACAGTCAGAAAATAATAATCTAAATAAATTCAATAATGAAAAAATATATTTTACTATTTGCGATACTTTTCTCAGTACATTCTTATGCGCAAAAAGACAAAACAATTTTTGAATTGAAGCCTTCACAAGGAATGTGTATCACAGGAAAAGGTCTTGGACAAGATGCCGCAATTAATCCTTATAAAGACGGAAACAGTATTGCTGTGATTAAGAACCTTGGAAAAAACAAATTTTCTATTCGTGTGCAATATCGAGGAGAAGTATTTCAAACACGCGATTTAGAAGCTGGAAAAGCAACCATGATTCCATTACGTCAAGGAAGCGAATTGTATTTAGATAGTGAATTGACAGGAAAAGCCAGAGTAGAATTTAAAGATGGTGCTAAGTAAAACTGAAAGCACATATACTATAAAAAAAGAGATGATTTACAAAAATTATCTCTTTTTGTTTTTAATATATTTTGGCTACAATTCGTCTTTAAAATGTTCTTTTAAGAAACTTTCTATTTTATTTGCTTCGGTTTTTTCCAAAGTTTGCACTTCGCCTTTCATTACGCTTTTCATCTCTACATCAAAAGCATCAGAAGCTACAAAAGGTTTTCCATCAAAATATCTTGGTTTCGTTCCTGGTCCTGTAGGACTTCCATGATCTTCATCAATAGATTTTCTCCAGCGTTCTGCATGTGTGCGCCATTCTTCTCTATCTACTAAAGTAGGTGGCGTAAACCATACATTCCATGTTAAGGTGTTTCCTTGCTTTAACATATTTCCAGAAGCAACATTAAAAGCATCCATGACAATTGCATTAAATTTATTAACGATGTCGTTGTCCGTTTGCTCAATTCCGCCAATTTCTACGTCAATATGTCCTACATTCCAAGCTTCATCTTCATGTCTCGCAAATGGAGGACTTTTAAAACGAGCCGTTTCTCCTTGACTAACAGGAAATATAGGCTGACTTGGATCTTGAAATTTATGTGTTTTTACTTTAATAGCATTTGCTTTAGATGTTGGAAATTTTAATCCGAACTTATTAAAAATCTCCCATGCTTTTTTAACCCATTCTTTTTGATGTGCGCTTGGACTAAACCAAATTGTACCTTCAACTGTCATGTCTGCATAAAAAGTTTTGGTAGTTTCATCAACCCAACCGCGTTGTCCTGTTACTGTAACTTCTACATTCATACAACCAAATGTTGGAGAACAAGCGCCTTGTTGCGGACAAATAATAGAATATACACGTCCTTTACCGGTATACCCAAGTCTGGAAATATAAGGTGAAAACATTTGAAAACATCTTGACGCTTCATTTCCTGGAATCGTTTGCCAGCTAAATTCAGGCCATTTTACACCTTGCTGGCGTTGTAATAAATCAATATTATCCATATTGTCTAACATTGGCAAAGAAGACAAATCTGGAGTAGGATAGGCAAATGCAGGATTTGATTGTGCAAATCCGCCTTTCCATCCTGGAGGAATTTGGGCAGTACTCATGGTATATTAGTTTTAGATTTATATGATTTTAAAAATACCGCTTTTTTGAAGAATCTTTCAACGTATAACTACGCGTTTTTTAAAGCTTTATAATTATAAATTGATGAGGTAATTTGTATTTTTACTCGATAATAAAGATTTAAATACTCAGAGGTTTGCTTTACAGATTTACCTCGAAGTAGTGAACTCAGAAGCAAATAATTTGTCATAAAAACTATGGGACAACGCGGCAATTACGTTATTAAAACAAAAGAACACACTCAAATTTATTATACGCATTGGCGATCTATAGAAGTTGCGAATGATCTACTACTTGGACCTCAAAAGTTTATTGACTTTATAGAAGGATTTGAAAAAAGAGAATACTTAACAAGTGAACCATGGATAGAATCTTGTGTGTACATAGACAAAGACACGAAAGAATTACTTTTTTGGGAAGGAAATGATTTGGAATACACTTCTGTAAGAAAACGCTATTTAGAATTATTGCGACACCAATGGAATGGTTGGAACGTATATTATGCTGAACGTGAAATGTATGATATTGAAGAGAAAATGAACGTAAAGTATACGGTAGAACAAGAGTACGATTATGAATATGATGTTACGCTTGATGACTTTATCAATGAAGAAGTTGACGACAAGGAAACTTCTATAATCATCTACATCAAGGATGGAAAAAAATATGTAAAATGCTCATATGATTATGATGTAGAAGAGTTTATTTTTATCGGACCAGAGATTTTGCCCGCCATAGACCAAAGAGCAACGATTGATTTGTCAAAAAGAGTAGAAAAAGATGCGTACAATGCAGTCATCATTGATTGTGATCAAAAAAAGATGATCGTCAATTATGTACATGGAGGTTTCAAAGAAAAATTGGCAAACCTATGGAAAGGCTGGACAATCGAAGTAGGAATGTATGGTTATATAGGACTTTTAGAAATTGCAGGCATTGATACTTCAAATTTAAAAATGACAGCAGCAGAAGTAGAAAAAGTGATTCTTAACATATTAAATAGAGATGATGACTTTGATCCTAAAGCTTTCGCTGAAAAAATTATGAAGGAAAGCAGTACTGCAACATTTCATCCGAGTTTCTTTGAAAACCACAAACGTCCAGAAGATGATTGAAAATAGAGTCAAAAAGTTTTAATGGAAACACAAGTTATTGCACCAGATATTATAGCGAAAGTCACATATAAAACTACTGAAGAAGGCGGAAGAAAAACGGCTGTGCATTCTGGATATAGACCACAAATAAAATTTCCTTTTTCAGAGCAAACGACTTCTGGAATACAAGATTTTATAGCGAAAAAAATAGTATATCCAGGAGAAATGGTTGTTACAGAAATTTATATGTTGTCACCACATCTTTTTGAGCAACAACTAGCAGCAAAAATGGAATTCAAACTTCTAGAAGGAGATCATGTTGTTGCTATTGGAGTTGTGTTAAAAATAGTGAATGATACTTTGAGAAAATAATTCCAACAAAAAAGCCCAACTTCTATAAAGTCGGGCTTTGGTGTTTTATATTAAGTAAAGCGTACTGAGCGGAGTCGAAGTACTATTTGTTTTCTTCAGCTTTACGCTTCGCTACCAATTCTTTCAACTTTTTACCATATTTCGATTCCGCAATTCTAGGTTTTAATTGCTTATAGATTGTATCTAAAAAACGAGAATTCGCATCGTATGTTTCAGTGGTAACTACATATGGAGTTATCTCTTTATCATTGTTTGTAAAAGCATAATTCAGAATATAACGCATACGACTTTTCGCATAATTATTAATCTGATCATTGATTTCCATAATTTTTTTCGTGTCTTCTTCTTTTTGAGCATCTAAACCTTCTCGTAATAACATCAACTCTTTGGTGTTAAACTTGGTCATGAAATTCTTAAAAGCTTTCAATTCTATATGATTAGCAGATCCTGAAACTCTCACGTCTTTTACAAATCTACGGAGCGTCGTGTTGATAGTCATTTCGCCTGGTTCAGCAAAAAACTCAATACGATCATTCAATTCGTTGAAGTCCTTTTTATCTAAGTATAAATACAATACTTCTGGTTCTTCAATTGTAATACCAAATGTAAAATTAGCATCACCTTTAATCACTAACGAATCTAAAGTAATTAAGGTTGTATCTTTTATTTTTTGTAGAAACAAAGTTCCTTCTTTCAAGCCATCTATATTTCCAGTAATTGTCAAATTACCTTTCGTTTCTTTTCCACAAGCGATAAATCCTAAAACAGTTAGGATAGCAATACATTTTTTGAACATCAAATTGAATTTTAAAGTGGGCAAATATCTGTAATTTTGTTAAACTTTTGAAGCCATTTCCATCAAAATTGTACACAAAATTGCTCCATAGGTTCCAACTACATATCCAAAGACCGCTAGCAATACACCAACCGAAGTCAAAGAAGGGTGAAAAGCAGAAGCAACAATTGGAGCAGAAGCGGCACCACCAACATTTGCCTGACTTCCTACTGCGAGGAAGAAAAATGGTGCGCGAATCAATTTAGCAACTAAGATTAGTAAAGCAGCATGAAATGTCATCCAAACCAATCCAATAGCGATCAATCCTGGGTTTTCCAATACTTTTCCTAAGTCCATTTTCATACCAATAGAAGCCACTAATACATAAATAAAGATACTTCCAATCTTACTTGCGCCAGCGCCTTCATAGTTTTTAGCTTTTGTATACGATAACATAATTCCAAAGGCAGTTGCAATGGTAATCATCCAGAAGAACGAAGAACCTAAAAATGATAAAGAACCATCTTTATCGCTTACAGCATCAAAATTACTCGTTAAGTACTCGGTTATATTACTTGCGCCAAAATGTGCCAAAGAAACTCCTCCAAATGCCAAAGCAAGAATAATCATAAGTTCTGTTAACGTTGGATTTCGCTTTATTTTGTCTGCGAAAGAAGAAACTTTTTCTTTTAAACGCTCGATGGCAGAATTGTCTGCTTTCAACCAATTATCAATTTTTTGAGATTTCCCGATTCCTAATAATAAAATAGCCATCCATAAATTAGCTACTACAATATCAACCAATACCATGGCGCCATATTTATCAGGACTGTATTCATAAATTTCATACATAGCAGCTTGGTTTGCGCCGCCACCAATCCAACTTCCTGCTAAAGTAGAAAGTCCACGCCAAACGGCATCAGGACCAACGCCACCAACAGCTTCAGGATATACAAAAGAGATTAATAAAATAGCCAACGGTCCACCAATGATGATTCCGATAGTTCCTGTGAAAAACATAATTAATGCTTTTGGACCTAAATTGAATACACCTTTTAAATCGATACTTAAGGTCATCAAAATAAGCGCAGCCGGTAATAAAAAGCGACTCGCAATCATGTATGTTTCCGAATATTTATCAGAGATAATTCCAAGCGAACTTAAAATTGCAGGAAGTAAATAGCAAATAAGTAATGCAGGAACGTACTTATAGAATTTTTTCCAACCAGAATTCTTGCTAGACTCTGTGAAAAATACAAATCCGAGAATCAGCATTAAAATTCCAAAAACAATCTTATCACTGCTAAAAAATGGTTTTGGGTGAATGATTGTTTTTTCTATTTTTTCCTTTTTAGTATCGTAATTTTGATTGATACTATCATAATTCATGAATGTAACATCACTGAGTTCATAGATAACTTCTGAAAATCCACTTTTTGGTGTTGTAGTAAGTTCAAATAGCGTAGTTGCTTTGTCAATAGTAATTAAATTTCCTCCACTAAAAGAAATAGTAGCAATTGAATTTTTTACATTAAAACTAAAATTACCATCAGCAATAAATTTTTTATTGATGTTACTGATATTATCTAATGTTGCGAATGAATCATTTACTTTTATTTTTAAATGAAATCCAGTGAATGCAATAGAATCTATAGTAACTTTAGTATTAAAAGTAGTTTCTTTACCTTCATGATGTTTCAACGTAAGTTGTTGTGAAAACATAGAAAAAGAAACAAAAAACAGCACGAAAGCAATGGCTTTTTTGAACATAATTAGGATGGTTTATCCTGCAAAATACCAAAAAAATAAAATTCTAAATGTAAAATGTTGAATTTTAAATTATTCTTTAGAAATAAAAAATGTAAGATTCATTGTAATTAGAAACGTCATTGCAAGAAAGAATGACGAAGCAATCTGTTTTTTCAAAAGCAGATTGTCATGATTTTAAAAAATCTTGCAATGACGTTTCAAAAAGTTTTGATTTCTCTTTTTAGTATAAGGATTTAAGAGAATCAGTAATTGAGTAAAATCGAAATTATCCTTTCAACCAAGCTTTTCTCAATTGTACTTCTTTGCTATTTTCTGGTAAATCTTTTACAATAATTCCAACTTCTTTTGCTGTTGGTTTTGTCACTTTTCCTGTAAGCGTTTTTGTTTCTCCGTTTCTCTTAATCACTACGGTAATTGCATCACCAACATTCCAAGTTCTTGAAGCTCCAATTAAGTCATATACGTTTTTCAATGTATATTTTACACCATTAATTTCATTAATAACATCTCCATTTTGAATACCTAAATCGGTCATGAACGAGTTTAAAGTGCCTTCTTCTAAGATAAAAATTTCTTCAGTGTCTTTATCAGCGCTGATATATGGAACTTGTCCGTTTAAGAAATAACCAACTTCTACTTCTTTAGTTCCTAATTCGAGTCCAACTTTTTCTAAAAACTCACCGTAAGGAATTGGCGTACTTCCAACAATATATGTATCAATCACACTGCGTAATTCTGGAGTCGTAAACTCTATAATTCTATCAAAAAGTTCAGCATCTTTAAATGGTTTTTCAATTCCGTAAGTTTCAGATAGCTTTTTCATTAAATCTAAAATTCCAGTTTCCCCATTACTTTCAGCACGAATAGTAAGATCGACAATCATGGCAATTAATGTACCTTTTTCATACACATTACCATATTCATCTTTAAATTCATCTGACAAGATATTTGAGCTCATTTCTGTAAAAGAAATTGCGTCATTATATAATAAGCGCGAATTTTTTATTTTGTCGTTAATACGTTTGTAAAAAGCTTCTTCATCAATTAATCCTTGATTTATTTGAAACAAATTGGCAAAGTATTCTGTCACACCTTCATACATCCATAAATGTTGTGACATTTTTGGGTTGTTATAGTCGAAATAATGAATTTCTTCAGAATGTACTGTTAATGGCGTAACAATATGGAAAAACTCATGCGAAACCACATCTTTTAAAGCATTTTGAATTGCTTCTTTAGGCATTTGCTCTGGTAAAACAACAACTGTTGAGGTATTGTGTTCTAAGGCTCCAAACCCTTTTGCATCACTCGTAGCAAGACTCGATAAGTACAGTAAAATTGTATATTGTTTTGTGGCATCAACATTTCCTAAAAATTTCTTTTGTGCCGTGATCATGGTTTCAATTCCTTCTTTTAAGCTTTCTGCAGAATATACACCTGTTGGCGAATATACACTAAGCGTAATATTCATGTCGTTTACTTTAAAATCAACAGTATCTGGCTTTGAATACATAATAGGATTATCGGTAACTTCTGCATAACGCGTGGCGCCAAAAGTATCTGTGTTATATGTTTCTTGTTCCGTAACTACTTTAGGAAGTGAAGTAACACCTTCTAAAGTTTTTGGGTAATTTACTTTGATTTGATATGGATATTGTTCGCTTCCTTTAAAGTAACCGACAAAGGCGTGTAAATTCAGGACAAAATTTTCATCTTTCAAAATATTTGATCCAGCAGGCGAAAATACAGGTGAATCAATATCATATTCAGTATCGAATGTATCACTTACCATATACGACACTTTGTCTAACTTTTTTGCATTGGCGATTAGCCATGAGTTTTGATCTACTCTGGTTGAAGCGATTTCGTTTCCCTGATAATCGTAGGCTTTAAAATCATCTACATATTTTCCGTAATTATCATCGCTATAGGTTCCAGGAACAGTTTTTGGAATGTTGAATGTAGCTGTTTCAGTTTGAAATTTCCCTGGATCAATTTCTACTTTTACTTTATCATCAACAACTGTGACTAAATCAATAGAAGCAACAATGTCTTTGTTATTATCGGTTCCAACTTTTCCAGAATTACAGCTCGACAAAGCAATACAAGCGGCTGCAATGATTCCTAAATTTTTTCTTAGCATAATTTTTTATTTACATTCAACGATGCAATTAGTAGCTTTTTTTCGAAAACGTAACAGGTTGGAGTGTTAATTAATGTTAACTGCGGTAAATTAGTGTAGATTTTGCAATTGAAGTATAGACTTTGTGTAAATAAAATATTTCCTAATACAAATTATTTACTGTTCATGATCTTCAGGTTTCTTTTTAGGTGCTCTTTTAGCGTTTTTTAAACTTTGCATCAACATCCATTCTATTTGTCCGTTGGTACTACGAAACTCGTCTGCAGCCCATTTCTCAATGGCTTTCAACATCTCTTCATTGATTCGTAATGCAAAGGCTTTCTTTTTTGCCATAATTATTTTTTTGACGTTGCTGCTTTCTGATTCTTTATTACATATACGATAAGTACAATTGGCATCACAATCGTAAAAGCAATCATAATTATCATAAATGTATTTCCTGAAGCTGCTTTTTCTCCCATTGCAGAACTTATTACTGAATACGCAATGAAACTCATTAATAGTAAAGTAAACAGATTCACAAATCGTAATAAGCGACAACTCATTTTGTAATTGTGTGCCGCATTTTCTTCTGTAATATCTACCATATAGTTGTGTATGTGCGGATATTTAGTCAATATATGTAAACCAATAGTAATGACAGTTGTAATAGCCATTAAAAGCCATATGGTACCTTTACTTCCAGTACCATCAACTTCTCCTTTGGAGTTGAAATGCGTAGGAATGATATCTGGCATTGAAGTATATTCCATAATTGCATAACACCACAAAACAACTAGAATTGTTAAGGTGATAAATTCTAAAATGATATCTAAGGTTTCTAATGGAATTTTAAGTCTTGGTCTATTTGAATACATGATTATTATGTGTTTTTAATAGTACGTTTTCATTTTTACATAATTAATTCATTCTGTGTGTTCTGTCAAATTTTATAAACGATATTTTGAAATTCATTCTTCTTTTTCGTCTTTAAAAATAACTAAACTTATGATGACACCAATGGTGGTTCCAATCAAAGAGCCAGTTAGTGTTCCCATAGCAACATTTCCAATAACAGCGCCAATCGTGGTTCCTATACTCATTCCGACAGCAACACCAATGCCAATGGCAGTAATTTGTTTTGTATTCATTTTATTGATTTAGCGTTCCAGCATTTACAACTGGAGCAGCTTCTTTATCTCCACACAGAATTACTAATAAGTTACTCACCATCGCGGCTTTTCGTTCTTCGTCTAATACCAATAATTCTTTCTTGTTTAATTCGTCAAGCGCCATTTCTACCATGCTTACAGCACCTTCTACAATTTTATGTCTAGCAGCAATGATAGCTGTTGCTTGTTGTCTTTTTAACATGGCACTCGCAATTTCTTGTGCATATGCTAAATATCCAATTCTGGCTTCTAGCACTTCAATTCCAGCAATGGCAAGGCGTTCTTCTAATTCTTTTTCTAAAGCTTCACTGACTTCATTTACACTAGAGCGTAAGGTAATATCTTCATCATGACCTTCATCGGCAAAATTATCATATGGATACATGCTTGCTAATTTACGCACAGCCGCGTCTGTTTGTACACGTACAAAGTGTTCGTAATTATCCACATCAAAAGCAGCTTTGTAAGTGTTGCTTACTTTCCAAACTAAGATGGTACTTATCATGATTGGGTTTCCAAGTTTGTCATTCACCTTCAAACGTTCGCTGTCAAAATTGCTTGCACGTAAGGAAACTTTCTTCTTGGTATAAAAAGGATTTACCCAGTAAAAACCATTTTGTTTTATCGTTCCTACATACTTACCAAATAAAAGAAGTACACGAGAATTATTAGGATTTACCATTAAGAAACCAAAAGCAATGACAAGTGCAATGATAATTCCAGGGATAAAAGCTGGATTTCTTAAACCGATCATTGCTGCAATGCTTCCAAAAAATAAGGCAAGAAACACGAATAGCATTAAATAACCATTAGCGGGAACTATAATTTTCTCTTCTTTCATAATGTGATATTTTATATTGATATTAAAATGATATTATAAATATATTAAATTAAATATGTAATTTCCAAATAGTTATATGATATTTTTTTGATTGTATTCGTTTAGTAGATAAGAAAACATCAATTATAGTATGGGTTTTAGAAGGAAAAATAAGTTTGGCACGCCATTTGTTTGTATAGAAGTGTAACACTGCAAAGACATTTAGCAAAGCTGGTTACTTTCTAAATAGAGTAGTTTACATTTTTTGGTTGGTTAGTTTTAAAAAAGCATCTTACGAGATGCTTTTTTTATGCGATAATGCGAAATGTAATGTTGATACGGCCTTGAATTTGTTTTGCAGTTTTTGGAATTTGATGTAACCAATGGTGTTGCGTTTCACCTTTCATCACTAATAAACTTCCATGTTGGAGTAGGAGTTTGTGTTTTAATGTCTTATTTGTACGATGCTTTAAGTGAAAAAAACGTTCTTGGCCAAAACTCAGTGAGGCGATGAGAGGATTTTTACCTAATTCTTTTTCATTATCGGCGTGCCAACCATTGCTGTCTTTTCCATCTCTATAATAATTTAGTAATAATGTCGTGAAATCTGTATTACAGGTTTGGTCTACAAGATTTTTCAAATCGTTTAAAGTTACTGTTAATGGATGCGGAATCATTTCTATATTGGAGTAACTGTATGATTTCTGATTGGTTCCATACAAAGCAGTTAATCGTGGTTGTGCATATACTTTTCCAAAAACTTTGATATCATCTTGTTGCCAAGGTGTTTCGTTTAGTAAAGTTTCAAAAATAGTTGTAGCTTCTTCCTGTGCTATAAAGTTTGGGTAATATGTAATATCTGCGTCTGGTAAATGCAGTGAAAATCCTTGTATTTCTTGATTATTCTGCACTTTTGAAAATATTTTTATACGCTTCAGAGTTTATAAAAGTTTGAAATTCTGAAATTTGAAACGTAAGATTTTCTTCGCTCATGGAAAGACGTTCTTTGATTTTAGTTACTAAAACTAATGCTTCATCGGTTTTGTTTTGTGTCAGCAAGGTATAGAGTTTGTAGATGTAACCATCATGAAATTCTGGAGATTGTGTAATTAATCGATCAAAGAATGGTATTGCTTTGTCATAGTCTGATTGCAAATTATACAGTAAACCTCTGTACACATCAAAGATAGCATCTTCACCAACATATTTTTTTAATTCATTAATGGCTTTATTTAGTTTGTCTATGTCAGCTAGAAAAATAGTTTCTAGTAAATTTAAATATACATGTAATCGTTCATCATCAGGCTTTTCTTTTTTGATGTTTTTAATGATTTCTATAAATCGATCAGCATCAAAATCTGCAGCAGAAGCTAGTACATATTGATTGTGAAGTGGATTTCTTTTTTCTACAGGAATAGAAACTAATAAGTTATATGCTTCTTCATAACTTCCAGACTGTATATAGGAGTTTACTTGTTGATATGTTTTTAATTCAGAAATGAATTGTTGACTTTGATTGATTGATTCATAATACATTTCCGAAATCATTTCTGAGAATACTATACCTGAATAAAAATTATACATGTTTGTTACTACAATTGTATCTTCTTTGATGCCAAGCGTAAAATCCATAAAATTTATAAAATCAGAACGATACAACCTAAAAACAATATGTGGAACGCCATCTTTTTTGTAAAATTTGGTGAATTTAAAATCACTTGGATACGTCAATTGAGCACTTATAGAACCGCCCAATTTTAAGTATGGTTGTAAAAACGCTATGGCTGTTCGTTTGTTATAGCTTTCTGCCAATTCGCGTGCAGAAAAATTAAAAAAAGAAGCAACATCTATACTTTTATCAAATATTTTTGGGTTTTCTGTATGAATAGATGCTTCAAGCTTTTTGGCAAATTCAATATATTTTTCATCTGAAAATTGATCATAAAATTTAGTAGTTTCAGCTACTTTTTGAGATGTTTTATACTCTTTTCCAAAGTAAACAACTGCAAGTAACACAATTCCAATACCAATTATTAGAGCTATTTTTTTCCAAAACTGATTGTTACTTTGTTCGGTAAGATCGTTCATCAAGTTTTAATGTGTATGTTTGTATTATGATGTTAAAGTCAATAAATATACTATTAATTCTTGTAAGTCTACTTACAATTCAGTCATCTTCACAATTACCAAAAGGTTTTGTATATGTAACCGATTATATTCCGGATATCACTATAGAATTGCGATATTTTTGTTCTGATAATTTTGTGGGAACACATATTGACGGATATGAAGCTGAAAAATGTATTTTGTCTTTACCAGCTACTTCAGCGTTACAAAAAGTACAAGCCGAATTGAAAAAGCAAAACTTAGGGATCAAAGTATTTGACGCATACAGACCGCAACGTGCTGTTGATCATTTTCGTCGTTGGGCAAGAAATTTAAGTGATACATTGATGAAACAAGAATATTACCCAAATGTGGCCAAAAAAGATTTATTCCGATTGGAATATATTGCAACAAAATCACGTCACAGCAGCGGAAGTACCGTAGATATTACACTTATCAATTTAGACACAAAAAAAGAATTAGATATGGGAAGCTCTTATGATTTCTTTGGGGAAATTTCATGGGTTGCATATCAAAAGTTAACAAAAACTCAGTTACAAAACAGAAAATTATTGCAAGAGGTAATGCTAAAAAATGGTTTTAGAAATTATCCTCAAGAATGGTGGCACTTTACTTTGCGTGGCGAACCGTATAGGAATCAGTACTTTGATTTTCCAGTAGAATAATCTTTCATTTCTAACTATTTAATTACAAGTACGGTATAACCGTACAAACTCTTTATGTAAAATTACTAGTTTTAATTTGCTATGTATCAACAAAGTTTGGAAACTTAAATTTTCAAGCACTACATCATGTTAGATTTTAGCTTAAAAAGAACTTTTACCATTATTAATTTAAATTTTACACCATGAAAAAAAACAGATTAACAACATTGAACTTCGCTAAACAAACAATTTCAAAATTAGATGCTAAAGAAGCAAAAGGATTAGTTGGTGGAGCTACACAAAGTAATAATCAAATGACTGGTTGCCATACAAATTGCACGGCAGGTACATCTACAAGACATTTTTAGTATATTTTTTATACTGTTTAAGCGGGCTTTGGCTCGCTTTTTTTGTTCTTATGATTCATAAATAATAAGTAGATAAACTTTCTTTTTGAAGGGAATCTCTATAATTTCAATGAAGAATTAACCAAAATTATGTTGTCATGAAAAAAAAGAATTTAAAGTATTTAGAACTTAACAAGAAATCTATTTCAAATCTTGGAAATCCAAAAGGAGGAATGGTGCCACCGCCACCGCCAACACTTTACAAAACATGTCAAGGACCTCCAGGGCATGCCGTATGTCCAGCTGATACCAGAGATGTCAGAGCTTGTGTAACGAGTCCTTTGATAGATTGTACAGTCACTGTTGTAGGTTGTGAAACACTTGCAAGATTTTGTTAAGAATTAAAAGCGAACTTCGGTTCGCTTTCTTTGATTACTAGGTTGAATTTGATTTTCATAGTTAGTAAAAAACTGTTTTTTTCAAATTGAGCACAACGTTTTGCTAACTTTTAGTACTTTTTATCTCTATATTTATTTCCTTTTGAAATAAGAATTTGGATTTGATTCTACTTAAAGTTTCTTGTGATATGTTGATGTAAGATGCTACAACTTTATTGGGTAGACGTTTTACAATATTTGGATTCACTTCAAATAGCTGTTCATAGCGTTCTAATGCATTTAGAGTAGTAAATGAAATTAATCTTTTAGAATTATTGACATATGCTTTTTCTAAATACGCATTGTAAAAATCTTTCCATGAAGGAATTCTTTTTATGAGATATCTAAAATCTTCATGAGTAATGTATAAGAGCTCGCTATTTTCAATTACTTGAATAGATTCTTGAGCAGGCTGATTTGTGATGAAGCTCACTAATTCTGTTGCAAATTGATTTTCAAATGCAATATAGCGTGTAATATCTTTCCCTTCTTCATCAATATAAAACAGTCTTAAACAACCTTTTTTTACAAAATAACTAACTTGACTATTTTTTCCACAAGGAAGTAAAATTTGATTTTTCTTTTTCTTTACTGTTTTAAAATGTGATAAAACGATTTTTAAATCTTCATCATCAATCGTAATATTTTTTCTAATATAATTTGTTAGTTCTTTATAATCTTCCATCTATTTATAGTCTCTTACTAATGTACGATATTGAATGATATCTTGAATTGATAATACAATCAAATTATGCTTTTTTGCAAATTGTACAATTGAATCATTTTTCGCCATTGTCCCATCATCATCCATCAATTCACATAAAACAGCTTCTGGCTTGAGTCCAGCCAATCTCATTAAATCGACACTTCCTTCTGTATGTCCTTTTCTTGCGAGTACACCATTATCATTTGCTCTTAAAGGAAAAATATGTCCAGGTCTAGCTAAATCACTACTTTTTGCATTTTCATTACAAGCAGCTTGAATGGTTTGTAACCTATCTTTAGCAGAAACTCCAGTTGTAACGCCTTCTTTGGCTTCTATTGAAATAGTGAAAGGTGTTTGAAAGTTACTTGTATTTTCCTTTACCATATATGAAAGATTAAGAAAATTCGCTTTCTCATTTGTCATGCATAAACAAATGATTCCGCTACATTTTCTGATCATCAATGCCATTTGATTCAAAGTCATATTTTGAGCAGAGAATATTAAATCACCTTCATTTTCTCTATCTTCATCATCAACTAAGATAACTCCATTTCCGTTTTGAAGGTTTATTAGTGCTTTTTCTAAACGTTCTTGACTGTTGTTCCCAAATACTTTTAAATTATCTAATTCCGCAATTACCATTTTAATTATTATTAAGTTTTAACAATTTCAAAACTAATACTGTTTCTAGTCAAATTGTTTGACCTAAGTCAATAAATTAATCCATTTGGTAAGTTGTTATTTCTCTAAAATCAAACCTTAAATTTTATTTTTTAAAAATATTGGGTAATGAATTTTAAAAACACACCCAAGTAGATATAACTACAAAACCGAAAGGCATGAAAAAACGAAATTTTAAGAGTTTAGCACTCAATAAAAAAATGATTGTAGTTATGGGAGCTCGTGTAAAAGGAGGAAGACCAACGTTTTCAGAAGTTGTAAAATGTAAGTTTAATCCTGTAAGCGATCCTTTAAAGCCAATTCCAGATGATACTAACGGAAGTTGTCATCCTTGTCCAACTATTTATTCTTGTACTTGCTAACACATATATCAACTTAAAATGAACAAACAGTTATATACATTCTAATTACGAGGGGTTTTTAGAATAGTATTGTTGTGGAAAGCGAACTTCGGTTCGCTTTTTTTTGTGTTTAACTCAACTTTTAATTTTAATATAAGTTACAGATGTTTATGAACGAATCACTTACAAATATTTTAAGCGTTAAATTTCAAAAAGCGTCTTTCTTCACGAGCAAGCAGACTTCCATATTTATTTGGTAGATCTATCGAAAAAGAAAGTTTTTCTTTCGTTTTAGGATGCGTGAATTGAATGGAAGTTGCACACAAAAACAATCCTTTTTTATAATTTTCTTCCTTTTTTCCATACAATTGATCACCAATAATCGGATGATTTATACTGGCTAGATGAACTCTTAATTGGTGAGTTCGCCCAGTTTTAGGCGTTAATTTTACCAGAGAAAGATATTCGTTTAGTAAGGAAGAAACAGTTTGCTCAGTTTTATAATGTGTAAAAGCTTCTTTTTCAGCTACAACTGAATTGATATTTCCTTCAGTATCGGTTTTTCCAATAACAATGGCTTGATAGGTTTTAGAAATTTGTTGTTCTTCAAATTGTCGGTACAAGTCTATTTGGGCATTTTTGGTTTTCGCAATGATTAAAATTCCCGATGTAGGATTGTCCAAGCGATGTACTGGTTTCGCAAAAGACAAGGCGTCAATAGCTACAGAAGGTTTTAAATTATGTGGTAATGCGTTTTCAATCGTTTTAAAGTAATTTCCATTTGTGGGAAATCCAGCAGGTTTATTGATGATTGCAATATCTTCATCTTCAAAAATAACGGGAATTGTAAGTTTAAAAACTTTCTTTACGATGGTTTCTTCTGCATAAATTTTAATGACATCATTTTCTGAAACAAAAGTTGCTGTGGAAGCTACTTTTTCATTGATAAAAATTAGTTTTTTTTTAAGTGCTTTTTTGAGTGAACTTTTAGTCGTAATACTTACAAAATTAGAAACGTCATATTCCTGAATACGAACAGGTAAATTGAGTGTTGAGACCATATGTGTTTCTAGAAGTTTCATCTTTGCAAAAGTAACCAAATCATACAAACAAAAACACGAACCTAACAATTGTTAAATTCGTGTTGTTATTATACGTAAACTATATGTTTATTTAATTTTCTTAGCAATATTAGTAGCACCACCTTGTAGTAAGGTTAAACTTTTAGGCAGTTTAGTGCTTTCATCTATTTGAAAAGTAATGCTTGCAGTGACTACTTTTAAGAAGAAATTGTCTTCCGATTCAGCGAACATTTCAAATTTTGATTGTCCTGTAGCTTGTGCAAAAATTTGATTTCCTTCTACAGTAACTTCAATTAAGAAATTAGGAGCTAACTCATACGTTCCTATATATTTTTTCAAAGTTTCTACAGGAAGTTGTATCTCTTTTTTGGGTTCAGGCAATTTTGCATCTGTTTCAATTCCTTTCGTTTCAGACATGTTTACTTTAAAAATAGCTTTCTTTTGTTTTCCTTCAGCGAAAATAATTTCAGCAAAACTGTCTTCGAAGAAAAAACGATTCTGCGAAAGCGGGAAAATTTTAAATTCAGAATCACTGTCTGTACGCTGACTATACAATTGATTTCCTTTTAGTGTAATTACTCGTATTGCACCATCATCAAATTTGTAAGCTCCAGTCCATTTTTTAAGTTCTTTGTTGCTCAGTTTGATGGCATCTGCTGGTTTTGGATATGGTTTTCCTATTGCAATAGCAGCAATTTTATTCGCAGCTTCTGATGGAGAATCACAATCGCAATTGGTTAAAATAATGACATAGACATTTTCACTTGGAACATAAATTCCTTGAGTAGAATATCCAAAAATTCCTCCGCTATGCTCCATTACGGGAACATCTTTAATGGAATTATGAAACCATCCGTAGCCATAATTCATCTTATCTCCATTGTTTAATGTATAATTGGTAAAGGCTTTAGCTAAACTTTCTTTTGAGATCAATTTGTGGTTACGAACAGCTTTATTCCATAATAATAAATCATCAACAGTAGACATTATAGAGCCTGCTGCATACGGAATAGTCATACTAATATAGTCAGCATTTGCAAAACCATCTTCACGTTCTTGATAACCAGAAGCTCTATTTTTTATAATTCTAGATTTGCTTCCATAGTAAGAATTTTTCATGTTTAGCTTGTCAAAAATTCGTTTTTGAAGGAAATCTTCGTACGAGGCATTGGTTACTTTTTCAATGATGTATCCTAAAAGCACGTATCCAGAATTGTTGTAACGAAATTGCTCACCAGGTTTAAAATCCATTGGCTCGTTTTTAAAAGCATCAATAAGTTCGGTGACTTTTAGATCTTTTCTAGCAAATTCTCTTAATGAAGGAATGGATGTATAACTTTTAATTCCGGATGTATGTGTCAATAAATGATGAATGGTGATTTTTGTGTCTTGAGTTGGATAATCGGGAATGTATTTTGTGATTTCATCATCTAGCGAAAGCTTTCCTTCTTCCAATAACATTAGAATACCAATGGCAGTAAATTGCTTTGTGATTGATCCGATTTCAAAAACATGTTCTGGCATCATAGCGATATCCAATTCTACATTAGCCTTTCCAAAGCCTTTTTTATAAATAGTTTTACCATCTTTTGCCACTAAAACTGTGGCGCCATAATTTGCCTTTTGATATTGATTTTCCATAATTTGATCAATATCTTTCTCCATGTTTTGCGAAAACAAAACTAAAGGAAGTGCGATAAAAAGAAATAGGAAAAGCGGTTTAAATAGTACGTTTTTTTTCATGTTTTTTTGTTTTGATTGAATGTAGGTTTGACGATTCATAGTATGTTTTGGTTACAAAAAAAGCCTCTTCATTTGAAGAGGCTTTAAGATACTATTTTTTTAGTTCTTATTTTATCATTTCGTAACTACGTTTTATGAATTGTGTCAATTCTTCTCCCGTTAGTAAGTTTTGTGATAAACGTGCTAAATCAAGAGATTGTTTGATTAAGCGCTCTTGCTTTTTCTTAGTTTTTGTGTTTAGAATTTGTCCAACTAATTCGTGATTTGTGTTTACGATTAAATTGTACATTTCTGGGAAATTGCCCATTCCAAACATTCCGCCACCGCCAGTTTGTTGCATTTCTTTCATACGACGCATAAACTCAGGTTGCGTGATCATAAATGGTGAAGCGTTAGAATCCATTGCTTCCAACTGAACTGTATACTTATCAGCAGGAACTACTTCGGTTAATGTTGTCTTTAATGACTCTTTTTCTTCATCTGAAAGTTTCGAGATTTGTTCTTCGTCTTTTTTGATGATGTTGTCAATATGATCAGCATCTACACGCGCAAATGAAATCTTTTCTTTTGATGTTTCTAATTTTTGAATTAAGTGAGAAACAATAGGAGAGTCTAACAACAATACTTCGTATCCTTTTTCTTTGGCAGCTTCAATATAACTATGTTGTTGATCTTTGTTAGAAGCATATAAAATGATTGTTTTATCATCTTTATCTGTCTGCGTATCTTTGATTTTCTCGTATAATTCTTCATATGTATAATACGTTCCATCTACAGAAGGATATAATGCAAACTTGTCTGCTTTGTCAAAGAATTTTTCTTCAGAAAGCATTCCATATTCAATCACAATTTTAATATCATCCCATTTTGCTTCAAAATCTTCTCTGTTATTTTTGAATAAAGAATTCAATTTATCAGCTACTTTACGAGTAATATAAGAAGAGATTTTCTTTACATTTCCATCAGCTTGTAAGTAAGAACGCGATACATTCAATGGAATATCTGGAGAATCAATTACACCTTTTAGCATTGTTAAAAACTCAGGAACAATTCCTTCAACATTATCAGTAACAAATACTTGATTTTGGTACAATTGGATTCTATCCTTTTGCATATTCATATCATTCCCAAGTTTAGGGAAGTATAAAATACCAGTTAAATTAAACGGGTAATCTACGTTTAAGTGAATATTAAATAAAGGTTCTTCAAATTGCATTGGATACAATTCGCGGTAGAAATTTTTATAATCTGCTTCTTCTAAGTCGGTAGGTTGTTTTGTCCAAGCTGGATTTGGATTGTTGATAATATTATCAACTGTAATTTTTTCAGCTTCAGCACCTTCTTCTGCATCTTCTGGAAGTGGTAAAGTTTCTTCCTTAGTTCCAAATTTAATTGGAATAGGCATGAACTTGTTATATTTTACTAATAATTCATTGATTCTTGAATCTTCTAGAAATTCTGTTGAATCTTCTGCGATGTGTAAAATAATTTCTGTTCCTCTTTCTGTTTTACCGTGTTCTTCTAGAGTAAATTGTGGCGAACCATCACATGTCCAATGTGCCGCTTTTGCATCGCTATGACTTTTAGAGATAATTTCTACTTTTTCTGCAACCATAAATGCAGAATAGAATCCAAGTCCAAAATGTCCGATAATTCCTGAATCTTTGGCAGAATCTTTATATTTTTCTAAAAATTCTTCGGCTCCAGAAAAAGCCACTTCGTTGATATATTTTTGAATTTCATCTGCAGACATTCCGATTCCTTGATCGATAATATGCAGTTTCTTTCCTTCTTTATCTACTTTAATTTCGATTACAGGATTTCCGTATTCAACACTTACTTCTCCAATATTGGTTAAGTGTTTTAGCTTTAGTGTAGCATCGGTTGCATTCGAAATAAGTTCTCTTAAAAAGATTTCGTGATCGCTGTATAAGAACTTCTTAATTAAGGGGAAAATATTTTCTACAGATACATTAATATTTCCTGTTGCCATTTGTTATCTTTTTAGTTTATGATTAAAATTAGTATTGTTTGAAGTCATTCTTTTCAAAAAAAATACCATTTTTAAACAAGTGACAAGATGACATAATTTCTGTCAAATAGAAGTTTTTCAAAAAAAAATAAAATTTAATGTAAGGAATTAAAAATCATTTCGATTTATACAATAATGATTAAGGGTAGTAATTACGATTTAAGACAAATAATCCCTTAATCAATTGTTTATTTATTGGTTAGGTTGTTTTAAAGCACATTTATAAAATATAAATGTGCTTTTTTGTTGAAGTACATCAAAATACTACACAGATGTAATTATTAATTCTTATTATTGCGGTTCAAGTTTTAAGAATTCGTAAATTTATGCTGCGATTTCGCTACCAAAAATTAAAAATCTACAATTTATGTATACATCAAGAATTATAGGATTAGGACATTACGTGCCAGATAATGTAGTTACCAATGATGATTTATCCAAATTAATGGATACGAATGACGAATGGATTCAAGAACGCACAGGAATTAAAGAAAGAAGATTTGCCGTAAAGGGAACAGAAGATACAACCTCAGGAATGGGAATTAAAGCTGCGAAAGTAGCAATAGAAAGAGCAGGAATTGATAAAGACGATATTGACTTTATCATTTTTGCAACGTTGAGCCCCGATTATTATTTCCCTGGACCAGGAGTTATGGTACAAAAAGAGTTAGACATTAAAACAGTTGGTGCCCTTGATGTCCGTAATCAATGTTCTGGGTTTGTCTATGCAATTTCAGTTGCAGATCAGTTCATTAAAACGGGAATGTATAAAAATATTTTAGTGATTGGTTCTGAATTACATTCACACGGTTTAGATATGACTACACGTGGTAGAGGTGTTTCTGTGATTTTTGGAGATGGAGCTGGAGCCGCAATACTTACGAGAAGTGAAGATACAAGTCGTGGAATTTTGTCTACACATTTGCACTCGCAAGGAGAACATGCAGAAGAACTAGCATTGACAGCACCAGGAATGGGAACACGTTGGGTAAATGATATTATAGATGATCATACCAACGGAGTAGAAGATACTTCGTATTTTCCACATATGAATGGACAATTTGTATTTAAAAATGCGGTAGTTCGTTTTAGTGAAGTAATTATGGAAGGTTTGTTGCAGAATGGTTTGAAAAAAGAAGATATTGATATGTTAATTCCGCATCAAGCTAATTTACGAATTGCACAATTCATTCAGAAAAAATTTGGTTTAGGGAATGATCAGGTGTATAACAATATTATGCGTTACGGAAATACAACGGCAGCATCTATTCCAATTGCTTTGACAGAAGCTTGGGAAGAAGGAAAAATAAAAGAAGGTGATACTGTTGTATTAGCAGCTTTCGGAAGTGGATTTACTTGGGGAAGTGTGATTATAAAATGGTAATATAAAAAGAAATATCGCGAAAGCGGATATGTAAAAATAAAATCCCAAGTGCTAGTGCGCTTGGGATTTTTTCTTAGATAAAAGTAAAATATCTAGTATACTTTATGCAATATCAGGGGGTATTTTTAGAGTGCTAAATTCGAATAATTAACCTAATATCTATACCGAATAACTTTTATGATGTTGCAATTTAGTTCGTTTTTTTAAAGATTTAATTACAGCTTAATAGAACTTTAACAGTTTTTCGGCTAAAAAGTGTCGGTTTACAGGTGAATAGCATTTTAAAAATTTCTAAAAGATTCTAAAAATAGAAAACCCTAGTTGTGCACAACTAAGGTTTTCTTTGATTAATAACTTTCAATTAACACTAACCATCAATAATAATTGAAGCTATTAAATTATTATAAAAATTGGTCTATAAGAATCCGCCACTTCCAGATTTTTCGTCATTATCACGTCTCTTACGAGATTTCGCTCTGTATTTTCTTCCTCCAAAACGATAAGAAATAGAAACATTTACAGTATTACTTTCCCAGTTGAAAGCTCCTTCTTGTCTGAATGGTCTGTTTCCGTCAAAACCAAATTCTTGTGTATTAAAGATGTCGTTGTAATTTACGCTCAATGTTCCATTTCCTTGGGCGAATGAGTAACGAGCTCCAATGTTTACAAAATACATAGGTTTCATTTCAAACTGAAGTCCTTGTACACTTCCTCTGTAAAATCCGAAAGCAGATAAGTTTAGCTTTTTGGTAACTCTAAAGTTGTTAAACATTCTAAAGTTCCAAGCAGCATTATCAACTTCAACAGTTTCTCTAACAATATTATCTACAGTAGCAACATCTGTTGGTGCATTTAATGATTCAGTAATTCCCTTTTGTGTTTGTGAGAAGAAATCAAAACTAGCATTAAAACTCCACCAATTTGTCGGTCTGAAATTACTTGAAACTTCTACTCCATATGCTGAAGTATTGTCGAAGTTATCATGCGTTAAGATTAATCTGTTGATATCGGTACGATCTACAAAAACAGCTCTGTTTATTTCATCTTCAATAAGTCTGTAAAAAACACCTCCAGTAATTGTTCCTTTGTTTCCAATTCTTCGAGTGTAGTTTGCTTCCATAGAGTTCGTAAACTGTGGCTCTAAGTTGATGTTTCCAAAAGAAGAGATTAATGGCGTACTCCATTCTCTAATTGGATTTACTTGTCCAATTCCTGGACGATCTACACGTCTACTATAACTTACTTGATATGAATTTTTCTCAGAAGGAGTATACGTGAAAAACGCTGATGGATATACTTGAATGTAATCGTTTTCAAAAACAATATTTGTTTGATCAGTGTTTACAATTTCTCTTGATAAAGCATTTGCGTCAACTTGAACACTTTCTGCTCTAACTCCTACTTGGTATGACCATTTTTCAAATTGTTTTCCATAGGTTCCATAAACAGAATAAATATCTCTGCTATAATCAAAATCAGTAGTAGGAGTTCTACGTAAATCTCCGATTTCATTGAATGAAAATCCAGTAGACTGATAATCAATACCAGAGTTGAATAAACGTGCTTCAGCACCAAGCTCTAATTTTGCTTTATTTTTCATTGGACGTACATAATCTAAGTTAATAGTAGTACGATCTCTATCTGTTTCCGTCTCATCCATATAGTTCGGAAATGTTCCTGCGCCAGCAAAAGCAAAGTTGATATTATCTTCAGCATCAAACACATTATAATCTACTTCCAATTCAATATTATGTCCTTCATCATTGATATCATACTTATAATTAAAGTTGTATTGAGAAGCAAGATTATCATTAGCTGCTAAGAAATCTTGTAGATTATTGAAAGCTGGATTGTCATAGAAAAATACTCTTGTGATACCATCTGTTTTACTATCCGTAATATTTTGATTAGTAAAGAAAGAAATAGTATTCTTTTCATTTAGGTATACATCAACTCCAACTTTAAATAAGTGTGTTTTACGATTGTCTAAAAAGCTAAATAACTGCTCAGAGTTTTCATCTACTCTAAAAATATTTCCATCATTAGCATTTTTAGAAATATTGTTTCCGTAGTTACCAAATACATTGAATTTTCCATTACGATAATTCATATCAATAGAACTGTTGAATTTAGCTTCACGCTCACGTGTTAAACCAATATTTACATTTCCATTGAAACCAATATTTACATTTTTACGTAATACAATATTGATAATTCCACTCATTCCTTCAGGGTTATATTTTGCAGAAGGATTTGTAATTAATTCAATTTTTTTGATAGAATTAGAAGGTAATTGACGTAATAATTGTGCTGTTGGAATATTAGAAAGTTTTCCATCAACCATAACACGTACGTTTTGATTTCCTCGTAAGCTAATAGCTCCAGTTTGTTGATCTACGTTTACAGAAGGTAAATTGTTCATAATGTCAGAAGCAGTTGGACCACTTGTTACCAAGTCTTTTCCAACCGTAATCACTTTACGATCTACTTTTTGTTCAATCGTTGTACGTTCGGCAACAACTTCTACTTCATTTAGTGTAGTAGCACTTTCTGCTAGTGAAATGGTACCTAGATTAACATTTTTATTGTCATTTGTAATACTTGCTTCTCTTGATACAGTTTCGTATCCGATAAATTGTATATCTATAGCTATAGTTCCAGCAGGAATTTTATTGATTTTGAAGTTTCCTTTGTCATCAGAAATTGCCCCTGTTAAAACTTTACTATCAGCTTTTGATTTTATTACAATAGTTGCATAAGGAATCGCTTCATTAGTACCAGCGTCGATAACCTTTCCTTGTACAGTTCCAATTTTGGGGGTTGAGTTTTGAGCATGTAATGCAAAGCATAGCATCACCATGCATAGTGAGAATAGTTTTTTCATTTAATTAGTCCGTTTTTTGTTTTTGATGATAAATCCTAGTCTTACTAGAATTATGCATACTTGACGACGCAGAAGTTATTGTGTTACGTTCTTTAACATCTTTTAACATATTTTAACAAATAACAGCGTAACATGTGAAAAATCACTAGATTTGTAGTCTCATTACCAGTGAGTGTACCCAAAATCGTAAAACTAAATACCATAACCTATTGAAAACACTAGTGTTAGGCGCTTCTATGAAGTCGCATCGCTTTTCTCATAAAGCCGTACGTAAATTGGCAACTAAAGGACATGAAGTTGTCGCTTTCGGTTTAAAAGAAGGAGAAATTAATGGCATTACAATTGATACAGAACTCTTACCATACGAAGATATTCATACGGTGACTTTATATTTAAACCCTAAAGTGCAACCAGATTATTATGAATATATACTTTCATTAAAACCAGAGCGTATAATTTTTAATCCTGGAACGGAAAATTCTGAATTTTGTCAAATGCTAAAAGAAAGAGATATCAAATGTCATGTTGCTTGTACTTTGGTTCTATTGGCGTCTGATCAATATTAAGCCCAGGAATGTAAGCAATCCGTTAATAGGTAATAATTCATATCCGAATTGATAATAAGTTTCTTTTGAAAGTTTTACTGCTGCTGCCATGTCGGCTACATCTGCAGTAAAGTAAGTATAGTATGCTCCAAAATTTGCTAATACATAAGTTAAGCAAATTGAAACAAGCGTCACAATCCAAACATTTTTATCAACGATTCTGTATTTGGTGAAAATTCCGAAAGCAAACAAACCTAATAACGGTCCGTACGTGTAACCAGCAATTGTCAATAAACTGTCAATGACGCTTTTATTGCTTAGGCTATTAAAGATGATAACTACAATAATAAGCACAACAGACATGGCAACATGCACTATTTTTCGTGTGCTTTTTTGTTCTTTTTCTGGTTTCTTTTCGATATCTAGAAAATCAACTGAAAAAGAAGTTGTCAAGGAAGTTAAGGCAGAATCAGCACTAGAGTATGCTGCAGCAATTAATCCGAGTAAAAATACAATAGCTAACGAAATTCCCAATCCGCCTTTGAGCGCGATTTCAGGAAACAATAAATCTGTTCTTGGTTTTCCGTCCATCAATGGAACTTCAATACTGTGTTTAGCTGCAAACATATAAACCAAAGCTCCTAATAATAAAAAGATCATATTCACAACAACCAGAACGACGCTAAATGAAATCATATTTTTTTGCGCATCACCCAAACTTTTGCACGTCAAATTCTTTTGCATCATATCTTGATCTAACCCAGTCATACACACCGCAATAAACAATCCGCCAAGGAATGATTTAATAAAATAATTTTTTGCCATCAAGTTATCTGTAAACCATATTTGATTGTATTGCTCCAAAGTTTCTGAGTTCCAAAATTCACCAAAACTCATGTCTAAATCACCTAAAATCAAATAAATGGCTACGCCAACAGCAACCAACATAAATAGGGTTTGCAGTGTATCTGTCCAAACAATCGTTTTAATTCCGCCACGAAACGTATAGAGCCAAATCAGTAAAATAGATAAGGTTACAGTGACAGCAAACGGAATATTATACGAATCAAATACATAACGTTGCAATACAATAGCAACTAAATACAATCGGAAAGCTGCGCCTAAAATTCTGGAAATCAAAAAGAAAAAAGCACCTGTTTTATAACTTACGACGCCAAATCGATCTTCTAAGTACTGATAAATAGACGTTACATTCAATCGATAATAAATAGGCATTAATACATATGCAATAATAAAATAACCGACCAAATAGCCAAAAACGACTTGCATGTAACTAAACTTTGAAGCTTCAACCCAACCAGGAACAGAAATAAAAGTTACACCCGAAAGCGAAGCACCAATCATTCCAAAGGCAACTACATACCAAGGCGATTTTCGAGATGCTTTAAAAAAGGTTTCATTGCTATCGTCTTTTCCCGTGAAATAAGAGATTAAAATCAAAACGCCAAAATATCCGGCGATCAGTAATAAAATATGAATGGATTGCATCTGTGTAAATTTTCGGTATTGCAAAATACAAACTTCATCATTATAAAGTGTAAATTCGTAAAATATTTAAAGGATTCATGAAGAAGAAATGCACAGTCATATTATATAATGTTATTGTAGTGTTGCTCATCTTTGGAGCATTAGAATTCTATTTCGAATACAAATTGTCGCATCCAGAAGATTTAAATGGTCGCATGAAAATTGCCTCTCAAAATTACTACATGAAGTACGGAAGGCAAATCATTCAATACGAACCAGCAATGGCTATGTACGATGAAACATTATTTTACAAGCTAAAACCTGGAATATTTACATTTAAAAATAGAGAGTTTAATGTAACTTTTAAAGTAAACTCTTTAGGTGTCAGAGATGATGAATCTTCTTTAGACAATCCAAAAATAGTAGTTTTAGGAGATTCTCATGCGATGGGTTGGGGAATTGAGCAAAAAGAAACATTTGCAGCATTACTTGCCAAAGAAACCCAAAGTAAAGTACTAAATACAGGAATATCTTCTTACGGAACAGTACGAGAATTTCAATTATTAAATCAAATAAAAAAAGATAGTTTACAATATATAGTTTTACAGTATTGCGACAACGATTATCCAGAAAATCATTCGTATTACCAGAACGGAAATTTTTTAAATATTTCTTCGAAAAATGTGTATGATGATGTAAGTAGTGAACACAGATCAAAAGGAAGTTATCATATTTTTAAACATGTATTGAAGTTTCCAAAATTGCTGGTCAATGCCAATACAGAATCAGAAGTCAATCAAAAAATGCCAGATGATGAAGTTGAGGTTTTTCTAAACGTTATACAACAAGCAAACGTTTTAAATGACAACATCAAACTAATTGTTTTCAATGTAAATGGACGTAGAACAACGAGTCATTTTATAGATGCATTAAAACTAACATTACAAGATGAAAAATGGAAAAAACTGGCAACACAAATCATTCCTTTAGATGTATCTGCTGGTTTAACAGCCGAAAAATACCATATTTTAGATGATCACATGAACGCTAAAGGACATGCGTTTGTTGCAAGTGAATTAAAAAAGCTGATAAACTTACACTGAAAACCCAAAATCATAAAGCGAAAGTTGTAAATTTGTTCCCATGGAATTCTCCTCAAAACTCTTAGAAAGTGCTGTAAACGAAATATCGCAATTGCCAGGTATAGGAAAACGAACTGCTTTGCGATTGGTCTTGCATCTTTTGCGTCAGCCAGAAAGTCAAACCTTGCATTTAGCAACAGCATTACAAGACTTACGAACTGAAATCAAACATTGTAAAAACTGTCACAATATTTCAGACGTAGAAATTTGTGATATCTGCATGAACGCCAACAGACAACAAGATATTATATGTGTAGTGGAAGATATTCGTGATGTCATGGCAATAGAAAGTACGGCACAATACAAAGGCTTATATCATGTGTTGGGTGGAAAAATATCTCCACTAGATGGAATTGGTCCACATAACTTAACCATTGGTAGTTTGGTAGAAAAAGTGCAAGCAGGAAAAGTCAAGGAAATCATATTTGCACTAAGTTCCACAATGGAAGGTGATACAACCAACTTTTACATATACAAGCAAATCGAAAACTATGAAGTAAAAACTTCAACAATTGCACGCGGAATCTCAGTAGGTGATGAATTGGAATATGCAGATGAGGTAACGCTTGGTAGAAGTATAATCAACAGAGTTCCTTTTGAAAATTCTTTGAAAAGCTCTTAATTTTCAATACGCTATGCAACTCTCAGTCATCATTCTCAACTATAATGTACGTTACTTTTTAGAAGCGTGTATTCGAAGTGTGCAGTCTGCAATCACTGCGCTTGACGCGGAAATTATTGTGGTAGATAACAATTCGCCAGACGATAGTTGTGACATGATGCGAAATACCTTTCCAGAGATTCAATTCATTGCAAACAAAGAAAACGTAGGTTTTGCCAAAGCAAACAATCAAGGCGTAAAAGTAGCCAAAGGCGAATATATATGCATCTTAAATCCAGATACCATTGTCGCTAACGATACCTTTACGCAGCTTTTACAATTTACTGCCGATACAGAAAACGTAGGAAGCATAGGTTGTAAATTAATAGACGGAAGCGGAATGTTTTTACCAGAAAGTAAACGAAACATTCCAACACCAATGGTTTCTGTAAAAAAGATTCTAGGGAATAAAAACTCAGGGTATTATTCAAATCTGAAGGAAGATGAAATTGGGAAGATAGATATTTTGGTCGGTGCGTTTATGCTGATGAAAAAAGAAATCTATCAAAAAGTTGGCGGATTTGACGAAGACTACTTCATGTATGGTGAAGACATTGACTTGTCATACAAAATTAAAAAAGCAGGCTTTCAAAACTACTATTATGGCAAAACTACGGTCATACATTACAAAGGCGAAAGTACACTAAAAGACAAAACCTACGCAAAACGCTTTTATGGCGCCATGCAACTATTTTATAAAAAACACTTTAAAAGAAACATCATTTATGATATTGCGGTTACGCTTGGTGCGAAATTAATTCCGTTAGTATCAAAACCAGAAAAAACAACCCAAAAACAAGTCCAAAAATATATTTTTGTGAGTAATTCGGTGGAACGTTTCAAGCAAATACAAGCCGTTTATCATTCGAAAGATTGTGTGCAAGTTGAAAACTTAGATCACTTTTTTCGTCAGATACAAAACAAATACAGCACAGAAATCATTCTAGATAATCATTTTATAGATACAAAAGAGATCATTCAAATCTTTGAAAAACAACTTGGATATTACAAAATATTGCCAAAAAGCAGTACTTTTATCGTCGGTAGCGATTCATCCAAAAATAGAGGAGAAGTAAGGATGTTAGGTGAGCAAAAGAATTGTGTTTGAGAAATTTGAAGTACGGTTACTGAACTTGTTGAAGTAAATTGAAAATAATTCAATAAAAAATCATATTATTTAGTATTTTCGCAAAATAAAATAAAATAACATCTTTAGATTAAGGATATGGCAAAATTTGAACTAAAACTTCCACAAATGGGAGAAAGTGTTGCAGAAGCAACAATTATATCATGGCTCAAAGAAGTTGGCGACACTATTGAAGCTGATGAAGCAGTCTTAGAAATCGCAACAGACAAGGTAGATTCTGAATTGCCAAGTGAAGTTGACGGTGTTTTAGTCGAAATCTTATTCAACGTAGATGATGTTGTAAAAGTTGGGCAAACAGTTGCCATAATTGAAGTAGAAGGAGAAGGAAGCGAAGAAGCAACACCAGCACCAGCAGCAAAGGTTGAAGAAGCGCCAGCAGCAGTCGCAGCAGTTGCAGATACGGTAACAGCAGCAAAAGAAACTGTAACGAATGACTTTTCAACTTCAGAAAAATTCTATTCGCCATTAGTAAAAAACATAGCGAAAGAAGAAGGAATTTCAGTAGCAGAATTAGATGGAATTGCAGGAACAGGAAAAGATGGAAGAGTTACAAAGAATGACATTCTTACATATGTAAAAAATAGAGGAACAGCGCCAGCGCAACCTCAAAAAACAGAAGCTCCAAAAGCAGCTGTAAAAGAAGCAGCAAAACCTGTAGCTGCGGCAAAATCAACACCAGTAACACCAGTTTCTGTAAATGGAAGCGACGAAATCATAGAAATGACACGTATGGGGAAACTCATTGCGCATCACATGGTAGCTTCTGTACAAACATCAGCGCACGTACAAAGTTTTGTTGAGGTTGATGTGACAAAAATTTGGAATTGGCGTAAAAAAGTAAAATCGGCATTTGAAAAACGTGAAGGAGAAAAACTAACATTCACGCCAATATTTATGGAAGCGGTTGCGAAAGCATTAAAAGATTTCCCAATGATGAATATTGCTGTTGATGGCGATAATATCATCAAAAAGAAAAATATCAACCTTGGAATGGCAGCAGCTTTACCAGATGGAAACTTAATTGTTCCTGTTATTAAAAATGCTGATCAGTTGAATTTAGTAGGAATGGCAAAATCTGTAAATGATTTAGCAAGCAGAGCTAGAGCCAACAAACTGAAACCAGACGACATTCAAGGCGGAACTTATACAGTAACCAATGTTGGTACTTTTGGTAGCATCATGGGAACTCCAATTATCAATCAGCCACAAGTTGGAATCTTAGCTTTAGGAGCTATTCGTAAAGTGCCTGCAGTTATTGAAACTCCAGAAGGTGATTTCATCGGAATCCGTTACAAAATGTTCTTATCGCATTCATACGACCACAGAGTTGTAAATGGTGCGCTTGGAGGACAATTTGTAAAGCAAGTAGCTGATTATTTAGAAGCTTGGGATAGCGATAGAGATATCTAAGAAAAATTTATTCAATCATACACAAAAGAGTTTTCGAGAGAAAACTCTTTTTTTTGTTAGTACTGAAATGTTAATATTGAGTATTGAGAAGTTTTAAAAGAAATCTTAGTATTTAATAAACACTGAATTAACTATGAAATGAAACAGTTCGTGATAACTCGTAAGAAAAAGAAAAGCACAGAAAAACATTAGTGAATTCGTAGTGAATTTTTTTAAAACACTTAAAGTCAGTTTTACAATTCTCAACAAATCAATGAAAAGACAAACGTTTAACCTTCGAAGCAATTGTATTCCAAATGTGTATTCCTTTAGGAAATAATAAAATAAGGTGGACAAAACCTAAAACA
This sequence comes from Kordia sp., assembly GCF_965224175.1. GTDB lineage: Bacteria > Bacteroidota > Bacteroidia > Flavobacteriales > Flavobacteriaceae > Kordia. The sequence goes on from NZ_OZ245041.1 coordinate 4,822,760, forward strand.
ATGGCACCAGGAATCATATTAACTGAGATCATTTTTAGTAATTTTTGAGCAGAAGAATTAACAGTAAATTCATTAATAACAATACCGGTTTCGGTAATTTCTATTTTTGTAGCAAGCAGTAAAAAAATGGCCGCGAAATGAAAGCTATTCGCAAAAAGATGCAAAATATATTCCCATTTTGGTAGTCCTCCAATAGATTTTCTGCTATCTTTTTCAGAATATGCGTCTATTCCTAAAACGATAAAGTCAATAACGATAAGTGCAATCGAAACCCAAAAACTTGCTTTATCATCATTAATAAACAATAGCCAAAGTATCAAAGGAAACAGTATTGCTCTTGCAGTATGTGTTTTATGTTCAAGAACACTATCTGTTCTTTTAAATAGTTCATACTTCCATATATGTAAATAAAATCCGTCGTAGGTTGCCAAAACCATGAAAAAAAGTAGGCATAACGTACTTAAGTAAAATAAGATATCCATTCGCTGAGTTGTTTAATTTTTAACAAAAATCAGAGAATAAAAAATAGGATCAATTGATATATGTCACAATCGTATGTCTATGTAATTTTAGATCTAATTCGACTTAATGTTTCTCTTGAAACGCCAATGTAAGAAGCAATGTGTTGGATAGAAACACGTTGAATAATTTTTGGTTGATTTTTAAGTAAATAAAGATATTTCTCTTTAGCAGTTTCAAAACTCAAAGTATCAACTCTTTCAGACAAACGCGCACATTCTTTTTCGGTTAACAACCTACTAAGTGATTCCCATTTTTGACTGAATTGATATAGTTTCATCAAATCTTTATAAGATAAAGAAACAACTGTAGCGTCTTCAATAGCCTGAATGTATTCCTTTGAGACGATCTGTTTTACAAAACTTTCTTGTGATGAAGTAATTGAATTTTCCATACAGAAACAAGTATTTATCTCATTTCCATTTTTAATATGAAATGTTCTAAAAAGACCTGTGTTTATATACGTTATAGAATCACAAACTTGTCCTTCTCTTAATAAATACTCTCCTTTTTTTAAATGCTTGATTGTAAAATAATCTACCGCAATATTAAAGGTGTTGTCATCCATTTGAATGACATTAGTTATATATGATTTTATTTTTTCGATTTCGGGAATCATAAATTTTTTCAACAAAAGTAATAATGATCTATTCTTTTAGCATTTCAATAAAAGAAATTAAATTTAAACCTTCATGAAGTTCGCCTTTTACAATAGCTATTGGAATTGAAGAAATCAAAACATCTTGTCGCTTCATCTTAGAAATAGTATTCCAGAAAAACTTTTTATAACGTTCATTTTTAGAAATATTAAATGCTTTATGTTGAATGCGATTGGCTTTAAGCATTCCAATTAACTTTTCACATTTAGCACATTCATCTTTAGTAAAAATGATAGTTTCTCCTTTATCAATCAGATGATCTAAATCCTTCCAGCTTTTAACAGTAGTTTCAAGGTTTAGTTCTTGTAATTTATCATCAAAAGAATAAAAATAAGTATACTCAGGAGTTGTGTTTTTGAGTGGAATCAACGTAGTTAACGCTACTTTCTTTTGCGCAGGTACTTTCTTGATAACAGGTCGATAACTGCTTTTTCTGAATCCTTTTCCATCAATCTTAAAAAAGACTTCTTTATCAGTATCTGTATGATTGATAGCATAAAAAGTAGTTTTCTTTTTAGCTTTAACTTCTACAATCTCAACATCTTTTGTTTGTGCATTCAATGATAAAAGAGAAATTAAACAAAATAAAAAAGTAGATAAAATATACTTATACATGCTAGTTTTTACATTATTGTTAATAATACATAAAAATCAATTATTATACCACAAAATAATTTTATTTGCTCTGTAATAGTGGTAAATTTACTCTTTTAAATAAAATAATGGAATTACAACTTAAAAATCCCATCTGCTTCTTTGATTTGGAGACAACCGGAATAGAAGTAGCAAAAGATAGAATTGTAGAAATATCGATACTCAAAGTATATCCAAACGGAAATAAAGAGAGTAAAACGTGGTTAGTAAATCCTGAAATGCCAATTCCTGCCAGCGTTTCAGAAATTCACGGAATCACAGATGCTAAAGTAGCGAATGAGCCTACTTTTAAACAGTTATCGAAAGAAATCTACAATATGATAAAAGATAGCGACTTGGCAGGTTACAACTCAGACCGATTCGATATTCCGTTATTGGCAGAAGAATTGTTGCGTGCAGATATTGACTTCGATATGAAAAACAAAGTATCTGTAGATGTGCAAACAATTTTTCACAAAATGGAACAACGTACGCTGTCTGCTGCATATAAATTTTATTGTGGAAAAGAGTTGGAAGGCGCACACGGTGCAGAAGCTGATACAAATGCTACCTATGAAGTTTTAAAATCACAACTAGATCGTTATGACGAACTAGAAAATGATATGAAAAAACTAAGTGAGTTCACTACTCGTAAAAAAATGGCAGACTTTGCTGGCTTCATTATTTTTGACAAAGAAGGTGATGAAATTTTCTCTTTTGGAAAGCACAAAGGGAAAAAAGTCGAAAAAGTGCTAGACGATGAACCAGGATATTTTGGCTGGATTCTCAATGCTAATTTTCCACTATACACTAAAAAAGTACTCACGGCAATTAAACTTAGAAAACTCAATACGAAATTTTAAAAATAAAAATGATATTGAGAAAAGCTACCATATTACTCATTACATTTTTAACACTACTAAGTGTACATGCCCAAAAAAACATTTCAGGCACAATTATTAATGGAAATACGAATGAACCTGTTTCGTACGCACATTTAATTATTCCGTCTGAAAAAAGAGGAACAACTGCAGATTACAATGGGAAATTTGAATTTACAGTTCCAGAAGAATGGGTTGGTAAAATATTAAAAATTACCTGTGTAGGCTTTGAAGATAAAAAGATTGAACTCAAACAAGCAAAAGGGCTCGTTATTTACATGACACCTTCTGTAGAATTCTTGAGTGAAGTACATTTATCAAACAAAGAACGAGAAAAACTGATACGTGTCAATTCATTTCGAGGCAAGCGAAGTATTGGTTTAGGGAACTTTAGCGGAGGTGCGTATCCATCAATGTTTGCTCGGTATTATCCGTTTAACGAAAGCCTTGGATTAGAAAACTACTTAAAGGAAGTCACTATATTCTTTTACAAAGAAGGAAGGCACAATGCAAAATTTAGATTTCGCGTCATGTCTGCTTCTGAAGGTAAAATGCCTAAAAATGATTTACTCGATCCTAAAATTATAGAAATAAGTTACAAGCAAGCGAAAACAAAAGTAAAAATGCCTGCAAACGGTATAGAAGTCCCAAAAAGCGGCTTCTTTATTGTGGTAGAACATTTATTTATTGAAGAAAATACTTTTGAAGAAATCATTCACTTAAAAGTAAGTGATACTTTAAAAATATATGATATCAAGCAGAAACGCTATGCACCTATATTTAAAGGAATAATAGAAGAAGATGGTGCATCGTTCTCTTACTACATGTCTGTTGACGGCTGGAAAAAAGTTAGAAAACTAAAAATGCCAAGTGCAGATTTTAAAGAAAATGAAGTAGTAGCGCCAGCTTTTAAATTAAAACTAACAAACTAATAAAGAACTATGAAAATTATTTGCATCGGTCGAAATTACACGGAACACATTGCAGAACTTGAAAATGAAAAACCAGCAGATCCTGTAATTTTTATGAAAGCGGATTCATCTGTACTTTTAAAAAAACAACCTTTTTTTATTCCTGATTTTTCAGAAGAAATTCATCATGAGGTTGAAGTTTTGGTAAAAATTAATAAATTAGGAAAATATATTGATCAGAAATTTGCGCATAAATATTATGACGAAATCAGTGTAGGGATTGATTTTACTGCGCGCGACTTACAATCAAAGCTAAAAGCCAAAGGTTTACCTTGGGAAAAAGCGAAAGCTTTTGATGGTTCGGCAGTAGTTGGAAAGTGGATTTCGAAAGATCAATTTGAAGATTTGAACGATTTAAATTTTAAATTAGAGAAAAATAATGAAATCGTTCAGCAAGGAAATACAAAGCAAATGCTTTGGAAAATAGATGAACTTATTGCATATGTTTCACAATATTTTACCTTAAAAATCGGAGATATCATATTTACAGGTACGCCTGCAGGTGTTGGCAAAATATATGCTGACGATCGATTGACGGGCTATTTAGAAGAACAACAATTATTTTCAATATTAGTAAAATAAAAAATGGGTTATAATTTAGAAAAAATAAGCGCAATATCTGATGGTGATCAAGACTTCATAAAAGCAGTTGTCGTCACTTTTATAGAAGAAATACCAGATGATCTCGTACGATTTGAACAAGAAGTAAAATCAGGTAATTACGAAGGTATTTATCAGGTAAGCCATAAAATAAAACCAAACTTAGATTTGCTTGGAATGAACGAATCTTATGATGAAAACCTACAAATACTAAGTTGGTCTAAAGCTGAAACAAATATTGCTGATATTGCTGTTGCTTTCAATAATGTAAATGTAAAAATCAACAATAATATTACAGAACTCAAGAAAGAATTCAATCTATAAAATATATGATTGCAGAAATAATTACGATAGGCGATGAAATTCTCATCGGACAAATTGTAGATACCAATTCAGTTTTCATATCTAAAGCACTGAATGAAATTGGAATCTCTGTGCATCAAATTACTTCTATTCAAGATGACAAGACGCATATATTAGAAGCGTTAGAAGCTGCCAAAGTGAACGCAGATGTTGTATTAATAACTGGCGGATTAGGTCCAACAAAAGATGATATCACTAAACATACTTTATGTGAATACTTTCAGGATGAGCTAATTAGAAATGATGAAGTTTTAGTACACATAGAAGAATTGTTTAAGCAATTTGCTACAACATCGCCGATCTCAGATATGAATCGTCAGCAAGCATTGGTTCCTTCCAAAGCTCAAATACTAAAAAATGAATTTGGAACTGCTCCAGGAATGTGGCTAGAAAAAGACAATACCGTATTTGTATCTATGCCAGGAGTTCCATACGAAATGCGCGGTTTGATGACAAATCATATCATTCCAAAGCTTCAAGAAGAATTTGAGCGTCCATTTATATATCACAAAACAATTCTCACCTACGGAATGGGAGAAAGCAATATTGCTATGAAAATTGAAGATTGGGAAGACAGCCTTCCAGATTTTATCAAACTAGCATATCTGCCAAATTTTGGAAAAGTACGTTTGCGACTCACTGGTAAAGGAACCGACAAGGAAGAAATTGAAAATGCTGTTGATGCGTATGCAGAAAAATTGTATCCTATTATTGGTGATATTATTCAAGGTATAGAAGGGAAAAGCAATATCGTTACACAAATTGGCGAACTCTTAGTAGCAAAAGGTCATAGTTTGGCTGCTGCCGAAAGTTGTACTGGCGGACGTATTGCAACACAGATTACGCAAGAATCTGGCGTTTCTGCCTTTTTTAAAGGAAGTGCAGTCACGTACGCCTTACAATCAAAGATCGATATTTTAGGTGTGCCAGCTGAACTGGTAGATACATATTCAGTAGTAAGTAAAGAAGTTGTGGAAGCAATGGCAGAAGGTGCCAGAAAGACGTATCATTCAGATTATGCGATTGCTACCACAGGAAATGCAGGGCCAACTAAAGGAAACTCAGATGTTGAAGTAGGAACTGTTTGTATTGGAATTGCAACACCAAATGGAATTATTTCTGAAGAATTTAATTTCGGACAGCCACGTGAAAAGGTAGTAAACAAGGCAGTTACTAAAGCTTTTCAAATGTTACTTGAAGAAATTTTAAAAAACAGTAAATAAATATTTGCTGAGAAAATAAAAAAATGTAAATTTGCACCTCGTTTTTGAATAACTTAAAAGTTTAGTACAGATGTCAAGAATTTGTGAATTAACAGGTAAGAAAGCTATGGTAGGGAACAATGTATCCCACGCAATGAATAAGACAAAACGCAAATTTAATGCGAATCTTACAAAAAAGCGCTTTTACATTCCTGAAGAAGATAAGTGGGTAACTTTAAAAGTATCTACTTCAGCATTAAAAACAATTAATAAAAAAGGAATCTCAGCTGTGCTAAAAGAAGCAAGAGCGAAGGGTTTTATCAAGTAATTCAGTCATAAAAGTATAAATACCAATAGCAATGGCGAAGAAAGGAAATAGAGTTCAAGTGATACTAGAGTGTACAGAGCACAAAGCTTCTGGACAACCAGGAACTTCTCGTTATATCACTACAAAAAATAAGAAAAATACTCCGGACAGATTAGAGATTAAGAAATTCAATCCTATCTTAAAGAGAATGACTGTTCACAAAGAAATAAAATAATAAGTCATGGCAAAGAAATCAGTAGCATCCTTACAAACAGGATCAAAAAGGCTAACAAAAGCTATCAAAATGGTAAAATCTCCAAAAACAGGAGCTTACACATTTGTAGAGTCAATCATGTCTCCAGATAAGGTAAACGATTGGTTAAAGAAATAAGTATACGTTAATTATACTATCATACTAGCTACTTTCGAAAGAGAGTAGCTTTTTGTTTTTGTACCTCAACCAATATATGACAGTTTTTCAGGTTTGTCAATTGGGCAAGATAATTGACTGTAAAAAGGTATATAAACAACACATGCAAAATATAGACTAATTTTAAGTATCTTGTTTTGCAATTTGTACAATCATTTGATTGGTACAGGATTAAAAATAGTATCACAGATTATGAGTTTTTTTAAAAGAATATTTTCATCAGAAAAAAAAGAAACATTAGATAAAGGTTTAGAAAAATCAAAATCGAGTTTCTTTTCAAAACTGACAAAAGCTGTTGCAGGAAAAAGCAAAGTAGATGATGAAGTTTTAGATAATTTAGAAGAAGTATTGGTGAGCAGTGATGTTGGCGTAGATACAACTTTAAAGATTATTGATAGAATAGAAGAAAGAGTTGCTAAAGATAAATACTTAGGAACAGATGAATTAAATAAAATCCTTCGCGAAGAAATTGCAGGATTGTTGTCGGAAACAAATTCTGGAGAAGAAACGGAATACACAATTCCTGCCGATAAAAAACCTTATGTATTGATGGTGGTTGGCGTAAATGGTGTTGGTAAAACAACAACTATTGGGAAATTGGCACATCAATTCAATAAAAAAGGATTGAAAGTAGTTTTAGGAGCTGCAGATACCTTTAGAGCTGCTGCAATTGATCAATTACAAGTTTGGGCAGATAGAGTAGGAGTTCCTATTGTAAAACAAAGTATGGGAAGTGATCCAGCTTCTGTTGCTTTTGATGCTTTGCAATCTGGAGTTGCACAAGATGCAGATGTTATCATCATCGATACTGCTGGACGTTTGCATAACAAGGTCAACTTGATGAAGGAATTGACGAAAGTTAAAAAAGTAATGCAAAAAGTAGTTGGAGACGCTCCACACGACGTTTTATTAGTTTTAGATGGTTCTACAGGTCAAAATGCTTTTGAGCAAGCAAAACAGTTTACAGCAGCTACAGAAGTAACAACATTAGCAGTTACAAAACTAGATGGAACTGCAAAAGGAGGAGTTGTGATTGGAATTTCTGATCAATTCCAAATTCCTGTAAAATATATTGGCGTTGGAGAAGGTATTGAAGATTTACAAGTATTCAATAAATACGAGTTTGTAGATTCATTCTTTAAGAAATAAAACAATATATAAAACCAATAACGCGCTTTATGAGTCTTATTGTGTGTTTTAAAAATCCTAGAATAGAAAAATTATACCACGAAACGTATACAAGCAAAAAAGCTGCATATTCAAAATATGCAGCTTTTTTTATATCTAAAATAAATCTTTCGATTATAATTTTGTCAATCTAATAGTTACTTCGCTCATTGGTGCATTGGTACACATTGCGCTTGCGGTATCTTCTGTAAATCGGATATCAATTGTGGTATCATCTACCATATTGTAAGATGTTGGTGTTGCTCCACCTAATCCTAATAATACGTTATCACCGCCACAGTTAAAGTTTGTATCTTGATCATCAGCTACACTTACAGTTCCGTCACAATTCAAAGTAAAGTTAAATGTCATTGTAGGTTGTGTTCCCATCACATCTAAATTAGCTAAGTACTTTACAGTAATACTTCTCTCTGTATCAGAAACACTCACAATATCAACTGTTGCAGGATCTCCAAAAATTGGCTCATCTGTATTTCCAATCTCTTCATAAGTATACATTCCTGTATATCCTAAAGCTGGCGTTGTAACGCTTCCAAAGCTAAACCAGTTACTTTGTACAGTAGAACTACATACAGTTCTTACAGCAAATGTATAGGTTGTATTTGGACACAATCCGTTCGCGGTAAAATCAGAGTTATTTACAGTTGTTAAAGTTCCTGTGTCTGGAGTAAATCCGGCAGCTTCTCCATAGCTTACTTCCCAAGTAGTTTGAGCATTCGAATCCCAATCAACCGTAATTGAATTTTGACTTACATTATCGAAGTTTAAATTAATTGGAGGTAAACATGTTGAAAAACGGAAAGGTCCAGTAAAAGCACTAGAGCTTCCTATCTGATTTCCATCAGTGCTTGAATTACAGTTGGCACGAACATAAAAATCATACGCTGTATTTGGTAATAAATTATTTACTACGTGTTGTGCATTATCTCCTGTAGCAAAAATATCTTCATTTTCTTCTAAGTTGAAACCTGCAATACCGTATTTAATTTCCCAAGCAATTTCGCTTCCACCTGGTGTCCAAGTAAAAGTTGCTCCAGTTTGTGAAATGTCAGTGACACCTAAATTTGTTGGTGCAGGACATGAAGTTCTGAACTGAACTGGTCCAAACCAATCATTATTTGCTAAGTCACAATCAGACTTTACATAAAATTCATATGAAGCTTGTGAAGTTAAACCTGTAATATTAATGCTAGTTGCTGGTGTATCAATAATAGTTCCTGCATCTGGATCAAATCCTGGTAATCCCCAAGAAGCTGTCCAAGTAACTCCGGTAACAGGTAAACACTCTCCAGCATCGTTTACGCTTCCACACCAATTGAGTCTGGCTGAATTATCAGTAATATCTGAAACAAAAGAAGATGCAACAGTTTGGCATGGTGGTATAATTTCTGGAATTCGTACATCATCTGAGCAAGAGAAAACGAATCCTATCAGTAGAAGTAAAACTACTTTTTTCATAAATTTTTTTTTTGTGATATGACAAATATATAAAAACAATGAAGAGTTTATAATTTAGAAGCCAAAAAATCAAGGATTCCAAATAGTTAAACTTTTACATTGTATCTTTATATGCACTAAATAACGTATTAAAATGAAGAAAATTATATTTCTAGCCATTCTATTTTCATCAATTGCATGTCATACGCAAAAAACAGTACAAAGTGAAAATGAAATCTCCGATATCAGTGAAAAAGAATTCACGGATTTTAAAGTATTAGATTCTAAAAATATTGATAATCAGTATGTTTGGAGTTCTGTTTCTAAGCAAATGGGAGATTTTACGGAAGCTGAATACCAGCGTTTAAAACCATATATTTTAGAGAAAAACATCTTGGAATTGCACGAAAGTAGAGTACAAGGAGTATTCACGTATGAGAAATTAGTTAAATTTTATCTCTACAGAATAAAAAAGTTTGATAGAGACAATAATTTATCTCTAAATTCTGTGATAAGTATCAATCCAAATGTAATTGCAGAAGCAAAACAACGCGATCAAGAATTTTTTAACAAAAAATTGAAACCACTCATCTTTGGAATGCCTATTCTATTAAAAGATAACATCAACACAAAAAATATGGCAACTACAGCTGGAGCAGTTGCGCTAAAAAATAACAAAACTGGTGATGCGTTCATTACAAAACAATTAAAAGAACAAGGAGCCATCATTCTTGGAAAAGCAAATTTGAGCGAATGGGCATACTTTTTCTGTGGCGATTGTCCAAGTGGTTACAGTGCTGTCGGTGGACAAACTTTAAACCCTTACGGAAGAAAAATATTTGATACAGGCGGATCAAGTTCAGGAAGTGGCGTTTCGGTAGCAGCAAACTTTGCAGTAGCAGCCGTTGGAACAGAAACAGCAGGTTCCATACTTTCGCCATCGAGCCAAAACTCGGTAGTTGGACTAAAACCAACAATAGGCTTACTAAGTCGCTCAGGAATTATACCAATTTCTAGTACTTTAGATACACCAGGACCGATGACGAAAAACGTGACAGACAATGCAATTCTCATGTCTGCGCTATATGGTTATGACAGTACAGATGAAAAAAGTAAATCATTCAAATATCCAGGAAGTTACTACTATTCAGGAATCAAAAATGGGAATCCTTCCATAAAAGGAAAACGTTTTGGAGTATTTACGCGATTATTAGAAGATTCTTTATACAAACAAGCTATAGAAGAATTAAAACAACAAGGAGCAGAAATTATAGAAATTGAAGAAGAAGAAATTGGTTTGCCAAAATTCATCAACCTGTTAAACCTTGATATGAAAAAAGATTTGCCAGATTATTTCGCAAATCATGGAGGAAAACAACCTTTATTCAATTCAGTGCAAGATATTATAAACTTCAACAAAAAAGATTCTGTAAAGACGATGCCATACGGGCAAAAATTATTTTACGGAATTGTTAATGACAAAGCTTCCAAAAAAGAATTCTCAGACATGAAAAAAGTATTGCATGACAATGGAAAGCAATTCTTCGATATGCCTATGAAAAAGCACAATCTTGATGGTATTTTATCAATCAATAACTATCACGCTGCTTTTGCGGCTGTAGCAGAATATCCAGCACTCACTGTTCCTATGGGATACACGGAAAAAGGCGAGCCAAAAGGACTTACGTTTATCACAAAGGCTTTTGGAGATAACAAATTGCTAGAATGGGCGTACGTATACGAACAAGCTTCTAAAAAGAGAAAAGCACCTAAAAATTACAATTAAACTTATTATCTGGGCGTTCCCAAAATAAAAAAGCACTAAACTGTTCTTTGAGCGGAGTCGAAATCCAGTTTAGTGCTTTTTCATTTCGGTCAGGCTATCCGCGTTACATGGTAACTAGCTTCTATCCTTAACACGAACAAAACAAAATTTAAAAAAAGAAATGATGTCAAAGTATCATTTAACGTGCATAAAATACGGAGTGTTATATTGAGTCAGACAAAGTATTATTTTAATACCTAATTAATCAACAAATTAATCTTTTCCCAAAGTTCATTATCAAAGTTCGAAAGTGCAAAATTATCATCATCTGCTGCATTTCCCATTCTGATAATGACCAAATCTCTGCTCGGAACAATATATATTTTTTGATCATTTTTGCCCAAAGCACAATACATATCTTGCGGAGCATTAGGAACCAATTCGCCAGGAAACTCCAATTGTGTTTGTGGTAAGCGATAAGTATTCTTTCCGTTTAGCCACCATAAATATCCATAGGCTTCATTGATGTTTTGAGACGTAGAGGTTGCTTCATTCAAAAAAGAGGCTGAAACAATTTGTGTGTCTTCCCACATTCCTTGAGCAGCAATCAACAATCCGAAACGTGCCATACTTCGTGTAGTACTCCAATATACGTTGGTGTTTCCGGTTTGAATCCATGCGCCAGTCATGCCAATTCTATGCTTCAGTTTTGTTTCAAAATAAGCATCCCAAGTTTGATTGCTAGCAGCGGCAATAACATCTTGCATTTTAACAAAAACACCATGATATGCCCATCGTGTTTCCGCATCAGCGAGATATTGTAAATCATTTGGTGCGATTCCGCTTCCTAAACCATCGTCCAATCCGGAAGTCATAGACAATAAACTTTTACAGGTAATCAAATTCTCTTTATCCAAAGAAGCGCTTGTCCAGTTTGTTCCAATATAATCAGAAACTTTAGCGTTCAAATCAATAAGATGCTCTTCTTGCGCAATTCCTGCAACAGCAGTTGTCAACGTTTTTCCAGCACTTGCCCAATACCAAGGAGATGTTTCAGTGTGATTGTTAAAATAATTCTCAACAGCAATTTTTCCTTTGTGTAGTATGATAAAACTTTTAGTATTTTTTTCTTCCAGATAAGATAAAAGTGGTGACAATTGATCAGTATTCCAATTCAAATCTGAAATACTAGTAGTTTCCCAAGAACCAGAATCTAAAGGCGGAAAATACAGTGACTCATCTACAATTACAGGAATTTCTTCTTGTGGAATTTCGTCTACATCTTCTGAGGAACAATTCACAAAAAGAACTAAAAAAAGAATGGGAATTATAAAAAAATGTCGGTTCATTATTTAGATTTTGATATTAAGACACTGAAACTTACCAAAGGTTTAAATTAGATTGTATCTTTGCCCACTGAATTTTTGGATATGAGAACAAAAACTTTAAAGAAAAACAAGATCAACGTTGTAACACTTGGTTGTTCAAAGAATGTATACGATTCTGAAGTTTTGATGGGACAATTGAAAGCCAACGGAAAAGAAGTGGCACATGAGGAAGAAGGAAACATTGTTGTAATCAACACATGCGGATTCATCAATAATGCAAAGGAAGAAAGTGTCAATACAATTTTAGATTACGTTCAGAAGAAAGAAGATGGTGTTGTCGATAAAGTTTTTGTTACAGGTTGTTTGAGTGAGCGTTACAAGCCAGATTTAGAGTCAGAAATTCCAGATGTTGATCAATATTTTGGTACTACACAATTACCGCAATTACTAAAAGCACTTGGAGCTGATTACAAACATGAATTGATAGGAGAACGAATTACGACAACTCCAAAAAACTATGCATATCTAAAAATAGCAGAAGGTTGTGATCGTCCGTGTTCTTTTTGTGCAATTCCGCTAATGCGTGGAAAACACAAATCGAAACCTATAGAGGAATTAGTTACTGAAACAGAAAAGTTAGCTGCAAAAGGTGTTAAAGAGTTAATTCTAATTGCACAAGATTTAACTTATTACGGTTTAGATTTATACAAAAAACGAAACCTTGCAGAGTTGCTTCAAGCATTAGTGAAAGTAGAAGGAATAGAATGGATTCGTTTGCATTACGCATTTCCAGCAGGTTTTCCTATGGACGTTTTAGATGTAATGAACAAAGAACCTAAAATTTGTAACTACTTAGACATTCCGTTGCAACACATTGCAGACGATATTTTAAAATCAATGCGTCGCGGAACCAATCAAGCGAAGACCACTAAATTATTAAAAGAATTTAGAGCAGCTGTTCCAAACATGACAATTCGTACAACATTAATTGTTGGATATCCTGGAGAAACAGAAGAACACTTTCAAACACTTAAAAAATGGGTTGAGGAAATGCGTTTCGAACGTTTAGGATGCTTTACCTATTCGCACGAAGAAAACACACATGCTTACAATTTAGAAGATGATGTTCCTGAAGAAGTAAAGCAAGATCGCGCAAATCAAATCATGGAAATTCAGTCGCAAATCTCTTGGGAATTAAATCAAGAAAAAATTGGACAAACATTCAAATGTATCATTGATCGTAAAGAAGGTAACTATTTTGTAGGTCGTACAGAATTTGATTCTCCTGATGTTGATAATGAAGTATTAATTGATGCTGCAAAACACTACGTAAAGCAAGGTGAATACATAAATGTAAAAATCACAGAAGCTGCTGATTTTGATTTATATGGAGAACCTGTTTCTTAGTATTGAGGAATGAGTATTTAGTATTGAGAGCGTTTGAAACGTCATTGCGAGGAGTTTCAACGAAGTAATCTGTTTCTTTTTGATGTTAAATTTTAGATTTTGAATGTTGAATCAACTTCAAAAAACAATCTATTTTCTTGTTTACAAATCGTCATATCGAGTGAATTTCTGTTAAGAAATTAGTATCGAGATATGCTTTAAAACGTCATTGCGAGGAGTTTCAACGAAGTAATCTGTTTCTTTTTGATGTTAAATTTTAGATTTTGAATGTTGAATTGGCTTCAAAAAACAATCTATTTTTTATTTACAAATCGTCATATCGAGTGAATTTCTGTTAAGAAATTAGTATCGAGATATGCTTTGAAGTTTTTATAAAATAAATTTAGTAGTGTATACTATAATCAACATTAAAAAAACAACTTAAGAGTCAAGAGTCAAAACCTCAACAGTAAGAAAATCTAAAAGCGAAGCGATCTAACAGCAAAGCGGTCTAACAACGAAGTGGTCTAACAGCGAAGCGATCTAACAACGAAGTGGTCTAACAGCGAAGCGATCTAACAACGAAGTGGTCTAACAGCGAAGCGATCTAACAACAAAGTGGTCTAAAAGCAAAGCGATCTAAAGCTCATACGAATTATTATTCACCATAAAAATTGCATTCGCGAAAAACAGTTTTCCATTTTCCCAAAAAGCACGAAACATCGGATTATCTACCATATAAATCATACTTCCATTACCAATTCTATGTTCTCCAAAAACGAGCGTATTCTTAATGTTCTTCACTGCTTTATAACCAGCAAAACCTGAAACTACTTTATTGTCTTCTAAATACGAGACTGTATATCCTTTTTTCAAATAATTGTATGCAGCACTTCCTAATTTTAAAGTAAAATATGAATCTCCATATCCAAAAGCTAATGGATGTGTTGTATCTACTTTTGTTTTAAAAATTGCGCCAGTGATATAATTAGAAATGCCTTCACGTTCACTTCTTGCGTAAGAAATAATCTCTTTAGAATCACTCTTTTCGTTTTCTTTTTTAGAAAGACCAAAACCATCTTTTCCTGCAAAAGTTCGCAAAGCACCTTTCATTGCAATTACTTTTCCGCCACGTGAAATCCAATTTTTCAATGTTTGTAGATGTTTGTCTTTGAATACGTTTCTGTAATTTCCATCAGGTAATACCAAAACATTAAAAGAGTTCAGTGTAGTAGCTGAAAAATCTTCAGAATTTATATTCGTTACAGGAAATTTTAACTCTTGTTCAAAAAAGTACCAAAGCTCTCCAAAACCAAGAGAATTTGTAGCATTTCCAGACATTACAGCAACTTTCGGCATCTTTATTTCTTTAATATCGGGTGAACCTAAATCAACGCCACTATCTGCAAAACCAGAAGAAAGACTCGACAACGTAATTTCATTCTTTTTTGCTATGTCATTAACTGTTTTATAAAAACCATCGGTACTTTTATTATCACTTTTTGTAATAATTAAAGAACCTTTTTCAAAGGTATCTCCGTTAGATGAAAAAACTTTCTCAGTAAAACGAACACGAATCCCGTTTTGTAGCAATTCACTTAAAAAGGCAACATCCTTTACTGTATTCCATCGTGCTACATACGCAGCAGCATTTTTATTGTGAAAATCAACTTTATGTACTGGTTTGCTAGCATTTGGAGAAACAAATGTTTTAGAAGCAGTCGTTTTTAAACCATATGCATACGGAATACTCCAAGCTGTGATGTCATATGTAACAGAATCACTCAATTTAGCATTGGGTTCAAACAATACCTTTACCATTTTTGCCTTTGGCTGATTTGTACTTACGACTAAAGCATTATTTACATTATTTGATTTTTGTTTTCCACTTTCATAATCATATCCTTTTACAGTTGTATTTGATGTAAAACCATATTTAATTTCGTGTCTGTCCAACAATTCAGTTAGTTTAGCAATTCGATATTTATTACCTTCCATCACATAACTTTTGTACGTAAAATCCTTATCGCTGAAAAATTTCTTAAACTCCGTATTCAATTTGTCTGCGTTCTGAGAAGAAATCTCTACAGTTGACAATCCAGTTGTATGATGATGTAAAATTCGATCTTTTAAAGTCAACAAATCACCTTCATCGTTTATAATTCCTAAACCAGCCATTCCATGACCAGCTTGCTCATATGTCATTCCGATAGCTCCATTAAACGTAGGATACGTATCTCCATAACTTGGATAAAACAAATCGAAACGCTCACGTGTAAAATACAACCAACCTTCTTTATCAAAATAACCAGCGTGATTCTTCCCAATCTGTGTCTGAAAATCACGTTGCCAATCAGTAATTACTTCGTGAAAAGGTTCTGCGGCAGGCGCAAAATAATAAGGTTCATTAATTCCTTGTTCATGAAAATCTACGTGAATATGTGGCAACCACTTATTATAAACCTTCAAGCGTTGACGCGTTTCTACTTGTGTTGCCCAAGCCCAATCTCTATTCAAATCAAATAAATAATGGTTCGGTCTTCCGCCTGGCCAAGGTTCATTATGTTCTTTTGCTTTTTGATTTGAATTATAAGGAACACTTGCTACTTGGTTGTACCAATTTACATATCTATCACGTCCGTCAGGATTAATACACGGATCTATAATCACAACCGTATTTTGCAACCAAGCTTTCTTTGATGTAACTAACTCGTAAATCGTTTTCATAGAAGCTTCTGTAGCAGAAGATTCGTTTCCGTGTACATTATAACTCAACCATACAATAGCTTTATCTGCGGAAGCGGAAGTATTTCCAATCCCAGCATTTGCTAAATGATTGGTGCGTATACTTTCTAAATTCTCTAAATTTTGAGCAGTAGAAACGAAGGCAACTTGTAATAAACGATGTTCATTTGTCTTTCCATATGCCGAAAGTTGAACCATATTGGATGCTTTCGCTAAATACTGATAATAATCTACTACACGATAATGATTCGTAAACCGAGTACCCAATTCATAACCTAAAAATTCTTTAGGAGATTGAATGTTTTGCGCAAAAGCAGAAATAGAAATGATTACAAATGAAAGTAAGGTGAAAATATGTCGTCTCATTACAAATGATAAGTTAGATAAACATCAAAGCTACTTAATATAATTTTGAAAAGAAATAATTTTAACGCATTAGATGAGTTTACAACTCAATAATTGTAAACCATCATTAATGATACAAATACTGACGAATATAATTTTTGAAAAAGAATATCTTAACGAAATTTTGAGAGAATCGCATACAAATAACGCTATCTTTGCAACTTTAAAATCCTGACGACCAACTATGCCAACCGAATGTATTCCTTATAGCGAAACTGGATATTTTTCCCCTTTAATGTGTGACTATTTAACTGAAACAGAAGCACTAAAACCATTCTATCATCGTTTTCCTAAGCTTGAAAACTTTGAAGCGCAACTCAAAGAAAAACAGGAATCTCGCTTAACAGATGTTTCACAAAGAGCAATACTATCCAATGCTCTGCAAGTTCAATATAGCAATACAAAAGCATCAGAAGCCACATTGGAAAACATTCAAAAGCTTAGTTCAATACATACATTTACAATCACTACTGGCCATCAATTAAACTTGTTTACGGGACCGTTATATTTTTTATATAAAATAATTTCAACGATCAATTTAGCAGCTACGCTCAAAGAACAATTTCCAAACAATGAATTTGTACCTATATATTGGATGGCTTCTGAAGATCATGATTTTGATGAAATCAGCTTTTTCAATTACAAAGGCAAAAAAATACGTTGGAACAGAGAGGCAAGTGGTGCTGTAGGCGAATTATCTACCGAAGGATTAAAAGAAGTTTTTGAAGCATTCGCAAAAGAATTGGGCACAAGTAACAATGCTACATATTTACAATCCCTCTTTGAAGAAGGATATGTAAAACATAATAATCTTACAGACGCAACACGTTACATTGCCAACGAATTATTCAAAGAATATGGTTTGGTCATTGTCGATGGAAATGATAAGTCACTAAAACAACTCTTCATTCCTTTTGTTGAAAACGAGTTGTTTCAGCAAACGGCACATAAAAAAGTATTGGAAACTGCTCAAAAACTAACGGAAATAAGTAGCGCGTACAAAATACAAGTCAATCCTAGAGAAATCAATTTATTCTACATTCACGATGGAATTCGCGAACGTATTATTGAAAAAGAAGGTGTTTTTACGGTAAATAACACTTCCGTGAGATGGAACTCAGAGCAAATAAAACAAGAAGTTCACGCACATCCAGAACGTTTCTCACCAAATGCATTATTGCGTCCACTATATCAGGAGATTATTTTGCCAAACCTATGTTACATTGGCGGTGGCGGAGAATTGGCATATTGGCTAGAGCTCAAAGACTACTTTGAAGCTGTAGAAGTAACTTTCCCGATGTTATTGCTGCGAAATTCTGCAGTTGTAAAAACGCAGAAGCAATCTGAAAAAATGGAAAAACTGAACATTTCCAATCGAGATTTATTTCTAAAGCGAGATGCTTTTGTCAATAAAAAAACCAGAGAATTAAGCGATATAAAAATCGATTTTTCTCCTCAAAAACAACATTTACAGCAACAATTCAAAGATTTATACAAACTTGCCGAGCAAACGGATAAATCATTTCTTGGCGCTGTAGCTGCACAAGAAAAAAAGCAACTCAAGGGAATAGAACATTTGGAAAAGCGTTTGTTAACTGCGCAAAAAAGAGGATTAAAAGACAAAATATCAAGAAGTACAGAATTGCAAGAACTCTTATTTCCAGGAAATTCACTGCAAGAGCGAAAGCAAAACTTCTCAGAATTGTACCTAGAATATGGGGAAACATTAATTCCTACCTTGGTGAAACATTTACAACCATTATCTGGTGAATTTTTGGTATTGGAATTGTAAATTTAAATCATTGTAGACTTAATAATTAAATACATTAATTATACATTGTTTTATAAAAAAAAGGAAAGCGAACCGAAGTTCGCTTTTGAAATTAATCAGCTTTCCTTATTCTTTTACATATTTCTAGACATAATGTATTGCAACTCCAATACTGAGTGCCAGGAGGATCTATAGTTGTATCGGCACAAGATAAGCATCCCGTATTCCAATGTGTTCCGCCTCCCGAAACTTTAACTTGAGTTATTAGCGAAATGGATTTTTTGTTCAATCTTAGTGATTTCAAATTCTTTTTTTTCATAATACTATATAGTTTGAATTAATAAACAATTAAAAAGGTAAGTAGTACAGTATGCTTTTTCTAATAAAGTATCTTCATATTTATAAATCGTAAGTGCTACTTTCGTGTGTGAGAACTCTAAAAAACAAAGGAAAAAATGGCTGTGAATATCATGTAAAAAAATCTTTTTTGAATTTCTTGAAATTTGAAATCTAAATAGTACTTTTGCGCATGCAACACGACAAGGTATTAATATTAGACTTCGGATCGCAATACACACAACTTATTGCGCGCAGAGTTCGAGAACTGAACATCTATTCCGAAATTCATCCATTCAACAAAATTCCAACAAACGTACATGACTACAAAGCGGTAATTCTCTCGGGAAGCCCTATGTCTGTTAGGTCTAAGGATGCTTTTCATCCAGACTTAAAAGATATTCGTGGCAAAAAACCAATGCTTGCTGTTTGTTATGGCGCTCAATATTTAGCTCATTTTTCAGGAGGAGAAGTAGCTGAGTCCAATACACGAGAATATGGACGTGCTAACTTAAGTTTTGTACAAGAAAATGAGCCATTTTTAACAGGTATTTCTGAAGGAAGCCAAGTATGGATGAGTCATAGTGATACCATTAAAAGTTTACCAACAAACGGAAAACTACTGGCTAGTACACATGATGTAGAAAATGCAGCCTACAAAATAGAAGGAGAAACAACCTATGCAATTCAATTTCATCCAGAAGTATATCACTCAACAGACGGAAAACAATTACTAGAAAATTTCTTAGTAACCATTGCCAATGTAAATCCAGATTGGACACCAAATGCTTTTGTTGATGAAACTGTAGAAGCCTTAAAAGCACAACTTGGGAACGATAAAGTTGTTTTAGGTTTATCTGGTGGAGTTGACTCAAGTGTGGCAGCAATGTTATTGCACAAAGCTATTGGTGAAAACTTATACTGCATCTTTGTAAACAATGGTTTATTGCGAAAAGATGAATTTTCAAGTGTCCTTAAACAATACGAAGGTATGGGACTTAATGTAAAAGGTGTTGATGCTTCGGCACGCTTTTTGGATGCGCTAGCTGGATTGAGTGATCCGGAGAAAAAACGCAAAGCAATTGGTCGCGTATTTATTGAAGTGTTTGATGATGAAGCAACACAAATACAAGACGTAACTTGGTTAGCGCAAGGAACTATCTATCCTGATGTGATAGAAAGCGTAAGCGCAACAGGCGGACCAAGCGCAACGATAAAAAGTCATCACAATGTTGGTGGTTTACCAGATTTTATGAAATTGAAAATCGTAGAGCCACTAAAAGCATTATTCAAAGACGAAGTTCGTAGAGTAGGTGCTTCTATGGGAATGGATAAACAATTATTAGGTCGTCACCCATTTCCAGGGCCAGGATTAGCCATCAGAATCTTAGGTGATATTACTGCTGAAAAAGTTCGTATATTACAAGAAGTTGATGCCGTGTTTATTAATGGATTGCGTGAATGGAACTTATACGATCAAGTATGGCAAGCAGGTGCAATATTATTGCCAGTAAACTCAGTTGGAGTGATGGGAGATGAACGTACTTATGAAAAAGTAGTCGCATTACGTGCGGTAGAAAGTACAGATGGAATGACAGCTGATTGGGTAGATTTGCCATATAAATTTTTACAAAAAGTATCGAACGATATAATAAATAAAGTAAAAGGCGTTAATAGAGTAGTATATGACATAAGCTCAAAACCGCCAGCAACCATCGAATGGGAATAATTATTAAATTAAAGTAGAGAATGAGAAAGCTGTTAGGATTTTTATTAGTGGTATTATTGACGAGTTGTTCAGTAACTGCACAACAATACAAAAGTCACAAAGTATCCAGAGGTGAAACGGTGGAAAGTATTGCAAAACAATATGATATAGCTCCAGAAGACATCATTAAGTTAAATCCTGAAGCAAGACGAGGTGTTCGTAGAAACAACGTGCTAGTCATTCCTTCTAAATCTGTCAAAGTTTCCAAAGATGTTGAAGTTACATTCAAAAATCACAAAGTAAGAAGAAAAGAAACATTATACAGCATTGCTAAAAAATATGGAATCACAGTTGATGATATCAAAAAATTCAATGAAAAAGTAGCACAAGAAGGACTAAAAAGAGGTGATCGTATTGCCATACCTAAGTTTGCTGAGAAAAAAGAAGTAGTAGTTGACTCTTCAACGAAAACTGAAGAACAAACAGAAACTACAGATACTTCTATTGAAACCTATATTGTAAAAGCAAAAGAAACTAAATGGGGAATTGCACATAGTTACGGACTTACGATTGAAGAATTGGAAGATATCAATCCAGAAATAAAAGACGGATTAAAAATTGGACAAGAAATAAAATTACCAATTCGTCAAGAAAAACCAACAGTTGTTACGACTGAAAAATATGTGTTTTATGATGTAAAGCCAAAGCAAACCATGTATACGCTGACGCGAAAATTAGGCGTTTCAGAAGATGAGTTAATTCATTTAAATCCTGCGTTAAAAGATGGCTTAAAAGCCGGAATGGTATTAAAATTACCAGTTGCTAAAACTGAAACACTCGAAGTAGTAGATGCGGTAATTGTAGATAAGTTTAATTTCTTAGAAAATGTAGATCCAGAAAATGTTTCCAACATCGTAATCATGTTACCATTCAAGTTGAATGAAATGAACATGGATTCAGTGAGTCAAACAAAAGAAAAACTAAAAAAAGATCGTCTATTAGGATATGCAACTGAATTTTACACAGGATCTTTAGTTGCTTTAGATTCTATTAAAAAATTAGGGCTTTCTGTAAATGTAAAAGTAATAGACAATCAAGGAAGCAAAAGCGGATCACAAAAAGCTGTAGATCAATACGATTTTTCAGATGTACATGCTGTTATTGGGCCTATCTTAGATTCAAATATTGAAGTTGTAGCATCTGCATTAAAATCAGATGGCATTCCAGTAATTTCTCCGTTGACAAACAAAGAAGTAAAGCATAGAAATGTATATCAAACCATTCCAGCAAAAGAATTACTAGAAGAACGAATGCTAGATTTTATTAGAGAGAATGGTCAAGATAAAAATGCGATCATTATTGCAGATAAAGGTCATGCTGCCATCAAAGCAAAACTACAATCCATATTACCAAACAATAAAGTATTTAATCCTGAAGAAGGGAATTATATACAGCCAACAGCAATATTACCTTTGCTTAAAGAAGAAGTAGAAAATTGGGTATTACTTGAAACAGATGATTTATCACTCATTGCAAATGTAACTTCAGTGTTAAATTCTTATGCATCTAGTGAGAAACGTAAAATTGTTTTATTAACAACAAACAAGAGTAGTAAATACGATAATAGTGATAACATTTACAACAGTCACTTAGCTAATTTAAGTTTTCACTATCCATCAATAGAAAAGCCTTCCTCTTTAAATAACAACTTTGTAAAAGAATACAAACGTGCCTATGGAATTTCTCCAAGTAAAACTGCAACACGTGGTTTTGATATTACGTTTGATATTTTAATTCGTTTGGCATACGATCAAAACTTAGCAAAAAGTGTTCGTGCAGGAGCAGAAACAAGTTATGTTGAGAACAAATTTGATTACCATAAGAAAATATTTGGCGGATTTTTTAACAGAGGAATATATATTGTAAAATACGACGGATTAGAAATTAAAGAGGTAAAACCCGAACAAAACTAAGAAACAACATGACTTCAAAAGTAACCTACACAGGAAGCCTAAGAACGGTTTCGAAACATATAAAATCTGGAAATGAGTTCATTACAGATGCGCCCACAGATAATAACGGAAAAGGAGAAGCATTCTCTCCAACAGATACTGTAGCAACAGGATTAGCTAGTTGTATGTTAACTGTTATGGGAATAAAAGCTGGGCAGCTTGGTGTGAACATGGAAAACACAACTGCGGAAGTAACCAAGACTATGGCTTCAGACCCGAGAAGAATCTCAAAAATTGAAGTACAAATCCATTTGCCTTTTGAAGCTGATGCTAAAACAAAAAAAATACTAGAAAACACAGCAAATACTTGTCCTGTGCATTACAGTCTTCATCCAGACATTGAAAAGGTTGTTGAATTTCATTGGAAATAAATGTATAAACTCATAGGGATACTTTGTTTGTTTTTACTTGTTCAAGAAGAAGAAACTATCAATTGGACACAAAGTCAAAAACTACACTGGGGAAATTTTGAAGGTGCGCCAGATTATGACTCAGATGCAGTTGCCATTACAGCTTCTGGAATTACCTATGGTTTTAAATCAAAATCATATTCTAACAGTGATAAAGTAGAATATTCAACCAATGTCATTGCTCAATTTTATCCTGAACAATCTTGGTATTTAAAAGAACGTGTTAACGATACAGTTTTAGGACACGAACAATTACATTTTGATATTACTGAATTACATGCACGTAAATTTAGAAAGCGTATCAAGAATAGTAAGTTTACCAAAAATATTCAGGAAGAAATCTCTAAAATTTATCAAGAAGTAAATAAAGAATTACGTGATATGCAAAACGCATATGACGAAGTTTCGGATTATTCAAGAGATTACGAAGGTCAAATAAAATGGCAGAAATTTGTAGCTGAAGAACTCGAAAAACTCAGTGAATACAAACAATCAAACAAAAAAAATGACTGATTTACCAAGTAAAGAAGCACAACAAAAACTACTCATTGAATTAGCGCACGCTAAAATGCCTTTTGGTAAATACGAAGGTAGATATTTAGTAAATTTACCTGAAGCCTATTTAATTTGGTATCGACAAAAAGGATTTCCTAAAGGAAAACTAGGACGACAATTAGAACAAATGCTCGACATCAAAATCAATGGTTTAGAGCCTATAGTTCGAAACATTCAACGACAATTTGAAAAGTAATTCACTTGTACATTCAGTCATGAAACGAAAAATCATCATCTCTTTTTTTATCATTACCATAAGCGTACTTATTTTCGTTGGAGTGAGATACAATCTTGGATATGGAAGTTCCATAAAGCAAAAAACGATGATGGTAAACTGCATGCATAATAAACTACAAGAGCATTCACTTACCAATAGTAAAGAATATTGTGAATGTCTAATAAATACAATGATTGAGCAATATGGAGAAGACTTTTTAGAACCAGCTAATATGTTCAGAATTGATAAGACTGAGCAGATTATGGGAGAATGTGAAGCACTCTTAAAAACAAATTAGTCTCTAATCACACACATCTATATCTGATATTTTATAAAGCGTCAGATACAACTCTTTTTTATTCTTAAGAAGCATTTTATGTTTGTTCTATAAACATTAAAACACATATAATTATGAAGAAAAAAAGAAGTATTCAAAAATTAGCAGTACACAAAGAAACAATTAGCAACCTAAATAAAGTTACAGGAGGCGATGTCACTACTTCTTGGGGAAGAACAATTCGTATTATCAAAAAAGTAACGAGCGCTTACACACATTGTGAAAGTTGCACTTGTGAACCATTTACTACCAATTAATTTTTTGGAACTGCTGGAACCATTGCATGAAGAAACTATGGAGATGGTTACTAGGTAATCACAGAGAAAAATATCTAAAAAAAAGCCTTTTTGTTTTTGAAAAAATATTCAGAAATAAGAGGCTTTTGCTTTTATAAATATTTACACTGCAACTACAAAAAAAGGTGATTTTCCCCTTTCGCTGATTTTGAATAATTCCATATCTTTAAAAATCCCCTTTAACATGCAAAAAAACCAATTTTTTAATGTGTGATAAAGGCTTTTTTGTTTAAACATACCATATTATGATAGTACTACTAGACAACGGTCACGGAGGTTTGATCAACGGAAATTACCAAACACCTGGCAAACGCTCACCAATTTGGAATGATGGTTCGCAATTATTTGAAGGCGAATTTAACAGAGCCATCGTTAATGGAATTATAGAAGAACTAACAAGACTTCGTATTCCGTACGATAATATTGCAGCTGAATACAGAGATGTAACTTTGCAAACACGCGTACGAAGAGCTAATAAATACGGTTCACGAAATTGTTTCTATCTCAGTGTACATTCGAATGCAGGAGGCGGACACGGAAGTGAAATATTTACTTCTATTCGAAATACCAAAAGTGATCCGATTGCAACTGTTTTTGGAGAAGAATTCAAAAGAGAATTCCCAAACCGTAGACTTCGTACAGACTTCTCTGATGGCGATTTAGACAAAGAAAAGAACTTCTATGTGTTAAAACATACTAAAATGCCAGCCATTTTAACCGAAAACTTCTTTATGGACAATGAAGAAGAATGTAAATCTATTTTAATGACGCGTGAAGGACGATTGAAAATCATTAACTATCATGTAGAAGCCATCAAAAGAGTAAAACAAGAACTATTTTAATCATAACAAATTCAAAAATGAAAACACGTTTATTTACAGTGTATTTAGGTGCATTTGCACTCTTATTAGTGACGTCATGTGCTTCGCTACGAACAGCAGCTTTTGATCAATATTCGTATCAAAAAGGTACAGAAATAAAAGTTGATGCTACTCGATTAATGGCAAAAGCAACAATGCAATACGATTCTCAAGCAGCAGCTATTGAAAATTTTGAAGCTGAACTAGCAAAAATGGTCGAATACGAAAAAAACAAACCCAACAACCAAATCAGTTATGCGATGTGGAAAATGATGGCAAATCCAGATAAAAATTTCATCGCAGGCTTTTTAAAGCGATGGAAAGAAAAAGGAACACTGTCTACATTCTTTATCAACGAAGCAAAAGGACAAACGGTAGAAGCTTTGGATTTAATTTTACAATACGAAGGAAAAAAAGATCCTGCAGCAGAAAAGAAATTACAAGGACTATTAGGTTTACAATAACAGTATAATACAAAACACCATGGATTTTAAAGATGTATTAAAAGAAATAAAAGGGAACTTATTAAGCTTAATGGGTTCTAAGTTTGACGATTTAAAAGCAGAATCAAAAAAAGACGTACAAGATTTTCTAAATGCTTCCAAAGAAAAATTAGAGCGTTGGACAACCTTACTTGCAGCTGGAAACCTAACACCAGATGATTACAAATGGTTGGTAGAAAGCCAAAAAGATTTAGTCGTTTTAAAAGGATTATACGCAGCTGGTGTTTCTAAAATCAAATTAGGACACTTAAAAAATAGTATCCTTGATACTGTTATAAATACAGCTATAGGTTTGGTCTTAAAGACAGATGAAAATACAGAAGATACACAAGCTTCTTAAAAAGAGAAATATAGCACGCTGATAATCAGTTTTATCAGAAAAAAATACAAAGGTTGAATACACTTGAAAAATAGTTATTCAACCTTTATTAATTATAAATTCTTCTTTGTACTTTTGCCGCCGAATACAACAACAACACAACACACATTTACAATAATGACAAACACCAAATACATATTTGTTACGGGCGGTGTTACTTCTTCCTTGGGAAAAGGAATAATTGCGGCTTCACTTGCCAAATTATTACAAGCAAGAGGTTACAGAACTACAATCCAAAAACTAGATCCTTACATTAATGTCGATCCAGGAACACTAAATCCGTATGAGCACGGAGAATGTTATGTGACAGATGATGGCGCAGAAACTGATTTAGATTTAGGACACTACGAACGCTTTTTAAATGTACCAACATCACAAGCAAATAATGTAACTACAGGACGTATTTATCAAAGCGTGATAGAAAAAGAACGTAGAGGTGAATTTTTAGGAAAAACGGTTCAAGTTGTACCACACATTACCAACGAAATCAAAGAACGAATTCAAATTCTAGGAAAATCTGGAAATTATGACATCGTCATTACAGAAATTGGTGGAACAGTTGGTGATATTGAATCATTACCATACATAGAATCTGTGCGTCAATTACTATGGGAATTAGGTGAAAATAACGGAATGGTAATTCACTTAACTTTAGTACCCTATTTATCTGCCGCTGGTGAATTAAAAACAAAACCAACGCAGCATTCTGTAAAAACCTTAATGGAAAGCGGAATTAAAGCAGACGTATTGGTTTGTAGAACAGAACACGAACTTTCTGAAGAATTGCGCCATAAACTTGCATTATTCTGTAATGTAAAACGAGAAGCAGTCATTCAATCCATAGATGCAAAAACAATTTATGACGTACCAAACTTAATGTTACAAGAAGGTTTGGACGCTGTTGTTTTAAAGAAATTAGCATTAGTTGAAGAAGAAACGCCAGCATTATTAACGTGGAATAAATTCTTAACCAAGCTAAAAAATCCAAAACATACAGTAACTATCGGATTGGTTGGAAAATATGTAGAATTACAAGACTCGTACAAATCCATTCTAGAATCATTTATTCACGCTGGAGCGGAAAACGAAATCAAAGTAAATGTAGAATCGATTCATTCAGAACACATCACAGAAAAAACCATTGCTGATAAGTTTAAAAACTTAGATGGAATTTTAGTAGCACCAGGTTTTGGCGATCGTGGAATAGAAGGGAAAATAAAAGCAGTTCAATATGCACGTGAACAGAATATTCCTTTCTTAGGAATCTGTTTAGGAATGCAAATGGCAGTCATTGAGTTTGCTAGAAATGTATTAGGATTAGATAGCGCAAACTCTACGGAGATGAACCCAAATACGGCAAGTCCAGTAATAAACTTAATGGAGGAGCAAAAAAATGTAGAAAACAAAGGCGGAACAATGCGTTTAGGTGCTTGGGAATGTGAACTAAAAGCAGGAAGCAAAGCATATGACATTTATGGAAAAGAAATGATCTTAGAACGTCACCGTCATAGATATGAATTTAATAACGATTACAAAGAAAAAATAGAAACAGCCGGATTAATTGCTACAGGATTAAACCCAAAAACTGGATTGGTAGAAATCGTTGAATTACCTTCACATCCTTGGTTTGTAGGAGTTCAATATCATCCTGAATATAAAAGTACAGTAGCCAATCCGCATCCATTATTTGTAGCCTTTGTAAAAGCTGCTTTAGTACAAGCAGAAAAAAAACAAAATGCCACTTTGGCATAAAAACACAAATTGGTTACTTTTTTGAGTAACAAAAACCTAAAAAAGGTGTCTGCTATGTAGATGCCTTTTTATAAGATGAGTATAAATTAACGATTAGATGGAAGAAGAAAACAAGTTTGATTACAAACAGTTTATAGGCTTTGCTTTAATAGCCTTAATTGCTGTGTATTGGTTTAACACGACCAAACCTACTGAAGAAGAAGCTGCCGCAGATGCAGAAGCTCAAAAAGCAAAAACAGAACAAGTAGCTACGCAAAATGCTGATGCAACCAAAGCTGCAATTGTAAAAGAGTCAACATTAGATCTTTCTGATTCTACACAATTAGCTAACTATAAAAATGCTTCAGGTGCTTTTGGTTACAATGCCGGAAAAGTGTCAATGGACAAAATAACAACGTTAGAAAATGACTTGTTATCGCTAAAAATTAGCAACAAAGGTGGACAAATTGTTGAAGCTAGAGTAAAAGGACAATTGGTGAAAGGTGAATTTCAGCCTTTAGTAACTTACGATTCACTTCCTGTATATTTAGTAAAAGACGGAAATGCTTCTTTTGGTCTAAACTTAATGACAACTGACAATCGCTTAATCGATACGAAAGAAAGAGCTTTTGAACCAACATATTCTGAAAATGGAGACAGCAAAGTACTTTCAATGAAGTTAAAAGTTGCTGCAGATAAATACTTAGAATACAGATACGAAATCAAAGATGATTATATGGTAGACTTCACAGTACGTTCGCAAGGACTTAGTGGAGTTATCAATACAAGTCAACCCGTAAACATGGAATGGAAACTGAAAAGTTTCAGACATGCCAAAAGTGTAACTTACGAAAACCGTTACACAGATTTACATTACGAATATGATGATGGAAAAGATAGTTACTTAGGACAAGCTGCTGACGAAGAAAAAATCAATGACGTAACTTGGTTAGGATATAAACAACACTTCTTTACATCAATTTTATTAACGGATAATGCTTTCAAGACTGCTACAGTTACATCAAACAATATTGTAGATAGTGAAATGCCAGAAAAAGACGTGAAGTTCTTAAAAGAATTTGGCGCAACAGTTCCTCTAGAATTAAAAGGTGGAGAATTAAACTACACAATGGATCTTTATCATGGTCCAACAGATTACGATACTTTATCTAGCTACGATAGAAATCTAGATGAAATTGTACCATTAGGTTGGGGGATTTTTGGTTGGATCAACCGTTTCTTCCTAATTCCATTATTTGGGTTACTAGGTTCATTCTTACCTGCAGGAATTGCAATTGTAGTAATGACAATCTTAGTTCGTTTGCTATTATCTCCAATCACATACAAATCGTACTTATCGCAGGCGAAGATGAAAGTAATTCGTCCAGAGATCAACGAAATCAACGAAAAGTACAAAGACGATGCAATGAAAAAGCAGCAAGAAACCATGAAATTATATGGTAAAGCTGGTGTAAGTCCAATGGCAGGTTGTATTCCTGCATTGATGCAAATTCCAGTATTCTATGCCTTATTCATGTTCTTCCCATCTGCGTTTGAATTACGTCAAAAAAGTTTCCTATGGGCAGAAGATTTATCATCATACGATACTATTTATAAATTCCCTGAAGGATTCAGTATTCCGTTATATGGAGATCACATCAGCTTATTTCCAATCTTAGCGTCAATTGCAATCTTCTTCTATATGAGAATGACAACAGGACAACAAATGAGTTCTATGCAGCAACCTACGCAAGAAGGAATGCCAGACATGAGCAAAATGATGAAGTACATGATGTATTTCTCACCATTAATGATGTTATTCTTCTTTAACAACTACGCAAGTGGATTAAGTTTATACTATTTTGTATCTAATTTAATTACCATCGGAATCATGTTAGTTATTAAAAACTACATCATTGACAACGATAAAATTCATGCACAAATAGAAGAGAACAAAAAGAAGCCTAAAAAGCAAAACCGTTTCCAAAAGAAAATGCAGGAAATGATGGAGCAAGCTGAAGCTCAGAAAAAAGCAAACGGCAAAAAATAATCTCATACAATATATACTATAAAAGCTTCTCACATCGAGAAGCTTTTTTTATGCTTCACTTTGAAGCAAGCAAAATTATGATTTCAGGTAAGTTTCCTGTAGATTTAACAACATAGAAAATTACCAATGCTACAAAAAACAGAATTCTTAGAAATCTTCGACGAAACGATAAAACTTGCTCTTTTTGATATTGCTGAATTTCAAAAAGAAAAAGCAATTTCTGTAATGAAAAATTTCTACTCAGAATTTAACTTAGAACAGCCGAAGCAGTTTTTTGTCTATGAATCTATGAAAGAATTAATGCAAGATTTTGATCGATGGAAAAATCATGTAAAAGAAGGAATTACTTCGTGGGAATGGAATTTCCCTATGGCAAATCCTTTTTCCTTTTGGTTGCATATTGTAGTCAAAGAAACCTTTCATTTAGGATATAAACGTAAAGGACCAGGATTGTTTACAATCAAAGAAGAAACACACGATCTCGGAACGAATGAAGTTTCAAAAAAATTACTGCATGAAATGTGGTCAGTATTAAACGACTATGAAAACTTTGAGCAATACGAAGATTTACTAGAGAGAGAAACAGATATTTTATACGAAGAGGATAAAATTAGCGATTTTTTAGAAGGTCTTCTCGATGTAACAAGTCAAGAATCTACAGGTGAAGTTTTCTTCTTAGGAACAGATTTTAAACTTGTTTATGAAGTTGCGGCGTGTAATTACTTAGCGAAATATCACAATGTCAAAAGAAACAGTTCTTACATAAAAAATATTACGGATATGTTGATGTATTGTGGCGTTGTGATGGCTTTTGATGAGGTATGCATCATTTGTAAAAAGAAAGTTTATACCGAGAATGATTTGAAATAAGAACTCAATTATTCACAATCTTAGGATTAAACTTTTTGATGACGGAATTAATAGCTTGAATTTCATCAAAACCAGTTTTAGGGATTTCAACAATCATGCTTTCTACACCTTTGTCAATATATGTTTGTATATAGTTCGTAACTTCTTCGTAACTGCCTACCAAATAAGGAACATCTGAATATCCATTTATAAATGGTTGCAAACTATATATCGTATCTGTAACAGCACTTTTATAGCGTTTGTATACGTTCTGTTTCCAAACAGATTCCGATTGTTTGATAGAAATTTGTTGTAAAATACTACGTTTTCGATCTACACTGCTAAAACGATTCAAAACTTCGGTAGCTTCTTCATGCGTTTCTCTGGCAATAATACCAAAATGATAACTGATTTTTTGTGAATCATTCAAAGAAAGATCAGACAACATTTCGCCCATTTTTAACTGTGTCATGTTTTTTTGCTGAATCAACTCTTGCGCAAATGTAGAACTTCCAGCAATATGAAACACAGGTTGTAAATGAGAAGGTAACGAACCTTTAAAAGTTACGTTGTCTAAAGTATAATAATTTCCTTTGAAGGAATACGTTTCGTCTTCATTTGCAGACAGTAATTCCTGTACAATCGTAATAAACTCATTCAGCCTTTTATATTTTTCTTCCTTTGAAAGTGAATCGTTAATCTTTAACGAATCTGCTGCCGAACCGCCCGTAATAAAATTCAAATAAATTGGTCGTTGATAAAACGTAGACAAATTGTATAAATTCCGAACCACATACAACGGATGCACAAAACAAGGATTAATCGCAATAAACGGAAGTTTAGAAGATTTGGATAACAATTCTTGTGCAAAAAACCAAGGGTTTATCGGACCTTCAATCGATTCGGGTAACAAAGTTCCAGAAAAGTGTGAAGCGTCTGTTTCTGCAATAAAATCGGTTAAATATGAAGCAAATGAAATCTTTTCCTCAAAAATAGAATCGCGAGAAATGCCCAATAAATTAAATATCTGTACGCTCATATTACGATTTAATTATGTCTATCAAAAATCACATTCCATTCGAAAACAAAATCTCACACTTCGAACAAATCGGCATCAATTTATTATTATGCGTTTCACGGAATTTACTAAACGTTTCACCATGCCAAACTTCGTCCATCTCGTTTTCATACAAATTCCCCATTTTAAACTCTGTAAACTTTTTACATGAAACCACATTTCCAGAAGGCATGACGTCCATACGATTGGAAATTCCTAAACAAGTAGCTTTGCATGATGGCGCTTCCGATTTTCCTTTGAGATACGCTTCAATTTCATGTAACTCCAAATCAGGTTGAAAACGAATACGAATGTCCCAAGTTTTTTCTAAAATACGGTGAATTTGTGCGAGTAAATCATCATACAGCTGCATGTCTATATGAAAATCAAACGATTCCCAAGTCCTTTTACGTATACGTGGTTTTTCTAACCAATCATAATTCTCGTTATAAAAATCGGTCATCTTTTGTGCTTCATCTTCTGGAATATACCAAGGAAAATTAAAATATAAGGTGTCAATTCCTTTCGCTTCAAAATATTCACAACATTCGTACAAATGCGGAATCAAATCTTCGCTAAAAACTGCTGCAATTGAAATATGACCTTTGTAAACTCCTTGTTTTTGTAAATCAATGAGATGATCGACATTATTCATGATTTTTTGAAATGTTCCTTTTCCGCGTAACTTATCATGTTGTGCTTCCAAACCTTCTACACTCACCAACGTAGTCAGTTTCTCTGAGATTTTAACTAACGAATCTACTTTTCTTTTGATAGATAAACCATTAGTACAAACTACCGTGTCGCGCGGATCATTTGCCAATAATTCTACCAATTCATTCCAATATGCATAAATCATCGGTTCGCCGCCCCATAAATAAATATGTGACTTTTGTTCGCGAGTTTGTTCTAATAATTTTTGTATTATATCAATGTCTAAATCACCTTGTACTTTTACTTCTTTCTTTTCCAGATTTCTGTGAAAACCGATATCATTCCATTGAAAACAATGTGTGCAACGTAAGTCGCAACGATTGGTAAGTTTTAACCCGATTTCCTGCGGAACTTTTGTTGCATAAGTTGCGTCTTTCATGCGTTCGGAATAGCATTTTCGCGTAAAATCGATCTTCTCTTTAAAACGTTGTAACGCTTTCTTTGTATAAGGTTTATTACTTTTGGGTTGCATATGCTGCTGAATTTGCGACTAAATTTGTATACGTTGTTAGAAAACAAGGTGTTTTCGATTTTATAGCAAGAATGCGCGATTGCATTTCTTGTAAAAGAGCTGTTTTATCTTCGTTTTTTTGCCAAACTTCCAAGGAAATTCCGAGTTGCAAAGTTTGCCAAAGTTTCTGATTACTATTTTCGTTCTTCCCAACAGATGTTAAAAAGAGTAGTGGTGTTTCTGAAATCAAAGAATCCATCAAAGTCATGCCGCCAGGTTTGCTTACAATTGCTTTGCTTTTGGTAAGCACGGTTAAAATTCCTGGATGTCTTTCATAGTTTTTCAAATCGATTTCCGTAGCAGAGTCAATTCTCCCGAAAGGAGGAAAACCATTTTCATACAACGGATTCCAATTCGGCTGATTTGCATACAGCGTACAGTTTTTATCTGAAAGTTCTTGCAAACCATTTACAATCAAATTTACTTGATATGCTTCCGCAAACGCTGCTGTTTTAGTTGTAAAATCGCCCAAATCCCATCCGCCGCCATGAATCGTAACGTTTTGAGAACGTTCAGCATAGGGCAGCGGTTTTATTTCGGGAACATTCAGAACATAATTGATTTTGTTTGCTTTTGCGTCAAAAAAAGATAAATCGTTAGCAATTAGGTTGTCATTTCGCAACAACGCTTCCCAAGTTGCTGAAACTGCCGAATCTACACGACATATATCAATCACACAATTTGGTTGCTCCTGTTTATACTCTTGAAGTGTATCTAGCCACAATCCGGAGAAGCATAAAAAATGTGTTGTGTGGTTGTCAGACCATTCCTGAAATAAGCTTTTTGTTTTCGCTTCGCTGAGTTTTTTTGTGTATTTCACCGGAATTCGCGAAGCTATTTGAACCAAACGTACGTCTTTTTGAAAAGCGGCTTTGGTACGTTCAAACTCGGAAGTTGCTTTTTCGTCAAAATAACGTTCAATAATGTAAATATTCACATTATAATTCAATGCTTTCAACTGCTCATACACCATCAACGCAGGAAAATAAATTCCATATCCAATGATAGACGAAAGTATATTGATCGTATGTGCTTTTGGAGAACTCATTTATTCTTCTTCAAGCTCGTTTTCTATGTATGCTTTTATCGTTTTGTAGACGAAAAAAACTTCTAAATCTATTTCTTCTAAATCAACTTCTACACCAAAAACATTTTCAATTTCTAGGATAAAATACATCATATTCAAGGAAGTCATTCCTAATTCGGTGGTCAAATTTGTATCTTCTTGAATACTATCTGCCGTAATGGTTTCGTCCAAAATCTCTGTGAGAATGTTTGCTATTTTTTCTTTCATTTCGTGGTTTCTATTTTCTATTCTTGTCAAATCTATATGCTAAAAGAATGTATTATTCCTTTATGTAAAATTTCTCTGCAATATGTAATTGCGCTTCGGTATTGACAGAATACCATGTTTTTGTATAGGTTTCTGAAGCAACTAATAGTTCTTTTGATATAAGCTGTTGCCAAACATCATAAAAATTTTCGCAAGCTTCTGTAGTTTCATTTATTTTCTTCGGATTCAAAATTTGAATGCCAGAACCATAAATTGATGTTGTTTCTGTTCTACTTAACGCCGTTATTTTATGGTTTTTATGTTGAATGAAATCACCTTCAATTCCTTCTACAGGTTGTACAGGAATTAGCATACATGCTGGCGAGTTAAAGCGTTGGTATTGTTGCGAAATCCATTCAAGGTCAATCTCAACAATATTGTCACAAGTTAATACGAGTATAGGTTCGTTTAATTGTTTTAGTAAGGTATTGTAAATCCACCATGAATTTCCTTTTCCATTGGTGTTGAAAATATTTTGAACACCTTCTTTTATGGCGTATTCGGCGAGTTCAGCACCTTTGTAACCAACAGTAATGCTGATGCTTTCTAAATGGAGTTTAATGAGTTGTTTGAGTGAATTTCCAATCAACATTGCATTGTTAAATTGAATCATTGCCTTTGAGGTATTACTCGTTAGAGGCATCATTCGTAATCCTCGTCCAGCAGCCAATATTAACGCATGTTTTATCAAAATATATGATCGGTTTCAAAAGTTAATAATTGCTGCAATTGATCTTTTTGTAAATGCTCTTGATTGTCAGTTGAAACTGAATGTGCAATTGGATCTGCTACTGAATGATTGTGAATTAAATAGAAGTTTTCACCATTCAAATCAATCATGGATGTCATAGGAACTTCGTACGGATCAATCATGACTTCATCGATACTTTCGCCAGCACGCGCCGGAATTTTTTTGTAGCTTCCGCCGTTGAGTTCAATAAAACAATCGAGTGCATCTTGCATGAAAACTGTTTTCATTTCTGGGCATAATATTTTTCCCTTGGTATGTTCGATATGAAGCAAACAGTTTTCCACCAAATTCGCAGCATCATCTAAACTAAAAATAAAACGTCGCATATGCGCGCCAGTCGTTTCAATAAGGTTGTTATTTTCTTTAAGCATTTTTTGCCAAATTGGGAATACAGAACCTGTAGACCAAGCAATATTTCCGAAACGAACACAAGCGAATTTTGTGGCTGCATCATCATTCATTAATAAAAACAACTTTTCCATAACACGTTTGGATAAACCATAAAACGAATTATTTTTAACGCTTGCTTTGTCTGTGGAAATTCCAATTACAGTGTCAACATTATTTTCTATGGCTGTACGTGCTATGTTTTGCGAACCTTTGATATTGATGTCTAAGCATTCATTTGGAAATTTTTCGGCTAAATGCACATATTTTGTTGCAGCTGCGTGAATAACAATATCTGGTTTTGTCAATGAAAATGTCTCACGAACAGCATCTATATTCGTAATATCCATCGGAATTACTTCACAGCCAATTACTTTTCGAACACGTTCGTTGAGGTAATTATTTCGACCACAAAGCACAACATGATACTGTTCTTTGAATTTTCGCGCCAATGCACGACCGAGAAAACCTGTTCCGCCTGTGATTAAAATTTTCTTCATCTGCGAATTATAGATTTTTCTTGAATTTTAAAATTCTTTGATACGATTCGTCAATACGTTTTTCTGAAATCTCGCCATCTTTCACCATTTTCTTTACGATATCAATAATATCTTGTGGTAAAATCATATCGCGACCTTTCATTGGAATATGGTTTGAAAACATGAGTACATCTACGCCTGCGTGAATTGCCATTTGAATAGATTTTTCAAAGCCAAACTGATCAGCAATCGCTTTCATTTGCATATCGTCAGAAAAAATTACACCGTCAAAACCAAGATCGCCACGTAAATAATCGGTCATAATCTTCTTAGAAAGCGTGGCGGGAAGTTTAGAATCATCTAATTTTTCATTTACAATATGTGCCGTCATGATGGCGTCTACATTTCCTTCATATAACAATTTGATATATGGAAACACTTCTTGTTGCTGCCAATATTTGCTCACATCTGTTACGTTAAAATGTGAATCTTGACGCGAATTCCCATGTCCAGGAAAATGTTTTACCACAGTTTTTACATTGAAATAGCGATGACTAGCAACTACTTGTCTTGCATGTTTGATAATATCTTGTGGATTTTTAGAAAATGCACGATGATTCTTTCCAATTGGAGGATTATCAGGATTATCAACGTCTAAAACAGGAGCGTAATTCACGTTGATTCCTAAATCCAATAAGTTGTGAGCGATAATGTCGCTGTAGTATTTTGTGGTATCTACATCATTAATTTCACCTAAATACTTTGCAGAAACAGTTTTAGGAAAGCCATATTTTTGCTTCAAACGATTTACTTTTCCGCCTTCTTCATCAATACTTACCAACAATGGAAGTTCTGCGTCTTTTTTAAGCGTAGCAATTAATTTTTTTAAATTAGCAACAGAGTTTAGTTTTGTAATATTCTTTTCATAAATCAAAACACCACCCAATTTTTGCGCTTTAATATCTGCCAAAATCTTATTGTCAGAACGTATTTGAGTATCTTTTCCAATACCTAACATAATCATTTGCCCAATCTTAATATCTAGACTGTCTGTTTTCTTTGTTTGTGAAAAACCTGTGTTCCAAACGAGAAGAAAAGTGATGGCAATAATTCCAATTCTAAATTTCATGTACTACTTTTTTATTTGCTTCAATAGTTTATTTCCGTTTTGATTGAACTTATAGCTGTGTTCTACAAAAAAAATACACTCCTAGTTAAGCATTGTTTGTCTTTGATACTTAACATAAAATATGCCACCTATTTAAAATATTTATATTCTATCGCTATAAAAGGATCAAATACAATGATAATTTTTATATGTATAATGGAATATGTGTGCTTAATTATTTAATTGTGAAAACCAGATCTTTTATAAGTAGATTCTACGGTTGTTTTTCGAATATACGTCAAAAAAGATGAAATAAAAAGCACAATAAACAATGTCTAACAAAGTATTAACAGAATTTTAAACGGAAGATAATAAAATGAATTCTGTCTCTTTTAAATCTAAAATAGGGGAATTTTAACTTTTTAATTGTTTTTATAATATGAGTCGTCTATTTAATAGCTTGTGAGATAATCTGTTAAATCTTTTTTTAAGACGCAACCAAAAGATGATTATTGCATCTACAACATACAACCTAACCAAAAAAACAACCGATGAAGATTAAAAAACTAGCACTTCTACTTTTTGTATTTTCTTTTTTGCTTTCCTGTGAAAAAGACAATGAAGCTGCTCCATTAGCAGAAAGTAGTATTTCAGGAAAATTTTTAGCACCCAATAATGCAGATCCTATTGTAAATGGTGTGATTAAAGCTAGTAAAGATGGAACAGTAGTTTCGGAAACGTTAACAGCAACTGACGGAACTTTTACTTTGACAAATTTAACAGCAGGCGAATACGAAGTTTCATTGCAAAAAGGATTATTCAGTGCACAACGTACGGTGGCAGTAACTGAAGATGAAGATGTTGATATTCCGGAGGTTCCTATTGAATCTTTTCCTCGAATAGGTGTTGTAACAGGCTCGTTTGATCATATTGAATCTGTATTGTATGATATTGGTTTGGTAAATCCTATCACACAAGAACCGTTATTTGATATTATTGACGGAACCTATCAAGGAAGACCTTCAGGGAATACAAATCATCATGGACATCGTCACGAAGGTCGTTCAACAATGATTGCATCAAAAAATAACGATAATCTTCAACCTAATGTAGATTATTACTTTGCAGATTTAGTCGCTTCTCCAGATTTATTAGCTGAATACGATATCTTATTTTTAAATTGTGGAATGACAGAGAGTTATACAGAGTTTAATGATAATATTTTACAATACGTAAGCAATGGAGGAATTTTATATGCAACGGATTGGGCATTTAAATACGTAGAAGGAATTACAGGAGATGGACAACAATATATCAATTTCCTTGATCCAGAAAAAAGTGGACGTTCTACAGAAACAGAAGCTACAATTTTTGATCAAGATTTAATTGATTGGTTACAAATAAACTTTGGAATTTCTCTAAACAACGATGATACAATTCTACTTGACGAGTTCTTGCCAGGCTGGCAAGTAGTGGATACAGCTAACGATGCAACTGTAATAACTTGGTTTAACGGACCAGTAACGTACAGAGACGCAACAGGATCAGAAATAACAGAAAACAAAGATTTAGCGTTTACATTTCTAGTTGGAGAAGGAGGCGTGTTTTACTCTTCATTTCATACGGAAAACCACGACGACGGATTCAGTACAGTTGATAGACTTTTAGAATATTTAGTGTTCGAATTGTCTTCGCTGTAAGTGAAATGTAATATATTAAAAAAGCCTGAGTGTTCTTTCCGCTCAGGCTTTTTTTGTGAAGTTTTGTGTCTAAAAATACACTGCGTTAAACAACTCGTAAAAACGCGAAAAAGATAGTATCTTTGTCAGCAATCTGAGTAAGTTCCGTCTTACTCAATAATAAACTAGTGAAAGGATAAAAATGAAACGAGTAATAGTAGGACTTTCTGGTGGTGTAGACTCTAGTGTAACAGCATATTTGTTACAACAACAAGGATATGAAGTTATTGGATTATTTATGAAAAATTGGCACGACGATTCTGTGACGATTTCTAATGAATGTCCATGGCTAGAAGATAGCAATGACGCCATGATAGTCGCAGAGAAATTAGGAATTCCATTTCAAACGGTAGATTTAAGTGAACAATACAAAGAGCGTATTGTTGATTATATGTTCAATGAATATGAAAAAGGACGTACACCAAATCCTGATGTATTGTGCAATCGTGAAATAAAATTTGATGTGTTCTTAAAAATTGCTTTAGATTTAGGAGCAGATTATGTAGCGACGGGTCATTATTGTAGAAAAGAAACCATTGAAAAAGATGGCAAAACCATACACAAATTACTAGCAGGAAAAGACGGAAACAAAGATCAATCGTATTTCCTCTGTCAATTATCGCAAGAACAATTAGAAAAATCATTATTTCCAATAGGAGAGCTGACAAAACCTGAAGTGCGTGAAATAGCTGCGAAAGCAGATTTAATCACAGCAGAAAAGAAAGATTCGCAAGGGTTATGTTTTATTGGGAAAGTAAAATTGCCAGATTTTTTACAACAGCAGCTACAACCTAAAGAAGGAGTAATTGTTGAGGTTCCTGCAACTATAGAAAGCTATCAGAAAGAATTGCCAAACTTCGCTAACAAAAAAGAAGAACTGGCATTTCATGCTCAAAAATATACATATGCACAAACTGATGGGAAAGTAGTAGGAAAGCATCAAGGCGCTCATTACTTTACCAAAGGGCAACGAAAAGGATTGGCCGTTGGCGGAACTGTTGAACCTTTGTTTGTGATAGAAACTGATGTAGAAGAAAATATCATTTATACAGGACAAGGAAAATCGCATCCAGGATTGTACAGACGAACTTTATTTGTAACTGATGACGAATTGCATTGGGTTCGAGAAGATATGGCATTACAACCAGACGAATCTATGGAGGTAATGGCACGTATACGATACCGTCAACCATTGCAAAAAGCAGTGATTCACAAAATTGATGGTGGTGCGTATGTAGATTTTGAGAATCCACAGAGTGCTATTACTGAAGGACAATTTGTAGCTTGGTATATTGAAGAAGAGTTGATAGGTTCTGGTGTAATTTCATGATAAGTTTGAACTTGAATCTATATTGAAACATTTTACTATTAAAAACATCTGATTTAACAAAAATATAAGCTAAGACTCAAGACCTGACACCAAAAAAATAAGCCCATGAAAAAGTTAATCGTATTATGTATTGTATGTATAACACAATTTAGTAACGCACAAACTGAACATGCTTGGGTGTATTTTACGGACAAACCAAATGTGGCAAATGCCTTAGCAAATCCAACGACGATTTTAACACAAAAAGCTATCGATCGTAAAAATAATCATGGAGTCGCAATTGATGAACGCGATGTTCCTGTAAACGAAATGTATATTTCGCAAATCAAAATTCAACAAGGAATTACAGTTAAGGCAAAATCAAAATGGTTCAATTGTGTTCATGTATTAGGAACACAAACTGATATTGATAATCTATTAAATTTATCGTTTGTAAATGAAATTGTATATGCAGATCGATCGTTAAATACCGCCAATAGACCTTCTGCGGAAGCGACAATAGAAAGAGTAGTAGAAAAGTTTGAAACTCTAGAAATGTTCAATTATGGCGATGGTTCTAATCAGGTGACAATGATTAATGTAGATAAATTACACGAAGACGATTATACAGGAAATGGAGTTACAGTTGCAGTAATGGACAGCGGTTTTCCTAATGTAAATACCATGGGAGCTTTTCAACGTTTACGAGATAATGGAAATTTACTTGCTGGATATGACTTTGTCGATCGAACTTCAGATGTATATGCATATACCGGAAATGGGCATGGAACCACAGTTTTGTCAGATATGGCAGGTTATATTGATGGACAATTTGTAGGAACTGCGCCAGATGCAAGTTATCATTTGTTTAGAACAGAAGATGCCGGAAGTGAAACACCTTTGGAAGAATCAAACTGGGTTGAAGCTGTAGAACGTGCGGATAGTTTAGGTGTTGATGTTGTAAATACTTCACTAGGATATAATCGTTTTGACGATAGTAGGTATAATTATACAACTGCAGATATGAATGGTGATACGACGTTTATCACCAAAGGTTCTAATATTGCAGTCGAGAAAGGATTACTAATTGTAAATTCGGCAGGAAACTCAGGAAATGATACTACTTGGGGAATTATTACAGCGCCAGCAGATGGAAACGGCTTTACGATTGGTGCGGTAAATGCAAGCGGTAACTATGCTTCTTTTAGTTCGCGTGGAAGAACACCTAATGTTCCTGTAAAACCAGATGTGGTAGCACAAGGACAAGGAGTATATGTGATTAATTCTGGAAATACGATTGCTACTTCAAACGGGACATCATTTTCATCGCCTATTATTGCAGGAGCTATGGCATGTATGGTGCAAGCATTTCCAACTAAAACAAACTTAGAACTCATGCAAACTGTTCGTGAGTCTGCATCTATTTATCAAAATCCAACGATTCAACTAGGTTATGGAATTCCAAATTTTGAAATGGCTTTTCAAATACTATCAGAACCAGAAATAGAACAACAAGAACTCATTAAAGTATTTCCAAATCCTACAAAAGCAAACCTCCAAATTAACATCACTAAAACCATTGGTGAGGTGAAACTTATTTTAACGAACTTGGTTGGGAAAACGTTACAAACAGTCACTAACATAACAAATAATCAAAGTATAGATATAAGTCAATTGGCTTCAGGAATGTATTTACTACGTATTGAAGCAAATGGAGAAACCTTCACCAAAAAAATTATAAAACAATAAATACCTACAATACATGAGCTTGTTTGAAAACAATAGAATCACGCAATTATACAATATACAATACCCTATAATTCAAGGAGGAATGATATGGGCAAGCGGATGGCGATTGGCATCAGCAGTAAGTAATGCAGGTGGATTAGGTTTAATTGGAGCAGGTTCGATGTATCCTGATGTGTTACGTGAACACATTCAGAAATGTAAAAAGGCAACTGACAAACCTTTTGGTGTGAATGTGCCAATGTTGTATCCAAATATTGAAGAAATCATGGATATTATTGTAGAAGAAGGCGTGAAAATTGTTTTTACTTCTGCAGGAAATCCTAAAACATGGACACCATTTTTAAAGGAAAATGGAATTACCGTGACGCATGTAGTAAGCAGTTCTAAATTTGCTTTAAAATCTCAAGATGCTGGCGTACATGCAGTTGTTGCAGAAGGTTTTGAAGCCGGTGGACACAATGGAAGAGAAGAAACGACAACTTTAACTTTAATTCCAAGCGTAAAAGAAAAATTAGAAATTCCGTTGATTGCAGCTGGAGGAATTGGAAGCGGAAAAGCCATGTTGGCAGCAATGGTTTTAGGTGCAGATGGAGTGCAAGTTGGTAGCCGATTTGTAGCTACTGACGAAGCTTCTTCTCATATAGAATTCAAGAAAAAAGTTGTAGAAGCTAAAGAAGGTAGTACAAAGTTAATGTTGAAAGAATTGGCACCAGTTCGTTTACTGAAAAATAAATTCTACGAAGATTTAGAAGAATTATATACAACAGGTCCATCTGTAGAAGAATTAAAAACTTTATTAGGAAGAGCGCGCGCAAAACGTGGAATGTTTGAAGGTGACTTGACGGAAGGTGAGTTAGAGATTGGGCAAGTTTCTGCATTAATTCATGCCATCAAACCAGCGGCAACTGTTGTAGAAGAAATGGTAGCTGAGTTTCAAGAAAGTGTTAAGTTGTTAGAGCGCTATCGCTTTTAGACATGCTTTGCTTTTAGATTTTTCTATTATTATTTGAATGTTCTTGATCCAAAAAATCTAAGACATCTAACTAAGTCTAAGCGAGAAGCAAGTCTAATAAAGTCTAATTAAGTCTTGAAAACTCAATTCCCATACTTCGCAATCAATCGTCCTGTTTCGTTTCCTTCGGAAGTACCATCAGATTTTTGAAAAATATAATCAAAAACATCTGCCTGTTGTATCGTAACTTTTGTTCCTGATTTTAAATCTTTAATATAATATGGTTCGTTTTGTAGAATTCCTTCAATAGTTTCGCCTGTCCATTTCGTAACTTCAATCCACATCCATTCATTTCCGCCATCATCAGTTGTAAAAGGAGCTTTTAGCAATAAATTATTTCCAGCGTCCAATCCGTCGTTGAATAATTTACGCAAAGCTGGCAAGCGTTTTTTTGCACGTTCACTAGCAGCTAATATTTCCTCATTATGATTGACATGAGTAATATCATCTTCAGAGCCAAATAATTCTTTAAAAGTTGCATCTTGAAAAGCCTGAGGGTTTGGGTAATTTTCATTATTAAAGTTTATTTCCAATAACATATTAAAAGGATCGCCTTCGTCACGTGTAGCTTCTTTAAAACTTACAGTCGTTGCTTTTGAGGCATTTTCATACATCAAGTCTTCTAACATTTCTTGTAATCGTTTACTTTTTATGTTTTTCAAGTTTACTTCAAAATCATCAACAGTAACCTCTTGTCCTTCAATCATTAATTGTGCAATAACTGTGATTAAATGATTTGCGGTATTTACATTGGAACAAGCAGTGTTTTCGATGACTAAATCTGGTAAGCCAAAACGTTGCATTCCCAAAGTAATTGTTCTACAAAAAGCTTCCTGTCTATACGAATGTCCC
Organism: Kordia sp.; assembly: GCF_965224175.1. Taxonomy (GTDB): domain Bacteria; phylum Bacteroidota; class Bacteroidia; order Flavobacteriales; family Flavobacteriaceae; genus Kordia. The sequence goes on from NZ_OZ245041.1 coordinate 4,866,594, forward strand.
GTAATATGATCTACAATACTTGGTAATCCGTTTTCCCAAGTATCTACACGTCTTGTTTTCCAAGTTTCTGGCAAGAAATATTCTCTCGTTTCTCCATCATAAGCTACAAAATCAGTGTCTTTGATGGTTTCGTAAATCCATTCTGTAAACTTTTTATGATGTGTAAAAGCATCTTTTTTCTTGTAAAATATTACACATAGAACCGCGTTTTTTGTAGCAATTAATTTTTTCTTTTGTGCTAATGTAAATCCTTCCGCGAAATAGTCTAAAAACTCCATTTCATATACAGGATAATTTTCTGAAACGTTATCAATAGCCGATAAATACACCATTGTTTTATTAATAGTTTTTGGAGGTTCTGAAATAAAAGTAGCGTCAGGATACAGTACTTTTAGTTCGTCTCTTAATGTATTTACATCCAAAACTTCATCCATTGTATACAATCCAACCTCAGAAAAACTACCAATTTCTGAAGTATCTTCTGTTTGGCTAAATAGTGTAAATGAGCTAATTATGGAAAGGAAAAAGAAAAAATGTTTCATATGAGTAAATTTAGAAAAATGTACTTTAATTCGTGTTAAAGATACTTTTTTAGAACTGAAAAAGAAATCTTAACGGTAAAATATCTATCTTTAAAAGTAGTAGAATTAAGCAATGGAAGTAAAAGAACAATTTTTAAATGTACATCCTGTATTAGCTGTGAAGAGTGTAATAAAATCACTTGATTTTTATGTAAATAAACTAGGTTTTACTGTCGCTTTCGCTGATGACGCCACAAATCCAAAGTATGCTGGAATTAGACGTGGAAACGTAGAATTACATTTGCAATGGCACGATGCTTCTGAATGGGAACACAATATCGACCGACCAATGTTACGCTTCTTAATTTTAAACACAGAAGTACTTTTTGAAGAATACAAAACAAAAGAAGTATTTCATACACAAACACAACTTCGAGAAACTCCATGGAAAACCAAAGAGTTCGCCTTTTATGATTTAGATATGAATGGTTTGACTTTTTATGAAAACGTATAACTTACTAATCTTCTTCCAATCGTTTTTCAATGCGTTCTAAAACGTGTTTTGCATTTTCTTTATATCCTTTAATTAGTTGTAAATGATTTCCGTAAGCAAGTACATTGTAAGCGGCTACTTTTTTACGATAATCTTCACTAATGGCAAAATAAGCGATCATTTCCTCAGTAGTATTTCCTTGTGACCAATCTACAAACCAAGGAAATTCCTGAAATTCTTCTAAATTACCAATCACTACTTTTTCTAAGCGTTCGTTGCTCTTTTGTATGTTTGGGATGAATAAGGAGTAAAATTGTGTCAAATCGGCAAAAAGACTGTCTTTTTCATTCTCTTGTTGCTCTGAGATACGTTTTAAAATATCGTATCCTTTTGTCTGTATGTCAAAAGGTTGGTATATGGTCACCAAACTGCGCGTTCTTGGGTATGTTGTAAAATTTTCAATGGTTACCTTTCTATCAATAACTGCTTTGCTATTTTCTTGATTAAGTTCTATAATTTCGATTAAATAACCAGCTCTAATTGTGTCCCTTTTTAAATCAGATGAAATTGTTTTTAAAGTGCTTTTAAGCGTGCCTTTTGATTTTCTATGCTCATTCCAATTGTTGACTTGTAGTGCAAGTAAAATTCCAATCATAACCAATAGAATCTCTCCAATGGCATACAAAATGTAATTTTTAAACTTTTTTTGTTTGAAAAGTCGTTGTCGAATAGAACGAAAAAATTTAAGCATAACAGTTTTAGTTGATGAGGTTATCTAATCGTCAGATTTTGGAAAATTTTTATACAGTCTAATGCCTAATCTTACAAAGAGTAACACGGCGATAATAATAACAATATTTAAACCTTCCATTTCTTATTTTTTTCTTCTTTTATATCTTTTTCCTTTTCGAAACTTTTTCTTTTCATATCCTTCAAAAGTTATCGGAACGGATACGTTTCCATCTTTTTCGGTAGTTTTATGAACCACAAAATGTAGATGTGGAGTAGTCGTAAAACCAGTCATTCCTGAAATTCCAATAGCTTGTCCTCGTGAAACCATATCGCCATTTTCTATCAACACGCCATTAAAATTTAGATGATAATACGCAGCTGTTGTACCATCATTGTGTTGAATGATAATATAATTTGCAAAACTTGAATATTTCCGCGTACGACCGTGTTTTTTAGAATCTTCTTTTGTCATCACTACTTTTCCTTCACGTGCAGCGTAAATAGTATCGCCAATTTTAGTGCCAAAATCAAATGCATGATATGAACGAATATGATCGTGTGAAAAACGTCCAAAATTCCCTTGAATTAATTTTTTCTTCTTTTTGTACGGCAGTAAGTATAAATAATTATCATTGTGTTTCACTGTGGTTGGATCTCCATAACCTGCTTTAAAACTGAAATACGTATTTAAATTTACCGAAGCACTATCGTTTTCCAAAATATTACGAGGAACTTTCACAAAACTGTTAAGTTGTTCACAAGCTCTTATTAAGGTTCTTTGTTGATACTGAATTTCTTTAGGAATCCCTTTTTTGGGATTCATGATAAAAAACATGGGTGATAACATGTTATTTTTAATAGAATAAAATAAAGTGTCTTTTGTTGTTAATATTGAATCTTTTTTAAATTGTACTTGTTGTGCATGACTTAGGGAAACACAAAAGAATAAAAGGAATACAATACTTCTCATACGATTAATTTTACTGTTTTTTGTTTAAATAAAACTGATGTACTTGTTTGCCTAACTCTGCCAAAAAAGGAATCCCAATTTCATCATATTCATAAGTATCGTCATTAAAAATTCGATTTTTGTTTACATGAATGGTTGCCGTAATGGTAAACGAGATATCATTTTTAGTATCTACAATATGTGCACAATCAGTTAAATAGCCATAAGCGTATCCAACTTTATTATATATTTTGATATGTTTAGGTATAGAATCTTTGCTATCACCAAACATAAAAAACTTCACGTAACTATCGTAATATTCAGGATTATTAAAACCTTGTTGTTTGGGCGTTTTATGCATCACTTCCAATAAAAATATTTGATCTTCTTCCGATATGTCAAAAAGAGTTGCAACGCGTTCAGTTTCTCTGTGATGAAATCGAAACATAATTTGATGCAATGTTTGTAGTGGAATGTAATTCTTCTTTGAAAAATTCATAGGTTGCGAAATCAACGTATCGTTTCTGTAAAAGCCTTTACCTTTTTGTATTCTTTTCAAATTTAGCGTATGAATAGCTTTATTTTTAGAACTTTCTTGATGATAAACAACATTGTTATTCTTGAAAAAAGTTACAGCCTTAGAAGTTATTTCGTCTGCATTTGAAGTGTTCAATCGATGCGAGAGACGCGCTAAATAATATGATTTTTGTTGAAGTTTATAATTGATATTGTCTTTTTTGACAAAATCAAACAATCTGTTGTACGCTTCATTATCACTAACGGCAAATATTTTTTGTACTTCCTTACGAATGGTCGTTTTTGTGAAATCACCTTCTACTTGAAAAAGTGTTTTACTGTCAATTTCAGGAATTTGGTTTGCTTTTTCTAAAGCTAAAAGTGCCATAGGAAGTTTTACACTACTTGCAGGATAAAAATAATCGTGTGCATTCAGTTGAAAATCAAAATTATTTCCGTCAGCATCAGTCACCATAATTTGAACTTCGTGAGCTTTCAGGTTTTGCATCACATTTTGAATCTTTTCAGCATCAGCATCAAGTGCAAATTTGATCGGATCGTCATACTTTTTTTCTTCGGCACAACTCAAACATAAAACAAATGATAACAGTAGCAATTTTCTCATCAAGTAGTATAAATTGATCAATGTTTTTACAAGATACTTCATTAATTGAAAAAATGTAAAAATTGAATCATAAAAAAAGTGCCTGTAACGAACAAGCACTTTACCAACACTTAACTTCCTAAACTAACTTAGGAACACTTTTTTTCTTTTTCTTGGGAGAAAGATCAATTTCCACCTGATTTTTTAATATATCATCAAACGTTTCTCGTTTACGGATTAAATGTGCTTTGCTATTGTGCCATAAAACTTCGGCTGGTCTATATCGAGAATTGTAGTTGCTAGCCATAGAAAAACAGTAAGCACCTGCATTATTAAATTTTAAAATATCGCCTTCGCGGATTTCACTAATTCTACGGTTATTGCCAAAAGTATCCGTTTCGCAGATGTAACCTACAACTGAATAATAGCGTTCACGACCTTCTGGATTTGAAATGTTTTCTATATGATGATATGAATTGTATAACATGGGACGAATCAAATGATTGAATCCGCTGTCAATTCCAGCAAAAACAGTTGAAGTTGTTTGTTTTACTACATTCACTTCGGCTAAAAACGAACCAGCTTCACTTACGAGAAACTTTCCAGGTTCAAAATTCAAGGATAATTCCTTGCCGTATGCTGTGCAGAAATCATTGAAACGTGAGCTGAGTTTTTCTCCCAATTCTTCGATGTTAGTTTGAATGTCATCTTTCTTATAAGGAACTTTAAAACCACTTCCAAAATCGATAAACTCTAAGTTTTTGAAATTAGTTGCTGTTTTGAATAGAATTTCGGAAGCATACAAAAAGACATCAATATCCAAGATGTCACTTCCTGTGTGCATGTGAATTCCGTTGATGTGCATTCCTGTCAATTCAACAATTCTCAATACGTGCGGAATTTGATGAATAGAAATTCCAAATTTTGAGTCAATATGCCCTACAGAAATATTATGATTTCCGCCAGCCATTACATGTGGATTTATACGAATACAAACAGGAATTGTAGGATGCTTACTTCCAAATTGTTCTAAAATAGAAAGGTTATCTATATTAATTTTTACACCTAATTGTGCTGCATGTTCAATTTCTTGTAAAGAAACGCCGTTAGGAGTGTACATGATGTCAGCTGCATCAAATCCAGCGGCAAGTCCTAACTGTACTTCTTGAATAGAAACCGTGTCCAATCCCGCGCCAAGCGACTTCATCAATTTTAAAATATTTAGGTTAGACAACGCTTTTACTGCATAATGTAGTTTTAACTTTGGGACAGCTTTAAATGCGCTAGTTAAGCGTTCATATTGAGAAGTGATTTTCTCGGCATCATACACGTACGTAGGACTTCCATACGTTTGTGCTATATTTAATAAATCTGTATGTTTCATGGTATTATTTTAACGGTTCAAAACTATGCTAAAATGAAATTACAATAAAAAAATTACACATAAAATATAAAAATAACACATAAAGTTATAAATGTAACAATTGGTTTTTTAACGGGTAACATAATCCCTTTTTATGAACTAGGAGAAGAAATCATAAAACTTTAAAATTATGAAGAAAACCAAAAGTATGTTACAACTTAAGAAATCATTGGTTTCTAGGTTACAACGCAACACAGTGAAAGGTGGATTACCTACAACAAAGCAATCGACAGTAGTTTTTACAAACGATTGCCCAACAGATAGTTGTACAAGTGATCCGCGACCAGCAACAATTAGCTATTCCAACTGCGGACAATGCGGTGGCTGGTAAATGATTTTTTAAAGCGAACAATACTGTTCGCTTTTTTATATGTTTTAGTATTTCGAGGTTGGTGAAGTTAGTATACTTGCAACGAAAAATAGGAGTATGCTTTTTATAAAACATAACTACTACTAGTTGTATCTAGGTGTTGTAAGCACTACTTTCATTGATATAAAAAGTAAACATTAATTAAATTTTATAGATCATGAAAAAAAGGAATTTGCAGTCTTTAAACTTAAACAAACGAAAAATTAGTGAATTACAAACGAGCAAAGGTGGAAGAGCAAAAGATACCGATAAATGTCCTACAGCTAGTGGTTGTAGTTGCGTAACGTGTAGAGTAGATTGCCAAGTACAAGCCGCAACACAAAATTGCGAAATGTAATAGCGAAAACTTTATGTAAAAGCTAACATTTATAAATCATTTTAAAAGAGTCATTCCTGAGATTGACTCTTTTTCTTTTTTTAATCAATCAAAAACAAAAATTAATTGGTTTTAATGCATTCGATTTTTTACATTTGTGCTCTATAAAAAATTTCGTAAAATGAATCTACACGAATACCAAGGAAAAGAAATATTAGCAAGTTTTGGCGTACGCGTTCAAAGAGGAAAAGTAGCTTCTACACCTGCGGAAGCTGTTGAAGCTGCAAAGCAATTAACAGAAGAAACAGGAACAGGATGGCATGTGATTAAAGCACAGGTTCATGCTGGTGGACGTGGAAAAGGTGGCGGAGTTAAGCTTGCCAAAAACCTTCAAGAAGTAGAAGATATCTCAGGACAAATCATCGGAATGGATTTGGTAACACCACAAACTTCTGCTGAAGGAAAGCGTGTACACCAAGTATTAATCGCTGAAGATGTATACTATCCTGGTGATAGCGAACCAAACGAATTTTATATGTCTGTATTGTTAAATAGAGCAACTGGACGTAATATGATCATGTATTCTACTGAAGGTGGAATGGATATTGAAACTGTTGCGGAAGAAACGCCACATTTAATTTTTACAGAAGAAATAGATCCATCACAAGGATTATTACCTTTCCAAGCTAGAAAAGTAGCTTTCAACTTAGGATTAAGTGGAACTGCATTTAAAGAAATGACTCGTTTTGTTTCTTCATTATACAAAGCATACGTTTCTTCTGATTCTTCATTATTCGAAATCAATCCTGTATTGAAAACGTCTGATGATTTAATCATGGCTGTTGACGCTAAAGTAACGTTAGACGAAAATGCATTATTCCGTCATAAAGATTACGCAGCAATGCGCGATTTACGTGAGGAAAACCCAATTGAGGTTGAAGCAAAAGAAGTAGGTTTAAACTATGTTGACCTTGACGGAAACGTTGGTTGTATGGTAAACGGAGCTGGATTAGCTATGGCAACAATGGATTTAATTAAAATGGCTGGTGGAGAACCTGCTAACTTCCTTGATGTTGGTGGAACTGCTGATGCAAAACGTGTAGAAGAAGCGTTTAGAATCATCTTAAAAGATCCAAATGTAAAAGCAATCTTAATCAATATCTTTGGAGGAATCGTTCGTTGTGATCGTGTTGCTCAAGGTGTTGTTGATGCTTACAAGAACATGGGAGACGCTATTAAAGTGCCAATCATTGTTCGTTTACAAGGAACAAATGCAGATATCGCAAAAGAATTGATTGACAATTCAGGATTAGCGGTTGAATCTGCAGTAGAATTCCAAGAAGCTGCTGATAAAGTACAAGCAGTTTTAGCTTAAGAACTTATAGTTTTTATATACTTTCAATTTATATATTAAAAAAGCCTTTCTTGTATTAGAAAGGCTTTTTGCTTTTTATAGTTATTACTAGTGTGCTTTTTGAATCTTGGTGATTATTTTGTTGATTTCAGATGTAACACGTTCGTCAATCCAACTTTTTTCTTCTTGCTCTAGTTCATCTAAAAGATTGTCATTGTTTTCATTGAAATCAGTCAATGTGTCTCTGAAAAATTCGCTAGTAATATCTTGAATTCGTTGCTCATTGGTAAAATCTAAAGCGCCAATTTTAGAAACAGCACTTTCCAATCGGTTGTGAGTAATGTAATTTCTTAGTTCATCTAAAATAAAAGATAAATCTTCAGATTTTGATGAAATAGAAGGAACATACGTCCATTTTTCTGCTTGATGAAATTTCTTCTCTTCATCAAATTCTTTGTTTTTCAGTTTTACAATAGGTCTTGACTTCATTACGATATCGTCCAACTGATTATAGGGTTTGATAACAACGCCTTCAATTAAATTTTCTGTCAATTCAGGAAGTTCCAATTGTTTCGGAATGGTTGAATTGATTCTTGTATTGAAGTTGACAGCTTCTCCTAGTTTTCCAATGAATAAAGGTTTTGCATAAAAAACGTTGTGTTTTTCAAAATATGCAGTCGCAGTTTCATAATCCAAGTATTTTTTAGAAGTTGTATCTCCAGTTTCTATGGCAATATCAAAAGCACAAAAGTTGATACTTGGTGAATAATAGACACCAGTTTGTATGGCGTGTACATTTGCTTCAGCTGAAACTGCATCATGAGGATATTTTCCGCCAAACAATTCACCATATACAATAAACTTAGTGCCTTCTATATCTGTGCTCAATTCTTCAAACAGTCTAATGAGTTGCTGTTCTATTTTATTGGCAACAAGTTGAAATCCAAAAAAATCATCGTCCCAAGACAAATATTCTTTTCGTTTGGCATATTTTAACGTTCCATGTTCATATACGAAACTAAAATTTGCGCCGTGAACTTTCTCGGTAACAACCCACTTTAGCTTTTCCATTTTGGAAAAATCACTATCGCTCAAACCAATCTTTTTAAGACTGTTTGGCATTTTTTCATAGCCTGAAAAATCACTCATGACTTAATATTAAAATTGTAATATACTCTAATAATAAAGCGACGTTTTTTTGCTTTATTACTATTTTAAAGAATTTAAGAATGTATACTTGAAATATGAATTTTAGTTTAATTCATTGGGTCCCAAACGGTTCCAATGTAATGGTAGAATGGTAAAATGCTATCTGCAGGATATTCGTCTGTTTCGTCATCGATTCCAACTAATTTTATTTTTTCACCATCAGAATTTGCAGAAAATTCATAGTAATTTCGTTCTCCAAGATATACTTTTTGAAGCGTTTCTACATTTTCATAACCAGAAGCTTCTAGGTATTTTATAACTTCAGCTTCATTGTTTCCTTCCATAGATTTGTCATATCCTTCTGATTGTGAGGTAAAGAAGGCAATAAACCATCCAGTATACATCAAATAGAGTTCTTCGTGTGTAACTTTTGAAAAATCAATTCCGAGAAAACTCCAAGTTGTTGGTCCTGTAAAGCCAATATACTCATCACCATCAAAAGTATATTTTAGTAAATAACAATCTTCTTGTTGTTGAGAAGGCCAAAACAGCGATTTCTTGTCAACAATTTCAATCGCATCTGGTTTTTTACCAAACTCCATAGGATGCTCAAGCCATTCAACCATTTGTTTAATAATTGGATTTTTTAAGTCTAAATTGTTGTCGTTTGAATCTTGTTTTTTATTCTTTTTGAATCTGTCAAATAATCCCATGCAATTAGTTTTGGTAATAAAGTATTGTAAGTTTTAATATGAATCGAAACTACCTGTTTCTCAGTTAAAAACAAAATAAAGTAGTGTGTTTAACTATTTTCAGAGAGAACTGCTGTGATTACTTTAGTTTCCAATCGTATTTGGTAAACTGGTTTGTAAAAGAAGTAGAAACAGCGTGTACTTTTAAGGAGTCATTTTCTTTTTCGAGAATCATCATGCAGTTTTCAGGTAAAATTCCAGACGTGGTGAATTCGAGTTCTTTTACTTTGATGGATTCTGTAATTCGATTTTTGTCTAATATTCTACTATATGGTTTTCCGGTGTGACCAAAAAAATGATAGCGAAAAGGTATGCTATCTAATGCTTCTCTAATTTCTTCAGAACCATATCCAACATCGCCAGAAGTGTCTGAATCATGCGTGATAAAAAGTTCAAAGAGTTCTTTAGATTTGTATAATTTTTTGATTTTTTGATATTCGTATTGTTGAATAAATCGTTTGTTTTGTCTGCCTTTACGATCTCCAATTCTTCCCAAGCCAACAAAAGATAATTTTTCTTCACCTTTTTGGAAATACTGTGTTTCGCCAGATTTGCAAATCCACACATATTCATAACAATCAATCGGGAAAGCTGAATCTTTTGCGTATTTTTCTTCTAAATCATCTAAAAAGTCGTGATCTTCATGATTTCCACGCACACATAGCATTTGTATATCAAGTTCTTGTAGAAACGAAGAAATTTCATGTTTACTATTGGTGAAATCGTCATGAAAACCTAGTTCATCTCTATCGTGTTTTGCGTGTCTAATTGTAGCTTTATCGAGATTTTCTAGATTCGGATACGCGCCTAAATCTCCACATTGAATAATAAGATCAATTTTTTTATCAAACTGTTTTTGGTACTCTGCTACCAATTTAAAAGGAAGCAATACTTTTCCGTGAACATCTGAAAAAATAGCAATACGTATCATTGAAGTTTTAATACATTATAATTTTACGAACCTACGGGTATTTATTTGAACTCCAAATTTTACTCTTTAAAATACTTGTATATACTATTGAGAAAGAAAAAAGTGAATATGTTTTAGTGAAAACTAAATAGGAAATATTAAATAAATACTATAAAAGTAAACAGCTCCTAGAAGTAAAATATAAATAAATTCTCTTTTTAGTTTTGTGCCTTTTAAATCTATCCAAAGCGACATTAATTTTTCTTTTTTTGTAGAAACTACTTTGGTATTTGCTATAAAATCTCCAATACGTCTTGATGGGTTTATGTAAGTCACAATCACTTCTATTGGCCAGAGAATCATGATAGTTAGGTTTCTTATAAAACATTGAAACGCTGATGCAGGTTTTTCTGTTTTACAATCAATTACTTGATAACCTAATAAACGTTTTGCGGGACTTTTTGCATTGAAAAAATCTTTATTTATATAGATGAAAATTAAAGAAAAGAAAATTATAGTTGAGAATGAATCATTAGTAAGTAAAGTCAAATGTTTTATTAAAAATATTATAACAATTACAGGCGGAACAATTAAAAAACTCATCAAGAAATGATCTAGCAACATGCTATATATTCTATGTGATTTAGAATAAGTCTGCACTAACTTCGAAGTTTCATCTATAATAACTCCGTTAAAATCATTTTTGGTGTTTTTCATTTCAAATTATTGGAAGTTGAAATTAATATTAAAGTACAATTCCGCCAGCTTGTCGTACTGTTTTTTAGCAAAAGTGTCATTTTGTCATTGATTTGATGTGTAAAAATGTCAAAATGGCATATTTTTTCACTTGGAATCCTTTTTGCCATATACAACTCGTATTTGAATATAGAAAAGCATAAAAAATTAAATCACTAAAAAAATAAACATGATGAACATAGTAAAAAGTAAAAACGTAGACTTACCTTCAATTTTTGACGAATTATTTCCAGCAGATTGGTTTGGTGGAATTGCAAATCAAGTAGCGAGCACTACAAATACGCCTGCTGTAAATATTAAAGAAACTGCAGATGATTTTGTCTTAGAAGTTGCTGCACCAGGAAAAACAAAAGAAGATTTTATTCTTTCATTAGATCATGATGTACTAACAATTAGTACAGAAGCAAAAAAAGAAGAAAGCGAAGTTAAAGATACATATACACGTAGAGAGTTTAGTTTTTCAGCGTTTAAAAGGTCTTTTAAATTACCACAAACGGTAAATAAAGAAACAATTAACGCAACATATACAAACGGAATCTTATACGTAGGATTGCCAAAAAGAGAAGAAGATAAGGTGAAGCCTAAGCGCACCATAGAAATATCATAAATAATTATTTAGGATTGGTTAGTTAATGGGAAAAAGGTTCGTTCAAGAAATTGGCGAACCTTTTTTAAGTTATATTTATAAAGGAAAGAAGTTTTAAAATCTATTTCCACTAGATTTTTAAAAATATGATTTTTACAGGTAGTGTCTAAGACCAGTTCCAGCAGGAATGCGTTTCCCTTTGTATTTTGTGTCATCTTCAGATGCGTTATTTTGAGATGTTTCTCCTCCAGTTATTTTACTTAATTGAGCATTGTTTAATTGTTGAAATTTCATAATGTTTAATTTTTTTGTACACGTAATTTGTAGTTTTTATATTTTATAATCTGAAAATTATAGTAAATGATAGCTCAAATATCATTTGAACTTCTGAAAGGATGAATAGAATTTCTGAATTTGCTAAGTTTTATATTATTGTATTTTTGCGGCTAGTCAAATGAAAGAAGTAGAGGTGAAAAATGATAAAATAAAAAAAGTAAAGAAACCTTGGCCTACAAAAGCTGCTATGGAGCAAGTGTATGAAAAGAAGCTTTGGGGAAATAACAATACTGATTTTTATTCTGGAGAAGGATCGCATCATCCAGAAATTGTGCAACCTTATCTAGATGCTGTAAAAATATTTTTGACTTCTTTTGAAAAACCTCTGGTAGTTTGCGATTTGGGTTGTGGTGATTTTAATATAGGAAAACAACTAGTTGCTCACACCAAAAAATATATTGCTGTTGATATTGTAGCAAATCTGATCAATCACAACAAATCAACCTTTACTACAGAAAACTTAGAATTTCATTGTTTAGATATTGCCAAGGACAATTTGCCTACTGGAGATTGCGCTTTGATTCGACAAGTATTACAACATCTTTCAAATACTGAAATACAGCGTATTATTGAAAAGTTAGTGAATTTTAAATATGTGATTTTAACAGAACATCTGCCAGAAGGTGATTTTATACCAAATATAGATATTATTTCAGGACAAGGAATTCGGTTAAAAAAGAAAAGTGGCGTCAATCTACTTGCAGCGCCATTTCATTTTCAAATCAAACAAGAAAAGCAATTAAGTGTGGTTCGTTCAGCGAATTTTGAAGGTGTGATTGTAACCACTTTGTATACTATTTTTTAGGCAAAATTCTAAAGAAAGTTATTGTTTTAGGACAACTTCAGCTTTCGTAATTTCTAAGGTTGCATTTTTTGTAGCGACTAAAATTCCTTTAAATGTATATTTTCCATCTTCTTTTATCTCGATTTCTGCGTTTTTACCAGTAAAACTCCAATTTGTCTTACTATTAAAAACGGTCTTTGTTTCTCCTATTGTCATATTTTTGTCGGTAGGATCAATTTCTAATCCGCCATACTTTTCTCCATCTTTTAAGATTTCAATTTTGAATCTCAACTCGGCATTTCCTTCGTATTTGAAATCCATTTCAGACCAAAAAGCTATTTCATCTCCTTTTTTCAATGCTAAATCTACTTCTTTGATGACTAAATTATCAGTGTGCGTGCTTACTTGATTGATTTCTAATCTAGCAATTTCTTCGCCTACCAAACCACAACTTATAATAAGTGTACATGATAGAAAACAAATGATTATTGAACGTAAGTTTTCATTTTTTTGTTTTAAATTAAATCTGGTAATTCATCAGTTAAAGCTACAATAATATTTTTTAGAGAATAAAGTTGTCTTACATATTTATAATTCGATCTCTCAACTGATATACTTCTGCTAATTCTTTCATTTTTAGATAAAAAGCATTTCTGTAAAATACAGGCAATTGATGACTGTTTGAAAAATACCGTAGATAACGCGCTTCTAATTCAGGATAATGTTTTTTAATAGCATTTAAAATCAGTGTTTTACTATCTGCTTTTCCATTACCAAAAACAGTTAATGTTGCAGGCATTACATATTTTGCTCCAGCATTTTTAAATGTGCTGAATAGTTTTTCTAAATGTTCAGTTGTATCAGTAATGAAGGGTAGAAGTGGCATAAGACTTACGCCAGCATGAAAATTAGCTTTTATTGCTTTTTGCAGTGTTTCAATTCGTAAAGAAGGTTTTGGTGCGCCAGGTTCAAAAATCTTTCCAATTTCGTCATCAACGGTAGAGAAGGAGAAGGTTATAAGTGTTCCGCCTGAAAGTTTAGATTGTAAATCGTCGGGTAAAATGGCTTGTTGATGAATTTGTTTTAAAAGATCAAAATCGCGTTCAACCATTGTAGACTTTGTAATGATATGCACAGGAAATCGATACTTAAGGATAATTTCCAACGCTCTGCGTGTAAGTTGGTAGTCTCTTTCAATATTAATGTATGGATCGGTTACAGAAGATAACACGATAAAACCATATTCTCCTTTTTCAGCACGCTTTTTTAATTGCTTTTCCAACAATTCAATAGCGTTGGTTTTTACAGATAAGCTAGTTGCTAAATTGGTTCCGTATTTACTTCCTCGAATATAGCAATACAAGCAGTTATATGAACAACTTTGATATGGATTGAACGTATAATCATCCAAAAACCAAGTATCTCTTTTTTTGGTTTTGTTTAATACAGATTTCGCTTGAATTTCTTTGATCATTCGATACTTTTATGAGTCATGAATATACAAAAAACGACGTATTCTTTATAGAAAATACGTCGCTCTGTTATTTTTATGAATGATGAAAAAGTTATGTTTTCTTCACGTATTTTGTAATGATTACAATATGTTGTCCATTTACACGACCTTCAATATGTTCTGCATTGTCATGAGAAAGTGTAATGTTTCGAACTGGTGTTCCACGTTTTGCTACAAAACCAGCGCCTTTTACATTTAAATCTTTAATTAATACCACGCTATCACCAGCTTGTAATTGTACACCATTAACGTCTAAATGTTTGATGGCATTCTCTTTGTCTTCAGCTTCTCCGGTAGCGGCTGCCCATTGCAAATCATCTTCGTCCAAATACATCATGTCAAGCAAATCCTGTGGCCAACCTTCTTTTTTTAGTCTGTGCAGCATGCGCCAAGCAACAATTTGAACTGCTTTTACTTCGCTCCACATGCTATCATTTAAACAGCGCCAATGATTTACATCCATACTTTCAGGATCTTCAATTTGAGAAAGACAAGTATTGCATACATGAATAGATTTTTCAAGCTTATTATCGTGATTAGGCGGAACGTTGTAAATTGCTAATTTTTCTGTAGCACCACATAATTCACAAGCCGAACCACTACGTTTCTGTATTTCTCTTTCAATACTCATTGTTAAAACAGTTTAATTGTGAGCAAAAATATAGGTTTCGCTTAGATATAAAAGTAGATTGTGCAATTATTTCTAATCTTCTACTGTAAGGTTGAAAGTCGTTTCTAAATTGTGTGAACTATTGTTGTCTTTGATTTTAAAAACACAGGTTACAGGGTTTTTAAATGATTTGCCCGTTAACTGAATAGAAGCATATAATTGTTCTTTTAAATCAGTTGCATTCACTAGGTTTGGAAATAAATCAGTATTCTCATTAATTAAATTTCCATCGGCGTCAGTCAGTCGAATAGAAGCTAATATATCTGCTTGGCCATAAGCATCAACATCATAACCTTTTAAATTATGAATGAGTAAATAAACAATTTCATTGCGCTTTATTTTGTTGTCTAAAACTGCAACTTTTCGAGAGTTTGAAAATAAATATTGAATGTCATACGTAAGACCTTCTGTTTTCATTTTTAGTAACGTACTGTGAATGACAGAGAAGTTTTTATTTAAAATAAAATATGCGTCACTATGCTTATCGCGAATATTAATATTTAATATATAATCGTTGTTGGGGAACATTGGATTTGCAAAGGTGAGTTCACTGCGTAACCTTAAATCGGCTTCTGTAAAACCTGAATTTTTATCTTTAAATAAATTTGGGTTAGACATTATAGTATCTCCTTTTTTATTCATGATAAAAATGTCCATTTCAGGATATACTAAGCTATCTTTTAGAGTAAAACCAGTTATATTATCATAGAACATTTTGATAGATTCACCGTAGAAGAATTCAGATTTGTCTATTGTTCCTGTATAATTTTCCATAAGAATACCATCACAAGATAGTTTGTCTGCTTTTATGCTTACATCTGAAATATAATTTTTGCTTTCTGCTTCAATATTTGCACAAGAAGTTAAAAAACAAATGATCAATAGAATGAAAAAATACTCTAGTTTCATGGTTTTTGATATTAATTATAAATTCGGATGATTTCTCCTGTTTGTCTACCTTCAACACTTTTACGATAGCCATTTACTACTTTTTGCATCGAAATTGGATTATGTCCTGGAAAATAGGCATCGTACTTTTCTGCAGCATCTTCAACCATTCCAGCAGAAACAACATTGACACGAATTTCTCCAGCTAATTCTAAGATTACGGCTTTTGTAAAACTATGTATTGCGCCATTTACCATTGCTGCGCTTGCAGTCATTGGAACTGGATCGTCTGCTAAAATTCCTGTAGTTAAGGTAATTGATCCACCTTTTGAAAGATACTTTTTACCGATACGAACCAAGTTCACTTGTCCCATTAATTTACTTTTGAAGCCTACATAATAATCGTCTTCAGAAAGTTCATTAAAAGGTTTCCACTTGGCTTCTCCAGCGACACAAATAATAGCATCAAGAGTTCCGGTTTTTTCAAACATTGCGTGAATACTTTCGCTGTTGCTAATGTCCACAGTTACATCGCCAGAAGTTCTTCCAGCAATTAAAACGTCATGATTTTGTGAGAAATATGCAGAAACTTTTTTACCAATAGTTCCGTTTCCACCAATGATAAGTATTTTCATGAGTACTGAATTGATTAATACTTCAAAGATAGTGGAATATCTAAAAGTCTAGAGACGTGTGCTAAAATATGTTGAATTTACTTTTTGTCTTTCCGTTTGGAAGTCGATTGCGTTGTTTTGGGTTTGTTCTCTTTTTTGGGCATCGGACCGCGTAAGTGAATAACCAAACCATTTAGGAAGTTACGTAAAATTTGATCGCCACAATTTTTATACTTCGGATGATCTTCATTTCGAAAGAAAGCGCCTAATTCACTTTTAGAGATTCTAAAATCTACCAATTCTAATATTTTTACAATATCATCATCACGGAGCTTTAAAGCTACACGAAGTTTTTTAAAGATGTCGTTATTTGTCAATGCCATGCGACAAAGATACTTATTTTACTTGATACTTACTCTTTAAATACGTTCAGTTTGTCTATTATAATTAACGTAATATTGTTGCTAAAGAATGTAATATATTGAAAAGTTATATTGGTATTTATACATAGAAATTTTTAGAGTTATACATCGATGGTTACATCTTTATCTACTAAATCTTTGAGTTGTTTCTCTAATTTTTCAAGTAATGTTAGTGAGTTTTCAATTTCTTTTACAGAAAATGTTGTTTGTCCTAGCGTGCCATGTGACATGGGATGCATGGTAGTTTTTTGATAGAGTTTTAGTTTTGTTAGGGTGTATCTTATATTCTTAAAATCATCTTTTTGATACTCTAATATTTTCTTTTTTAGTCTATCTTCTAAATTATATTTATTATCTGAATATAAAATAGTGTGCAATTCATCTACAAGATCAGAAGTGTTTTTTGATTGTTTATGATATCTATTTTTTTGAAATAATATTCTTTCAAGAATCTTCTTATTGTCTTCAACTGCGCCAATCATTAATAATTTAGAAAACTCATATAGTAATATTTCAAAACGCTTTCTGATTTTATTGCCAACTTCTTCAATTTTATCAGGATTTTTTTTATAGAAATTATGAATTTCTTTTACTGGTTCCTTGAATTTTTTGATGTAGAATTTATTATCACCATCAAATTCGTACATATTTCCGTAGTTCCAACGAGCACTTTCTTTATGAATATCACTTACAATATGTTTTATCAGGTTAAAAAAGTTTACATTGTGTGTTAGTATGAGTATTTGAAAATCTGAAAATTCACTTACTATATAATTCATTAAGTACGTTCTGTTGGCAACATCAAGACTAGTAATAAAGTCATCAAGAAGAAGAAAACATTTTTTTGTATCCTCTATAAGATATTTGATTGTATTGAAAAGTAACAAGAGTATAACCAAGTTTAGTTTGGCTTCATTGAAAAATTTTTTAAGTTCTTTTTTAGTTTCAATATTTCTTGTATCATCTTTAATTAGTAAGGTATAATCATCTTCTTGGTCAATTTCGATTGTGATAGCTTCTTTAAATTCTTTTAATGAGTTATTTACTTTTAAAGCTATTTCGGTAAAGTGAGCTTCACAAAAGGCTTGCACATTTGGAATGTTAAAAAAGAAGTTTTCTAAAAGTTTATCTAATCGTATTTCATTGGAAAGTTCAATCTCTTCAATAGAAATTAAGAAAGGTTGGTATGCTTCTTTATCAAAGTCCTTGTAATGAGTATCTTCAATAAGGATTTCAAAATCTCTGCTTGTGCTGTTATTATTGTAAGTGCTCCAAAAAGTATTATCAAATTGTTCTTGTTCTTCTGGTGTTGAGGCTTTGGGAATTTGTAATGCTAATTGCTTTTTAAAAAATACAATTTTAAAGGCTTCATATAAAGAGCTTTTGCCAGCACCATTTTCACCATAGACTAAAAGATTTTTATTATCCAACTCAATCGTGAGTTCATTTTTAAATGCTTTGAAATATTTTAATTGAAATTTATTCATTATTACCATTAAAAAAATTGATGAGTATTTTTTTTAATTTCAGGTCTCTATTTTTAAATCTATCAAATGTAAAATCGTGTAAATTTAGGTTGATGATTTCCAAAAGTTGAGATGATTTGTAATATTCTATTTTTTTAATAAGTGAAACATTTCTTTTAGGGATATCTAACACTGCGAAATTTCCTAAATCATCTGTTATGGTTTCTAGGTCTGTGTTTTTCCAGCTTTGAGTTAAGTAAGTCTGATCTTTTAGTGAGATTATTTTATCTACATTAAAATTTTGAATAGCTTTTTCTCTATTGGAATAAAATGCTAATAAAGCAAACCCGTATTTGAGTTTTCCAAGATGATTGAAATGCGAAATATCAATGTGATTTACGTAGTAATTACCTATTTCTTGTTTGGAACAAATTTGTTTGATAATATTATAAATTTCAAATTTTACTCTTGTCGTAGATCCTTGATAATAAACATATCGAACTATAGAAGTCAATGAGTTAATTAATTGGGGATTTATTTCTAATCCATTAGTAAATAAATAAGTTACTACTGCAAACTTAGGGTACTGATTCGTGTAACTTTCAATGAGTTGTAACCATTTTGCCAGCTCTGTTTCTGTATTTTTATTTTGGTTAATAAATTCTAAAACCTCAGTAATTGTAAACAGATCTTTCATGATCTCTTTATATTTTTTCAACTCAAAAGGGGAAAAATGTTCTCTTACAAAGAATTCTCTTAGATTGATTTCACTTGATGTGATTTTATTTTTCCCTCGTATGATATGCGAGTAATATCTAAAGATGTCATCTACTTCTAACTTTAAATTTTGGCAGTTATATTTAAATTCTATCCAAGATTCTATAAATAATTCTCCTTCTTGTACTTTTTCAGCTTTTTTAAACAGTTTTGCTTTGAAGATATCTGCATCTTCTAAATTCATTCCTCTATTGTTAATGGTCTCGAAAATGATCAGTGCTTTTTCATTAGCTTCTTCCTGAGATTTTCCTGTTAATTCAATAGGAAGTAGGTATATTTTCTTAAGAATGAATCCAATAAATTCTTTTAAGTTAGTTCCTTGTTTTTTTTGATATTGGATCCAGCTATAAAAAAACAATAAATTTCTTTCAAATTTATTTCTTGTTTTTTTCCAATTAGGTTTGTTGTTTCTTCCTATGATGGCTTGAAATCTATCGGAGATAGTAAGCATATCGTATTTTAGAATAGCATTTAACTCTTCTCTGTCTTTAGCTTCAAAAATATTAGATATAATTCTAGGTTTGGTTTCGTTGCCTTCCCAATTTTCTTGTTCTAGAAGTGTTCTTAGTACTTTGAGTTCAGGTTGAAATAAGTATAAAACTTTAATTAGTAATAATAGTGTAGTTAATCGTTGTTGACCATCAATAACTTCTAATTTATCTTTTGTTGATTCGCTTTTTGCAATAATGATATTCCCAATAAAATATTCTTCATCCGATCTAAAGGCCTCGAAAAGGTCATTAAATAATTGGATGCATTGATCATAGCCCCATGAATAGGGTCTTTGATATGCGGGAATGACATATTGTTCATCGATTTTAAATATTTTTAATATTTCTCTTTGTTCAGCAGTTAATGAAAGCGCCATTAGTGAGTGGTATCAATAATTATTGATTTGTTTAAATTTAATCATTATGCTGTATCGTAAGCTTTATGATCAGTTTTGACTAGATGAAGCAAGATACTACTTAAAAATTTAAAGTTCAAAATAAAGTGTAGATTAGGAAATAGGAACTGTATATATCTAGTTATTTATTATATAATAAATGTATTGTATGTTACAGATATTGACAAAATAAAAAAGTCTATCAATTGACAGACTTTTTACTTCATTTAAAGAATAAAATATATATATATTAAATTACTTTTACGTTCACTGCATTAAGACCTTTACGACCTTCTGTTAATTCGAATTCTACCTCATCTCCTTGACGAACTTCGTCAATTAATCCAGAAATGTGTACAAAATGTTCTTTGTTTGAACCTTCTTCTACGATGAAACCAAAACCTTTAGTATCATTGAAGAATTTTACTGTTCCTCTACTCATTGTAATAAATTTAAATAATTGTTTTAATGCTTACAAAGATAACACCTAATTAAACGCGCCCGACTTATTGTGTGTTTTTTTTGAATTAGTTACAATTATTTAATATTGAATTTCTTAATTTTATCCTTTAAACCCGCGTCTTTCATGAGTTCTTCAATCATATTGAATTTTTCTTTTTTTACAGAATTTTCTATTTTTCCTGCTTTCAAATAGTGTAAATAATCGCAAGTATCTTGCAATGTGGAGAATATATGCGAAGAAAGAATCACTATTTTTCCTTTTTCTTTAAGTGATTTTAGTAATTCTTTGATGATGAGGTTACTATGAATATCTACGCCGTTAAATGGTTCGTCTAAGATAAAAATCTCATTCTGCTGAAGCAGTACACCAGTTAATGCTAATTTTTTCTTCATTCCTGTAGAATAGGTTTCTGCATATTGTTTTAAAGGCAGATCAAAAATGTTTTTTTCGTCAAAATCTACATTTTTAATATGTCTAGCATTACAAAGCAATTGTAGGTATTCCCTTCCTGTAATTTTAGATAGAAACTCCGGATTGGTTTCTAAGAAACCAATGGTGTTTTTTACAGAAACGTGCGTATGTTGTACATTTCCTTCATGTGTTTCCAAACCTGCAATACTTTTGAATAAGGTCGTTTTTCCAGCTCCGTTTTCGCCTACAACACCATGAATTTCTCCAGGGTTGAATTCTAGAGTGATCGTATCTAGAATTTTATTTTTACCGTATGATTTTGATAGATTAGAAATGCTTAACATGTCAAAAAAGAGTTTAAATTTTTGATAGCTCGTCTGTAAAATAAAGGAATAAAGAGCAATACTATTGGTGGAAACATAAAGCTTATCAAGAGTGCGAACATTTGAAGTATTGGAATTTGTGATGGATAATTTCCATATTTTCCAAGAATGGTAAGTATGATAAAACTGTAACCTAATAATACAAATGCAATGGTGATTTGAATAAATTCAACAGAAAAAAAGATTGATAATATAATTGCAATGGGTAAAACCAAACAACTACTATACATAAGTGCTGTTTTTACTTTATCAAAGATGAATTCTTTTGGTGTCATGCTGTGAATCCAAACACAATATAAAGGTTCAGGTTTTGAATAAAATGACAGACAGCACACAAATACAATAATTAAACTAAAAACCCCTAGATTGTAATTATCTACAGAAATACCAATATAAGTGAGTAAGTAGAGTAGTGGAAATAACCAAAATGTATTTCGAAATCCGATGATAAATTCAAATGGTTTTTTTCCAAAAGGAGTCGGAATCGAAATACTTCTAATGCCTATATTATTTATAAAAGATAGTATTATCGCGCCTGAGTGAATTAGTAGCACTTCTAAGAAAGCATATTTGTAGCATAAAAACAGGCTAAAAGGCAAGATAAATAGTGTGTTTTCTATCATACGTACTTTCCAGAACGTATTTGGCGGAAAACACTTTTTTAAAAAAGTAGTTCGTTTTCTACTTCCTAGTTTTAAATTTAATAGTAAGCTGATTCCAATATAAAAGAAAGAAGCTTGTGGAATACTTTTAAAAACGGCTTCCGAAAGCCAAACAAAAAGCAGTCCAATTCCAGCAAACCCAAGTATTGGAATGATTCCGAATTCGTCAATATGACGATAAATTCTTTTACACTGTAAGCTAAAATAAAATTTCACGTATCGGATTATTTACTGAAAAATCGAATATACATATAAAAATGAAAATTGAATTTGAGATGAGAGGCGAATGCTGAATTTTAGGGAATTATTAACGATTTGTGTTCATACGATCTTAGCAAATAGTATGTAAGTA
This sequence comes from Kordia sp., assembly GCF_965224175.1. Taxonomy (GTDB): domain Bacteria; phylum Bacteroidota; class Bacteroidia; order Flavobacteriales; family Flavobacteriaceae; genus Kordia. The sequence continues at coordinate 4,888,652 of NZ_OZ245041.1, forward strand.
ATTCTACGTGTTTTTTAGTTTCCGAAATAATACGCGCGATAAAACTAGTATGTTCTCTTATTTTTATACCATCAATAAAAACCGTTCTATTAAAAATGGCAACTATCCCAAAATTAGCTACTTATTCATCTCTTGATGGTACTGTAGAAATTACAATTTCATCTGTAGATCCTTCTATTGGAGAAATTCAGGGAACATACAAACACAATTTTACACCAAAAGGAGCAATAACAGTAAGCGGGAAAATTGGAGGTTATGCTTGGGTAAATAATAGTGAAGGCGGAAGCGGAACAGCGCCATTTAATATAAATTTTACAGCTTCGGTGCGTCCTGATGGATTTCCGTACTGTATTATTGATTTTTGGAACGGATTTTATACAACTCAAAATACACTAATGCTTTCAGGCGTTAGGTCGTATGTTAATAATGACGGAACAACACAGTCTATTGTTTTGGGAACATTAGAGTTGTATCAACCTTAAGAGAATTTGTTTAGTATATATAATTGTTGTGAAAACGTAAAAGAGGAAGTGAAATTTGCCATTACAGAATCTTTTACGTTTTTTAATTTTCGATAAATTCTAAATCTATATAATAGTATTCAGGATCATAAGGATCAAGATAAGCTACAGTTTCTTTTTGCATGTAGAAATACATTCGAACAGATGTTTCGTCTTTGTCAATAGTTTGCTTTAAAAACAATGTTTTTTGTGCATATGACACTTTAAAAGTAACTTCACAATAAGTGTGAGTAATTTGTGTTTCATTATGCGCTCCATACCCAGAAATTTCATTGAGTGCAGCCGCTTCACCGCTTACTACAGTTTTTGTCTGTATATGTTTTTTCTCATTGATTTCTGCTTCATTTAGTATCACAATAACTCGACTGCCATTCGTTTTTAACTTGCGTACATGTGCATTGTATATACGATCATTTTCTTTAGTAAGCGTATGTTTTGTATACAATAAGTATATCCCAAAAGGAGCAAAAATTACAATTCCAATACTTATAAAAATCCAATTTATTGGAGAAGATTTGATACCGACAACAAGGAAGCTAATTGACAATACTAAAGTACCTATGAGTACATATCCCGTAAGTTTTGTAAATATTTCTTTAATGTTCATACATGTATACGCTGATTTGATCAACTAATTTGTAGGATCAAAGGTAGCTTTGTTACAGTTTCTCCTGCAACAGTTTAATTTCATCACGATATTTAGCTGCGTCCATAAAATTTAATTCTTTGGCAGCAGTTTCCATGGCTTTTCGCTTCTCGCGAATCAACTTTTCAATGTCTGCCTTGTTCATGTATTCTAAATCTGGTTCAGCAGCCATTTTTGTTTGAATTTCATCTTCCCAAGCCAAACTTTCGTCTTTGCTCAGTGCATTGTTCAATGATTTGTTGAGTCCTTTTGGAGTAATATTGTGTTTTGTGTTGTACGCAATCTGTTTTTCTCTTCGATATGCAGTTTCATCAATTGTTTTTTGCATACTTTTCGTAATCTTATCGGCATACATAATTGCTTTTCCATTTACGTTTCTGGCAGCTCTACCAACAGTTTGTGTTAGCGATCGCGCTGAGCGTAAAAACCCTTCTTTATCGGCATCTAAAATCGCAACTAAAGATACTTCTGGTAAATCGAGTCCTTCACGAAGTAAGTTTACACCAATCAATACATCAAAAAGTCCTTTTCGTAAATCCTGCATGATTTGTACACGTTCCAAGGTATCTACATCACTGTGAATGTAGCGACAGCGGATTTGAATTCGTGATAAGTATTTCGTTAATTCTTCTGCCATTCGTTTGGTCAAAGTTGTCACTAAAACACGCTCATCTTTTTCTGTTCGTTGATGAATTTCTTCTACTAAATCATCAATTTGATTCAAACTCGGACGAACTTCAATGATCGGATCTAATAATCCTGTTGGACGAATAACTTGTTCCGCATATACACCTTCCGTTTTATGAAGTTCATAATCGGCAGGCGTTGCACTTACATAAATCACTTGATTTTGAATGGCTTCAAACTCCTCAAACTTTAAAGGTCTGTTGTCCATTGCGGCAGGCAAGCGAAAACCGTATTCTACTAGATTTTCTTTACGACTTCTATCGCCGCCATACATGGCATGCACTTGCGAAATAGTTACATGACTTTCATCAACGACCATTAAATAATCATCTGGAAAATAATCTAATAAGCAGAAAGGACGCGTTCCAGGAGCACGACCATCTAAATATCTTGAATAGTTTTCAATTCCAGAACAATATCCTAACTCACGAATCATTTCTAAGTCAAAATTTGTACGTTCTTCCAAACGTTTTGCTTCTAAATGTTTCCCAATTTCTTTAAAATAATCTACCTGCTTCACCATATCTTCCTGAATCTGGTGAATGGCATTTTGTAATACTTCTGGCGAAGTCACAAACATATTTGCGGGATAAATAGTAAGTTGCTCGTACTTTTCCAATACTGTATTTGTGGCAGGATCAAAGGATTCGATTTCTTCAATTTCATCCCCAAAAAAGTGAATTCTAAAGGCAAAGTCAGCATATCCAGGATAAATATCTACAACATCACCTTTTACACGAAACGAACCGTGCAAAAAGTCAGCTTCGGTACGTGAATACAAGCTTTGCACCAAACGATGTAGCAATTTCGTTCTTGAAATTACTTGATCACGTTCTAGTTTAATGACATTTTTCTGAAATTCTATTGGATTTCCAATACCATACAGGCAAGACACAGAAGCAATTACAATTACATCACGGCGTCCAGAAAGTAGGGAAGAAGTCGTGCTCAATCGTAGCTTTTCAATCTCTTCGTTAATCGATAAATCCTTTTCTATATACGTTCCTGAAGTTGGAATATAAGCTTCAGGCTGGTAATAATCGTAGTATGACACAAAGTATTCCACTGCGTTTTCAGGGAAAAATTGCTTGAATTCTGAGTATAACTGAGCCGCTAAGGTTTTGTTGTGTGCCAAAATAAGCGTTGGTCGTTCCACTTTTTCAATCACATTGGCAACTGTAAATGTTTTTCCTGAACCAGTAACTCCTAACAAGGTTTGGTATTGTTCGTTACTTTCAATTCCAGAAACTAATTCTTCTATCGCTTGCGGCTGATCTCCCATAGGAGAAAAATCAGATACTATTTTAAACTTCATACAATATTTGCTTTGTGTTTTTGGGCGTTACCGTAATAGTTCACTTCTATTGTATTCAGTGACTATTACGGTCAGGCTTTCGGCTTTTCCTTTTATATCTAAAAAATCATAACCTACTGATAGTTAGATGTGTAAATAAAAGCAGAATGCCAGGTTAACGCTGAATCGTATTCGTTTTTGTATTCTTATTTTATTAAGTTATATGTTTCAAAAATATGGATAAATCTTTAATTTTCTTTGTTTATTTGAATTAAAAAAAATCACCCCCACCTTATTAAATATCAAGACAGAATTTTATCAAGTATCTGTATCGGTTATTTAGGACTAGACAATCATAAAAACTTAAATAATTCCCGTAAATTTTAAATAAAAAAATATGTGATTCTGATTTTTTGAAATTTTTATTTAAAATTTTTTGATTAAAATACGCAAAAAAACTTTAAAAAAGTTAAAATTGGATTTCTGCTAATAATCGCTTTTTAGTACTTTAAAAGTTTTTACCATCAAAAAAACAAAGAATTTGGACAAAAAAATATATGTAAGTTGAGTAATAAAGCTAAAAAGTTTACAAATGAATATGAATTTACAATAACAATTTTTACTTTTTTTGGGTATTAAATTCACTTTTAAAAACGTCGAGTTTAATTAAAATTTGTACATTTGCAATAAGATGAACAAGGTTCTAAACAAAATATTCGTTATAATTATGGCATTTGTAGTTTTTGTATCTACAATGTCATTTACCATCAATTTACACTATTGCGGAGATACCTTAGTTGAAACATCTATTTTTAATAAAGACAAAGGTTGCGGTATGGAGATGGAAAAACCCTCTACCGAAGGATGCTCTATTACTAAAAAAAAATGTTGCGATGATAAACAATTAGCAATAGAAGGTCAGGACGAATTACAACTGCAATTTGACAAAATTACGTTTGAGCAACAGGTATTTATTGCTTCATTTGTCCATACCTATATTTACCTCTTTGAAGGTTTAGATAACAATGTATCTTCTTACGAAGAATATAAACCGCCACTCGTTATAAGGCGTATCTACAAGATTGACGAGACATACTTAATTTGATTTTTAAACAATAGACTGTTTTATCCTATGGCTTTATAAGTTTATAAGGATAATTTACTGTATTCGGTGTTTTCCTAACATCAATGTCTAACTGTTTAATAATCAAACTATATGCTTAATAAAGCAATCAAATTTCTTATAGAGAATAAACTCGTTGCAGTACTACTACTCGTTCTTTTCGTAGGATGGGGAACAGTAAATGCACCTTTCAATTGGGATACAGGATTTTTACCAAGCAATCCTGTAGCCGTAGATGCCATACCAGATATAGGTGAAAATCAACAAATTGTATTTACAAAGTGGGATGGTCGTTCACCACAAGATATAGAAGACCAAATTACCTATCCACTAACAACATCTTTGTTAGGTATTCCTGGAGTAAAAACCATTCGTAGTTCGTCTATGTTTGGTTTTTCAAGTATCTACATCATTTTTGAAGAAGACATAGAATTTTACTGGAGTAGAAGTCGTATTCTCGAAAAACTAAACTCATTATCAAGCGGTTTATTACCAGAAGGTGTTAATCCTGCTTTGGGTCCAGATGCAACAGGTTTGGGACAAATATTTTGGTACACACTTGAAGGACGTGATGAAAACGGAAATGTTACTGGTGGTTGGGATTTACAAGAATTACGCAGTATTCAAGATTACTATGTGAAATATGCGCTATCCTCTGCAAGTGGTGTTTCTGAAGTCGCTTCCATTGGTGGTTATGTTCAGGAGTATCAAGTGGATGTCAATCCAGAATTAATGCGTCAATATAACATTAACTTAAACCAGATTGTAAAAGCGGTAAAAAGTAACAATCAAGATATTGGTGCGCAGACTATAGAAATTAATCAAGCTGAATATTTAGTACGTGGTTTGGGTTATGTGAAATCTGTTGAAGATATTGAAAACGCTGTAGTGACTTCAGAGGATTTTACTTCAATTAAGATCAAAGACATTGGTAAAGTATCATTAGGTCCAGCAACGCGAAGAGGTTTATTAGATAAAGAAGGTGCGGAAGTGGTTGGTGGTGTTGTAGTGGCACGATATGGAGCAAATCCAATGGAAGTCATTAACAATGTAAAGGCGCAAATTGATGAACTGAAAGGTGGATTACCAACAAAAGTATTGGCAGATGGACGAACATCTCAATTAACAGTCGTTCCTTTCTATGACCGTACAGAGCTTATTGAAGAAACATTAGACACGCTTAATGAAGCATTGACACTAGAAATATTAATTACCATTTTGGTTATTATTGTTATGGTTTTCAATTTAAGAGCTTCTATTTTAATTTCTGGATTGTTACCTGTTGCAGTCTTAATGGTTTTTGTTACTATGAAACTGTTTAACGTAGACGCCAATATTGTAGCACTTTCTGGTATTGCTATTGCTATTGGAACTATGGTAGATGTAGGCGTCATTCTAGCAGAAAATATGATTCGCCATCTCGATGATGACAAATTACGATTACGAGAAGATGGTACAGAGTTAACTACAAATGAAGTGGTTTATAATGCCACAGCCGAAGTTTCTGGAGCGATTTTAACTGCGGTATTAACTACAATTATCAGCTTTGTTCCTGTGTTTACAATGATTGGTGCAGAAGGAAAACTGTTCAGACCACTTGCTTTTACCAAAACGATGGCGTTATCAGCATCTTTAGTCATTGCATTGTTTTTAATTCCACCATTTGCAGCTTATTTATTCAGAAAAACATCACTTAAAAATTCTTTTAAGCATATTTTAAATGGTGCTTTAATAATTGCTGGAATCGCAATTATAGGTGTTGGATATTGGTTAGGTATAGTTTTAATTGCTTTTGGTGTTACAGGTTTATTAGGAGTTTCGGGAAAACTGAACAAAAAGAATAGTAATCTTATTAATATTGTCATCTCTTGTGCTGCTATTGTATTCTTACTTACTGAATATTGGAGACCGCTAGGTTTTGACAGAAGCATCTTCATTAACTTAATTTTTGTAGCGATTATTTGCTTCGGAATTTTAGGAATATTTTCAATTTTCAGAAGGTATTATGGACAGATTTTAAACTGGGCTTTAGCAAACAAACTTTTGTTTTTAATGATACCAACTACCGTGCTTATTTCTGGTATTTGGATAATGAACAATACTGGAAAAGAATTTATGCCATCTTTAAATGAAGGTTCATTTTTATTAATGCCAACCTCATTACCACATTCTGGTGTTGAAGAAAACAAAAGAGTGCTTCAACAATTAGATATGGCAGTAGCTACTATTCCAGAAATTGAAACCGTAGTTGGAAAAGCTGGTCGAACAGAATCGGCTTTAGACCCAGCACCTTTGTCGATGTATGAAAATATGATTAAGTACAAATCTGAATATATGCGAAATTCCGAAGGAAAAAGGCAACGTTACAAAGTAAATGAGGACGGTTTATTTAAATTAAAAGATGGTCGTTTAATTCATAACGAAAATATAGCTGTCAGTTCGAGCGCAGTCGAGAACAAAGTGATAATCAAATCAACTTTATTTAATGTCCAAAGGTCTCAACTAATTGAAGACGATAATGGAGAATACTACAGGAATTGGCGACCAGAAATACAATCACCAGACGATATTTGGAATGAAATTGTTAGAGTTACCAAATTGCCAGGCGTTACTTCCGCACCAAAATTACAACCCATAGAAACCAGGTTGGTAATGCTTCAAACAGGTATGCGAGCACCAATGGGAATAAAAGTAAAAGGACAAGATTTAAAACAAATTGAAGCGTTTGGTTTGCAATTAGAAAGTCTTTTGAAACAGGCAGAAGGTGTTAAGGTTGAAGCTGTTTTTGCAGATAGAATTGTTGGTAAACCGTATTTGCTCATTGATATTGATAGGGAAAAGATAGCACGTTATGGTGTGTCAATTGAAGATGTGCAAAACGTGCTAAAGGTTGCAATAGGTGGCATGGCTTTAACGCAAACGGTTGAAGGTAGAGAGCGTTATGCTGTTAGAGTACGTTATCCAAGAGAGTTGCGTGGTAATCCAGACGAAATAAAAGGTATTTATATTCCTGTTGAAAAAGGAAGCCCTATTCCATTAAGCGAATTAGCGACGATTAGGTATGAGCAAGGTCCGCAGGTAATTAAAAGTGAGGATACCTTTTTAGTTGGCTACGTGTTGTTTGATAAATTAGATGGGTTTGCAGAAGTGGATGTTGTTGAAAATGCACAAGCATTGTTTCAGCAGAAAATAGATTCAGGAGAATTAACTGTTCCTAAAGGCATTAGTTATAAATTCACAGGAACTTACGAAAATCAGTTACGAGCAGAAAAAACATTGTCCGTTGTCGTTCCATTAGCACTTGCTATTATTTTCTTGATTCTGTATTTCCAGTTCAAATCTGTTACTACGTCACTAATGGTATTTACAGGAATAACGGTTGCATTTGCAGGTGGTTTTATTATGCTATGGCTTTACGGTCAAGATTGGTTTTTCAATTTTAGTTTGTTTGGAGAAAATATGAGGGAACTTTTCAATATGAAAACCATCAATTTAAGTGTGGCGGTTTGGGTAGGTTTCATAGCTCTATTCGGTATTGCAACAGATGATGGTGTCGTTATGGCAACATACCTCACGCAAACTTTTGAGCGAGAAAAACCTGCCGATAAAAAGAGCATTAGAACTTCCGCTTTGCAAGCAGCCGAAAAACGTATTCGTCCGTGTTTAATGACAACAGTTACTACCATTTTGGCGCTGATACCAGTATTAACATCCACAGGAAAAGGAAGTGATATTATGATACCTATGGCGATTCCAATATTTGGAGGAATGGTTATAGACATTACCTCTTATTTTATTGTACCAGTATTATATAGCTGGAGAGAAGAGTTTAAATTGAAAAGGGCAAACAAATGAATAAAATAATTTATACACTTATTGGTTTATTAGCTTTTAGTACTTCTAATGCTCAACAATTAGAAATACTAATAAATGAAGCACTAGCCAATAATCCAGAAATTCAAAAATTTGAAATACAATACAAAAGAGTTTCTGAAAAAGTGAACGAAGTAAACACACTTCCTAATACAGAATTTGGTGTTGGCTATTTTGTGAGCGAGCCTGAAACAAGAACTGGTTCACAACGATTTAAGGTTTCAGCTAAACAAATGCTACCTTGGTTTGGTACTATTAGCTCGCGTGAAGATTATATATCAGCATTGGCAGACACCAAATATCAAGACATTGTTATTGCAAAACGTAAATTAATGGCTTCGGTATCACAATCCTATTACGATCTGTATGCCAACCAAGCAAAACAGCATGTAATAAGTGATAATATTAAACTTTTAGAAACTTACGAAACAATGGCTTTAACATTTGTTGAAGTTGGTAAAGCATCCGCAGTAGATGTATTGCGTTTACAAATACGACAAAACGATTTGAGACAATTAAAAAACGTATTGCAACGAAAGTATTTAGCAGAACAAACTAATTTTAATAACTTTTTAAATAGAGATAATACAATAAATGTATCGGTTTTAGATAGTTTAACAATTCCAATGAAAGACTTTAAATTTAATTCCGAAAACTTATCTATACATCCTGAATTAGTAAAGTTTGACAAACTTTATCAATCTATAGAAAAATCAGAATTACTTAACCAAAAAGAAAGCAGTCCTATGATTGGTTTTGGATTAGACTACATCAATGTTTCTGAAAGACCAGATATGAATTTCTCGGATAACGGTAAAGATATTGTGATGCCAATGGTTTCGGTGTCAATCCCAATTTTTAATAAAAAATATAAATCTCAAACTAAGCAAAATGAGTTAGAACAGCAAGAAATAACAGCTCAAAAACAAGAACGATTAAACACTTTGGAAACGCTTTTAAGTAAAGCGATTAATGAACGAATTTCTGCAAGAATAAGTTATGCTACGCAAACCAAGAACTTAAAACAAGCCAAAGATGCTGAAGAAATTTTAATCAAAAGCTACGAAACAGGAACGATTGATTTTAATGATGTTTTAGACATTCAAGAGCTACAATTAAAGTTTCAAATAAATCAAATAGAATCTATTAAATCTTATTTCATCCAAACGACGATTATTAATTATTTAATTCAGTAAACAATGAAAACCATTAATACAATACTTCTTTTATTCCTAACATCAATTGCATTTGCCCAAGTAGGAACAAATGGCGATGACAGAAAAGAAGAAGGAAGAAATATAAAAGAATATAACCTAACTATTGAAGAAAATAAAATGACACTTGGAGGCGTAAGCGCAAATGCTATGACTATTAATGGAAGTATTCCTGGACCTACTTTAGAGTTTAATGAAGGAGACCTTGCCATTATTAATGTTACCAACAAAATGGATGTGGAAACTTCTGTTCATTGGCACGGTTTAATTCTTCCTAATTTTTATGACGGTGTGCCCTATTTAACCACACCACCTATTAAAGCAGGCACCACATTTCAATATAGAATTCCTATCAACCAATCGGGAACCTACTGGTATCATTCTCATACAATGTTACAAGAACAGAAAGGAGTTTACGGATCTATAGTCATTCACCCAAAAGAAAAAGTATTAGAGTATGATAAAGACTTAGTTGTTTTATTATCTGATTGGACTTATGAAAAGCCAATGAATGTGCTTCGTAACCTTAAACGAGGTAACGAATGGTATCAAGTAAAAAAAGGGACAGCTGTACCATTAAGTAGAGTTATAAAAGAAGGTGCATTGGGCGCACAATTTAAGTTTTGGCGCGATAGAATGGAAGGTGCAGATATTGCAGACATTTATTATCCTGCTTTTTTAACTAATGGTAAAAAAACGGCAAAATATCCAGATTTCAAATCAGGAGAAAAAGTACGCTTACGTTTTATAAATGCTTCTGCATCGACTTACTATTGGATGGATTTTGGGACTGGTAATCCGATGATGGTGTCAAGTGATGGTGTAGATGTTGTTCCAACTTTAAAAGAGCGTTTTCTTTTTGGTGTTGCCGAAACCTATGATGTTATTGTTACCATTCCAGAAGGAACTTTAGAGGTTACTGCAACAGCACAAGACGGTTCAGGACACACATCACTTCATATAGGAAAAGGAACATTATTTCCTGCTAAAACTATAGATAGACCTGATAAAATAGAGATGATGAAACAAATGTCTAAAATGGATATGAAGATGGGGGCACCTGCCACAATTGGTAATAAAAACAAAAAAACACCTGAATATCTTAAAGAGAATTATGGCATGCAAATGAATATGAAAGATGGCAAGATGAAGATGAGTATGAGCGACAAGATGTCTATGAATAAAGATCAAATGAATAACTCAATGGACATGAAGATGGATAACAAAAATGCACACAAATATCATAATATGTCCAAAATGTCAAAAGACACCTCTTCTTTTAATTATGAAAACCGTAAAAACTATTTTAATTACAATCATTTAAAAGCAAAAGAAAAAACGGCTTACAATGCAGACCTACCTGTAAATGATATTTTATTAAATCTTACAGGAAATATGCAACGATATATATGGAGTATGAATGGTGTACCTCTTTCAGAGACTGATAAAATAAAAATTAAAAGTAACGAAGTAACTCGTATTACTTTCAATAACCTTACTATGATGCACCACCCAATGCATTTACATGGTCACTATTTTAGGGTAATTAACGAAAACGGAGAGCGTTCCCCATTAAAACATACCGTTAATGTACCACCAATGCAAAAAGTAGTCATTGAGTTTTATAATGAAGAATACGGAGATTGGTTTTTCCATTGTCACATTTTATATCACATGATGGGTGGTATGGCTCGTATTTTTAGTTATGATACGCCACGTGATGAAAGAATGAAAGATTTCCCTGTTCAAAAATTAATTGATGAAACAGACCATTATTATTCTTGGGGATTGTTGCGTGGAGGTTCAAATTTTAATGAACTCTTTTTAATGTCAAGCAATATCCGCAATGGATTTGGTTTAAGGGCAGAGTTTGATTATGACAAAAACCTTGAAGCCGAAATAAATTATGACAGATACCTTAATGACTGGTTACGTCTCTATGTAGGAGTGAATACAGAAACTGAAATACCAAATTCCTTTGATGAGTTCAATACGGTGGGTCTTGTTGGTGTAAAATACTTTACACCCTACAGGTTCAATGTAGATGTGAGTATGGACAATCAGCTACGCCCAAGGATAAGACTTGATAGAGAACTTTACCTATTTCCAAGAATTTTCCTCGAGGGAGAATACGAATATAGAGCAGACTTTGGATGGGTCAATGATTTAGGAGGCAGTTCTTTTGAGAGTGAAACACAATGGTTAGTAGGTCTTTCTTATATACTATCAAGAAATTTTTCAATACAAGCAAACTACAATAATCGTTATGGCTGGGGTGGTGGTCTTTTGGCAAGATTTTAATTAATGAAAAAATATCTTTACATAAAAAATATGGTATGTAACCGTTGTAAAATGGCGATACTTAATGTATTCAATAATCAAAATATTGAAGTCAAAACCATACAACTTGGTAAAATCACAATTGATAAAAAGGTAGAGATAAACTATCAAAAGCTTGATAAACAACTTAAAGATTTGGGTTTTGAACTAATTAAAGACCCAGTAGATACATTGATTGAAAAAATCAAGATAAAACTAATTCAGTATGTAGAAAATAGTAATGACAACACTATTGTAACCTATCTCGAAAATGAAATAGGAAAAAGTTACACAACATTAAGTAAAACATTTAGTAAAAACGAAGGAATAACCATAGAGAAGTATTATATCAATCTAAAAATTGAAAAGGTTAAAGAATTAATTCAAATGCAAAAACTAAATTTTTCTGAAATCGCTTACACTTTAAATTATAAAAATAGTAGTCATTTAGCAAAACAATTTAAACAAATAACAGGTATGTCTATGACAGATTATAAGAGCTTACAAATTGATACCAGAAAAACTTTGGACAAAATTGTATAAAAAGTATCCAATATTAGAAAAGCTTAAAATATACAGTCAAAATAATTTTGTGAGTTAAACTTTTAAAAAATGAAAAAATGAAACACAAATATCAAATTCAAGGAATGACCTGCAAAGGATGTATGAGAACTGTTAATAATGCTTTGTCAGAAGTGGAAGGAGTAGAAAATGTGGAGATTGATTTTGAAACATCAACAGCAACCATAGAAATGACAGCGCATATTTCAATAGACAATTTTGAAAAAGCGCTACAAGAAAAAAAAGCAAAATATCATATTCATCCAAATAAAGGTAATGGCTTAATCACAAGAACTTTTCCAGTTAATGGGATGACCTGCAATGGCTGTAAGGCTCATGTAGAAAAAACACTTTCTTCTGTTGAAGGTGTTAAAAGTGTTTCAGTCAATTTAAAAAATGCCGAAGCTACTATATATATGAAACCAGAAATACTAATTGAAAAGTTTCAAGAGGTTTTAGAAAAAGATGGGGGAACATATAGCATTTTTAAAGCAGGTCAAAGACCTGATGCTAATCAAGAGAAAAAAGAAAAACCAAAAGGACAAGGCACAGGTACGTTCTACTGCCCAATGCGTTGCGAAGGTGACAAAACCTACGATGATCCAGGAGACTGTCCTGTTTGTGGTATGGATTTAGTCGAAGAAGTAAGTCTAACCACAATCAACAAACAGCAATGGACGTGTCCTATGCATCCAGAAGTTGTAAAAGATGAAGAGGGCTCTTGTCCTATTTGCGGGATGGATTTAGTACCAATGGAACCTGAAGCATCAGCGGAAGAAAAAACCTATAAAAAACTATTGAAAAAGTTTTGGATAGCATCCGTTTTCACTTTCCCAATTTTTATAATCGCAATGAGCGAAATGCTTAATAACAATCCATTGTACGATATAATGGAACAAAAATATTGGAATTGGATTCAGTTTGCTTTATCCATTCCAGTTGTATTTTATGCGACTTGGATGTTCTTTGAACGTGCTTATAGAAGTATAAAAACGTGGAACCTCAATATGTTTACACTCATTGGTATTGGTGCTGGTGTCGCTTGGCTATTTAGTGTTATTGGTATGTTATTTCCAGATGTCTTTCCATCACAGTTTAAAACAGAATCAGGTGCAGTACACGTCTATTTTGAAGCAGCAACGGTTATTCTAACCTTGGTGCTTTTAGGACAGTTGTTAGAAGCTCGTGCGCATAGCAAAACCAATTCGGCAGTAAAAGAATTATTAAAGTTAGCACCTAATAAAGCCATAAAAATAATAGATGGTGAAGAAGTTGAAGTCAGTATCGATAAGATAGAATTAAATGATATTTTAAAAGTAAAACCAGGCGATAAAATTCCCGTAGATGGTGTGATAACAGAAGGTGAAACAACCATTGACGAATCTATGATTACAGGTGAACCTATTCCTGTAAACAAATCACAACAAGATAAAGTAAATAGCGGAACAATTAATGGGAATCAATCCTTTTTAATGAAAGCGGAAAAAGTAGGAAGTGATACGCTTTTATCTCAAATCATTCATATGGTTAATGATGCCAGTAGAAGTCGCGCACCCATTCAGAATTTAGCAGATAAGGTATCAGGTTATTTCGTACCAGTTGTAGTTCTTATTTCTATAATCACATTTATGGTATGGGCAATTTGGGGACCAGAACCTGCTTATGTATATGCATTGGTCAATGCAATTGCAGTACTAATCATTGCTTGTCCTTGTGCTTTAGGTTTAGCAACACCAATGTCGGTAATGGTTGGCGTGGGTAAAGGTGCTCAAAACGGTGTATTGATTAAAAATGCCGAAGCTCTCGAAAAAATGGATAAGGTAAATACACTTATAGTTGATAAAACAGGAACAATTACAGAAGGAAAACCAACAGTAGAAACAGTAGGTGTTTTTAGTGATACTCTAAACGAAAAAGAGCTACTACAATATATCGTTTCATTAAATACGAATAGTGAACACCCATTAGCAGAAGCTACTGTTAAATATGGAAAAGAACATAATGCTGAAATAATAAAATCTGAAAACTTTAGTGCAATCACAGGAAAAGGTGTTGAAGCAATAATAAACGATAAAAAAGTAGCATTAGGTAATCCAAAAATGATGGAATATGCCAAAGCAGATATTACTTCTAAAATGAAAGACGAAGCTAAATCTTACCAACAACAGGGTAAAACAGTTTCTTATTTGTCGATAGATAAAACCGTTGTTGGTTATGTAGTCATAGGAGATAAAATAAAAGAAACAAGTGCCAAAGCAATTAAAATACTTCAAGATAAAGGCATTGATGTTATAATGCTTACAGGCGATAATCACGATACAGCACAAGCAGTAGCTTCAGAACTTAATCTTGCAGATTTTAAAGCCAGTATGCTACCAGAAGATAAACTCAAAGAAGTTGAGAAATTGCAAGAAAAGGGAAAAGTGGTTGCAATGGCAGGTGATGGTATAAATGATGCACCAGCATTGGCAAAAAGTGATGTAGGTATTGCAATGGGTACAGGCACAGATGTAGCGATAGAAAGTGCAATGATAACTTTGGTGAAAGGTAATTTACACGGAATAGTAAAAGCTAAAAATTTAAGCCATTCCGTAATGAAAAATATTAAGCAGAATCTATTTTTTGCACTTATTTATAACACATTAGGAGTACCTATTGCAGCAGGCGTATTATTTCCATTCTTTGGCATTTTATTGTCGCCAATGATAGCAGCATTAGCAATGAGTTTTAGTTCTGTTTCAGTAATAGTAAACGCATTAAGATTAAGAAATATTAAAATATAATTATGAAGAATTTAATAATAGTATTTGTATTAACAGTTTCAGTTTTAAGCTGTAAAAATCAAGAACAGAAAAAAGAAGAGCACAACCATCAACAGACTCGAACTGAAAAGGAAGATGCACCTAAAAAGAAACCTTTAAGCCCACATACATCTTCAATGGCAATGATTGGAGATGCACATATTCATATAGACTATTCATCACCAGGAGTTAGAGGACGAATTATTTTTGGTGGATTAGTTGGTTATGATAATGTCTGGCAAGCAGGTGCACATAATGCCACTTGGATTGAAACCAATAAAGATTTAATTATAAATGGTGAGGTGCTTCCAAAAGGAAAATATGGATTTTTCACGATTCCTTCAAAAGAGAATTGGACTGTAATGATTAATAAAAACTGGAATCAACACGGGAAAGACGATTATAATGAAAATGATGATGTGATACGATTTAAAGTGACACCAAGTATTTCAGATAAAATTACAGAGCATTTAGAATATAAAGTAAATAAGATTAGTGAAACAGAGGGCAGTATTTCTCTTGCTTGGGAAAAGGTGACAATTAGCTTTCCATTCAAAATAAATCAATAAAATGGTAAACAGGCATACAGCATTAAAAATTAGAAAAACCCATAGATATTTAGGATTGTTTTTGGGTATTCAATTTTTGTTTTGGACTATCAGTGGTCTGTATTTTAGTTGGACAGATATTGATGAAATTCACGGAGACCATTTTAAAAATATGCAATACCAGCCTAAAGCATTTAACAACCTTATTAGTCCATCACAACTTAATATTTCTGAAGGTGTTAACACCATCGCTTTAAGAGATATTGGTAACGTGCCATATTATTGGGTAAATGGCAAGCAGTTGTATAATGCTATAGATGGAAGCCCAAAGAATATCATCACAGAGGAAGAAGCACTCTATATTGCTAAAAACTATATGAAAAACGGTCTAGAGGTAGACGCTATTGAGCAAATAAATAAGGTTGGAAAGCATCACGAATATAGAGAGAAACTATTGCCTGCTTATGTGATTTCATATAAAACAGACGAAGCCCTTAAAGCCTATGTATCTGTTAAAGACGGAAAATTTCAAACCGTTAGACATCGTAGTTGGCGTTGGTTCGATTTTTTATGGATGACGCACACTATGGATTATGAAGGTAGAGACAACTTTAATACAATAGTTTTAAGAGCCTTTTCTCTATTAGGCTTAATTACTGTATTAAGCGGATTTTTACTTTGGTTTACTTCCTCACCTACGATTAGAAAATTGAAAAAGAAAAGAAATTAATATAAAAACTAAAAATTATGAACACACAAGAACACAAAAACAACGAAAACGGAATGAGCAACTACACAAAATTCTTTTTAATGTTAGGGGCATCATTTATAGCAATGTACATCACAATGTATTTAAATACCTATGAATTTGACCACGTATGGTTTAGTCTCACACGCTTTTATATGGTATGTTTAGGTATTGCTACTATGGCACTTATTATGTTCTTTTTTATGAAGAATATGTACAAGAATAAAAAGAAGAATTTAGGAATTGTCATAGGTAGTATAGTGCTTTTTCTTGGTGCTTTAGGATTAGTGCGAGACCAAAAATCAACAGTTGGAGATATACTATGGATGAAAGGTATGATACCACATCATTCCATAGCAATCTTAACAAGTGAAAGAGCAGATATTAAAGATCCAGAAGTAAAAAAGTTAGCAGAAGATATTATTAAAGCACAGAAAAAGGAAATTGAAGAAATGAAAGCAATGATAAATCGATTACAGAATGAAAAATAATAAAATAGTCATATACGTAGGCTTACTTGTAGTAGGTTTACTCTTGGGTTGGTTGCTATTTGGAAGTTCGTCCAATGAAAGTACAAAGCACAATCATACGGAAACAACAGAAACCAATCAAATGTGGACCTGTTCTATGCATCCACAAATTATGCAACCAGAACCAGGTGATTGTCCTATTTGCGGAATGGATTTAATTCCTGCCGAAAGTAGTGCAGATGGTTTGTTGGCAGACCAATTCAAATTAACCGAAAATGCGATAGCATTAGCAAACATTCAGACAACTATTGTTGGCAAAGGAAAAATTGATGGTAACACCATCAAATTATCTGGTAAAATTGCTGAAAATGAAGAAGCAAACGCAGTACAAGTCAGTTATTTTTCGGGTAGAATAGAACGATTGAATGTCAGTTTTACAGGCGAGGAAGTTCGTAATGGTCAATTATTAGCAACCATTTATTCGCCAGAATTGTATGCAGCACAACAAGAATTGATTACAGCTTCATCATTAAAGGAATCACAACCTGCATTATATAAGGCAGTTCGTAATAAATTGAAGTTGTGGAAACTTTCTGAAAGTCAAATTAATCAAATAGAAGAAACTGGAAAAGTAAAAGAAAATTTTCCAGTCTATGCTACTGTTTCAGGAACAGTTACCGAAAAATTAGTAGAACAAGGCGATTACATAAAACAAGGTCAACCATTGCTAAAAATTGCAAATCTTAATACGGTTTGGGCAAACTTTGATGTCTATGAAAATCAAATCGATTTGTTTAAAAAGGGGCAAGAAGTTTTAGTGACTACAAACGCTTATGCTAATAAGGAGTTCAAAGGGAAAGTAGATTTTATTGACCCAATTTTAAATACCAAAACAAGAACAGTAACCTTACGTGTGGTGCTTTCTAATAAAAACGATGTATTTAAACCAGGAATGTTTGTAACCGCCAATATTGAACGAGTTTCGAGAAGTAATGATGAGGTATTAACAATCCCAGCATCAGCTGTACTTTGGACTGGTGAACGCTCTGTGGTCTATTTAAAAATCAATCCAGACCAAACCGTTTTTGAAATGCGTGAAGTTGTTTTAGGTAATCGAATTGGTAATGAATATGAAGTTTTAGAAGGTTTATTTCTTGGAAATGAAATCGTGACTAACGGAACATTTACGGTTGATGCAGCAGCTCAATTACAAGGTAAAAAATCAATGATGAATAAAGATGGTGGCAAAGTAATGACTGGTCACGAAGGACATTTAGGAATGGATAATAATGCATCAAAAAAAGAAAGTAACCATACTAATATGAACCAAAGATTGACGGTATCAGAGAAATTCCAAAAACAATTAAAATTTGTTTATAATGATTACATCAATTTAAAAGATGCTCTAGTTAAAGAAGATTCAAAAAACACTTCAGTTAATGCAATAAGTTTATTAAACAATTTAGATAAAGTTGATATGAAATTATTATCTGACAATAACGCTCACGCGCATTGGATGTCATTAGTAAAGGAAATACGATCTTCTGCAACATCTATTTCTAAAACTTCTGATATAAAGGCTCAAAGAGACCATTTCAAACATCTATCATCACGTTTAATAAATGTAGTTCAACTCTTTGGTATTAATGAAAAAGTATATGTTGAATTTTGCCCGATGGCAGATAACGATAATGGTGCGTATTGGTTGAGTAATGAAGAACAAATACGAAACCCATATTTTGGTGATGCAATGTTAAAATGTGGTGAAGTAAAACAAACAATAAAATAAATAAACACAAATAATAATTAAATTTTTAAAAAATGAAGAAAGTAATTTTAAGTGCAGCTATCATAATAGCTTTAGGTTTTACAAGTTGTAAAAACGACACAAAAAAAGAAGTTAGTTCAATTACTAAAGAAGTTTCAAAAGAAGTTGTGATGACAGACTTATCGTTTGGTGTAAGAGGTAATTGTGGTATGTGTAAAAGTACCATTGAAAAAGCTGCTAATAGTATTGATGGTGTTACAGCTGCAAACTGGGATAGAAATAAAAAGAAAATAGACGTCTCTTTTGATAGTTCTATAGCAGATGCAATGGCAATCCATAATGCAATTGCTGCATCTGGGTATGATACTGAAAAAGTAGCAGGTAATGAGGAAGCCTACAAAAACTTACCAGGTTGTTGTAAATATGACCATACTATGGCAATGAATCAATCTGGAGAAAATAAAAGTGAAGACCATTCTCAACACAATCATTGATTAAGAAAAAGTGGTTTAAAGGGTTTTGTGATCATTACCCTTTAAGGTTGCTTTTCGCATCCCTTACAGCTTTCACTAATCCGCTATAGGCGCTTACATAATATTTTGAAACCCTTAAAAATCCGTAAACAACAATTCCTGAAATGATAATTTTAGTAGTTGGATGCTTTAAAATTTCTTTTGTGTTTATGATGGGTTTTATTTCTGATTTTATCGAATCTAAATCGAGTTTACCTTCTATTGAATTTTCTTTTCTTTTCATGAAATAAAGCTTTGTAATTAAAAAATTATTTAAGGAGATCAAAGCGTTATACTTTGAATGCTGTAATTATTCAGAATCTCTAAATTCCGTTATGAAGCAAAGATGAATAGAAGTTGTTAAAAATCATTTGTTCACTTTTGTAACTTGAACAATTTGAAAGGAGTCAAAAATATCCAATTACAAATTTAGGATATAAGCTTTAGAAGATTTTTACAATACCAATAATGAGTTCAACGGTTTTGAGTAAAAAGTGACTCACCAAACTTGTTTACCAAAATGCAAGCATGTAAAGGTCTAATAATCAATAATTTGAATTTTTAAATTTTTTAAGTCATTTACAGGGTATTCTTTGGTAAAATATTAGTCAATTCTGAGTCATTCTTTGGTAACTTATAGGGAACTCTTGAGTCACTTATTAGTCATTATTTAACTTAAATTTCATGAAAAATTCTTTCGACTATAAATTATTTAGGTACGAGAATAGTCTTATTTTCTTATATTAAAACCGCTTAAAATTGCTATAAAATAAGTTTAATATAAATTAGTGAGTCATAAAGATCGACAAATAATTTTTGCACAGCAATTGCAACAAATAATTCATATATTTGACCAAATGAAATTTTTAGCTGCAATATTATCAATATATATCTTTTCACTAAACTTTTTCCCATGTGGAGATAGTAGTAATGAAGAAAACGAAATCAAAACAGAAATTACCTATGATGTTAATGACGATTATGGGCATCAAGATTCTGATTTGTGCTCACCGTTTTGTCATTGTAATTGTTGTCACATCAATGTTATGCAATTTAAAATTGTTGACTTTACTTTAGCAACAATAGATATTTCTGCAAAAATCTTTTATTATTCGGCTGGATTAATTAAAAACTTCAATCCAACTATCTTACAACCTCCACAAGTATAATTTAGTTTTTACAGGATAACTACACCCTTTTTTAAGCAAAAAAGGAATTTTCATCATTTCGTATTACAACTATAATCCGTTGTAATTCGGACTGTTTTAACTAAATTAATATATTTTCTATGATAAATAAAATCATTGATTTTTCAATCAATAACAAGTTTATTATTGGTTTGTTAACCCTTACCATTATTGGAGCAGGAATTTGGAGTATGACTAAAGTACCTATAGATGCTGTTCCTGACATTACTAATAATCAAGTACAAGTAATTACCCAATCTCCGAATTTAGGAACTGAAGATATTGAGCAAATAATTACCTATCCTGTAGAGATCGCAATGAGTAATCTTCCAAATGTGGAAGAAATACGTTCAATCTCTCGCTTTGGTTTATCTGTGGTTACAATAGTTTTTGATGATGATATGGGAACATATCTTCCTCGTCAATTAGTTTCAGAAAAACTAAATGAAGTAAAAGAACAAATTCCCGAAGGTTTTGGAGAGCCATCAATGGGACCAATCTCAACAGGATTAGGAGAAATTTATCAATATACTTTAAAGGTAAAACCTGAATACAGTAACAAATATTCTATTGCTGATCTACGTACAATGCAAGATTGGATTGTACAACGTCAAATGGCAATGGTAGATGGTGTGGTGGAAGTAAATGCTATAGGCGGTAAAGTAAAGCAATATGAAGTAGCCGTTGATCCGAATGAGTTAAAAGCAATAGGATTAACAATTATAGACATTTTTGAAGCACTTGAAGCCAATAATCAAAATACAGGAGGTGCTTATATTGAAAAAAATCATCAAGCCAATTTTATACGTGGGGAAGGTTTGGTTCGTAATTTTGAGGATATTAAAAAAATTACGATTAAAACTATAAACAATATTCCCATTACAATAAGTGATGTTGCAACTGTTCAGTACGGCTCGGCAATTCGTTATGGTGCTTTAACACAAGATGGCGAAGGCGAAGTTGTTGGTGGTTTAGTAATGATGTTAAAAGGTGCTAATTCCAATGAGGTTATCGACAATGTTAAAAAACGAATGGAACAAATCCAAAAGTCGCTACCTGAAGGTGTTGTCATAGAGCCACTTTTAGATAGAAGTAAATTAATTGGCGAGACAACTTCTACGGTAGCAAATAACTTAATTGAAGGTGCGTTGATCGTAATATTCGTACTTATATTCTTATTAGGGAATTGGAGAGGTGGATTAATTGTCGCTTCAACGATACCATTATCGTTACTTTTTGCTTTTATATTAATGAATGCTTTTGATGTTTGGGCAAACTTGATGAGTTTAGGAGCTATTGACTTTGGAATCATTGTGGACGGCGCAGTTATCATTGTTGAAACGACAGTATTCTTAATTTCTTCACAAATACTCAAAAAGAAAAAAATGTCTTCTAAAGAGAGAAATGATATAGCATCTTCGGCTTCAAAAAAAATGATGAATGCAGCATTTTTTGGTCAGTTAATTATTCTAATAGTTTTTTTACCAATTCTAGCGTTACAAGGTATTGAAGGAAAAATGTTTAAGCCAATGGCACTAACTTTCATTTTTGCAATGATTGGTGCAATGGTTTTATGTCTTACCTATGTACCAATGATGTCAGCTTTGATATTGAGAGCGCCTAAATCCGATAAAAAGTCGTATGGAGATAAATTTGTGCATTGGGTAGAACGTAAATACCAACCATTATTGGAAAGTTCCTTAAAAAAAGGGAAACTCATTATTGGTCTTGCTATTGGTTTTTTTGCACTAGCGGTTTTTATGTTTACTCGAATGGGTGGCGAATTTATACCACAACTCGATGAAGGTGATATTGCATTTCATGCTATCTTAAAACCAGGGAGTTCTTTAAGTGAAACTATTGAAACAACCACTAAAATTGAACAAATTGTAAAGTCAAAATTTCCTGAGGTCGATAAAATTGTAAGCCGTATTGGTGTTGCTGAAATACCCACCGATCCAATGCCTATGGATATCGCTGATGTTTTCGTAATTCTAAAACCAAAAAGTCAATGGACAACAGTTTCTTCTAAAGATCAACTCATAGAAAAAATGAAAGATGCCATTGAAATTGTTCCAGGTGTTAATTATGAATTTACACAACCAATAGAAATGCGATTCAATGAATTGCTTGAAGGTGTTCGAGAAGATATTGCTATAAAACTCTATGGCGATGATATCAACCTACTTTCTAAAAAGGCACAAGAAATATCTAAAATTATAGCAGGAACACAGGGTATTGGAGACATGAAAGCCGAAGCCACAACAGGATTGCCGCAAATGACGATTACTTACAATAGAAATAAATTAGCACAATACGGACTTCAAATCAATGATCTCAACAAGATTGTGCAATCTGCATTTGCTGGAGGTAATGCAGGTGTAATTTTTGAAGGAGAAAAACGTTTTGACTTAGTAGTTCGCTTAAATACCAAAAACAGAAAAGATATTACAGATATTCAAAATCTTTTTATCAATATTCCATCAAGAGCCCAAATACCACTTCGAGAAATAGCAGACATATCATACAAATCGGGTCCAATGCAAATTAGTAGAGATAACACTAATAGGAGAACCTATGTAGGAATAAATGTTAGAGGTCGCGATGTGAAATCATTAGTAACTGAAATTAAATCAAAATTGGATGCGCAATTAGAACTACCATCAGGCTATTTTATTCGTTATGGCGGCGCATTTGAAAATTTGGAGCGTGCCAGTAGTCGTTTATTTACCGTTGTTCCTATTGCATTGTTACTTATTTTTATATTGATTTATTTTGCACTAAAATCATTACCTCAAACATTGATGATTTACATTGCAATTCCGATGGCTACTATCGGTGGTGTTGTAGCGTTGTGGCTAAGAGATATGCCTTTTAGTATATCGGCAGGTGTAGGCTTTATTGTACTCTTTGGTGTTGCTGTTTTAAATGGACTCGTAATGATTAGCGGACTTAATGAGTTAAAAGACGAAGGCGTAACCAATCTAAAAGATAGAATTATTGAAGGTACTAAAAGAAGAATTAGACCTATTATGCTTACAGCATTTACAGATATTTTAGGTTTCTTACCAATGGCTATTTCTGCATCAGCGGGAGCAGAAGTTCAACGTCCATTGGCTACTGTGGTTATTGGCGGACTATTGACCTCTACTTTACTCACATTATTCGTTTTACCTATTTTATATCATTGGGTAGAAAATAAATCCTTCTCATTGAAACCAAATAAAAAATTAGCTACACCAACAATGGTAATAGTTATGTTATTTAGTTGTTTAACACAGGTAAACGCTCAACAACAAAACAATGTACTTACAGAAATTACATTGCAAGAAGCCGTAGAAATTTCAAAAAATAAATATCCTTTATTAAAACAAAGACAACTAGAAGTAACCAAACAGGAAAAACAAAAAGCAATTGTTTACGAACTTGGAACAACTAGAATCTTTACAGGAGGAGAAGAAATAAATAATGATAATGGTATATATACAACTATTGGCATTGGACAATCCAATATAGATATATTCGGTATTGCTCCAAAAAAGAAGTTACAGCAACAACGTATACAGTTAGCTAAAAAAGCATATCAATTATCTGAACTTGAATTGGAATTAGAAGTAAAAAAGGCATGGTCTAATTGTTACCAAATGAAAAGAAATTATCTACTATTTGAAGAATTAGATAGTATTTATTCAAAATTTGAACAAGCAGTTGCTTTGAATTATGAAGTAGAAGCTATTTCTAAATTAGAATATTTAGCAGCTAGAAATCAATATTTCCAAATTCAAAATAAAAAAGAACAGGCGTATAGTAATTATCTAATTGCTTTACAAGAATTAAATCTCTGGTTGGCTTCGGATAAAGTATTTACAGTTTCAAAAGATTTTGATATTGAACCATTCTCTAACGTAGAAAATTTTACAGTAGAAAATCATCCTTCGTATACTATCTCACAAAATATTGTGGCAGAAGCAAATGCAAAGTATAAAGTTGCCAAAGCTAATAACTTACCTAAATTCAATATACAAGGAGGTTTACAAAGAGTCAATGGCAATTCAGGATTCTACAGTTATCAAGCTGGTATTTCAATCCCTTTCTTGTCAGGTACGAATAAATCCAAAACACAAACAGCAAAAATTGATACAGAGATAGCAGAAATAAATGCTAAATTTAGAAAAAAAGAAGTTGAGTCAAAATTTATTCAGGCTAAAGAAGATTATTTAAAATGGAAAAAAGCTTGGAAGTTTTATGAGAGCAAAATTTTACCATTAACAAAAGGTCAGAAATCAGGTGCTTTGTTAGCATACAGAGAAGGTGAAATTGATTATACAGCATTTACACAACTCATAAAGGAAGCCATCGAATCTGAACAGCAAGCACTAACGGCTTTAGCAAATTATTTAGAAAGTACTTTCCAATTACAATATTTTAATCAATAATACAATGAAAAAAATATCCTATAAATACATCATATTTATTTTTACAACACTAATAATTGTGTCTTGTGATAGTAAAGAAAATCATACTGAAAATGATGGACATTCACACGAGCAAGTAAAAAATGATAATGAAGAAGATCACCAAGAAAACGAAGTAATGCTAAACGCAAGACAGTTTGAAGCATTGAAAATGAAAATAGATACACTTACTTTACGAAATATGAGTGGCTATGTGGAAGCTAACGGAACATTAGAAGTGCCACCACAAAACGAAGCTGCAATTACTGCTGTAATAGGAGCTAATGTTGTATCTATTAAAGTCATTGAAGGCGACAAAGTTAACAAAGGGCAAGTAGTAGCCTATTTATCTCATCCAGATATCATAAAACGACAAACTGAATATTTGAATGCCTACAGCAACAGTAATTTTTTAAAGAAAAACTATGAACGACAAAAAAAGTTATACGATGCAGGAGTTGGCTCTGGTGCTAATTTCCAAAAAGCAGAGGCAGAATACAAAGCATCAATGACATTGGTTAATGGATTGGCTGCTCAACTAAAAATATTAAACATCAATGCTACTTTTGTTGGTGACGGAAATATTGTACAAAATGTACCCTTGCGAAGTCCAATAGAAGGTTTTGTTCAAAAAGTAGAGGTAAAAACAGGACAATATGTAGCACCGCAAACTGAATTGTTTGATATTGTAAATACACATCATATTCATGCGGATTTAATGGTTTTTGAAAAAGATGTATTTAAGATCAAAAAAGGTCAAAAAGTAAGTTTTTCAGTACAGTCAATTCCTGATACAGAACTTACCGCAGAAATATATTCTGTTAGTAAAACTTTTGAAGAAAATCCAAAAGCAGTTCATGTTCACGCTGAAATAGAAAACAAAAAAGGAAATTTAATTCCTGGAATGTACATTCAAGGTAAAATTCAAGTAGATAAAAGTTACACGAAAGCATTACCTGAAAATGCTATCATAAAAGAAGGAGAAAAATTTTATGCTTTTACAGTAGCAAAAAAGAATGACAAATGGAGTTTTATACCTATTGAAGTGATTACAGGAACAAAAGATGGAGATTGGATAGAAGTTACTTTTGTAGAAGAAATTAAAAATAACACCCTATTCGCTTATAACAATGCTTATTATCTAATTGCTGAAATGAAAAAAGGAGAAGCAGAACACTCACACTAATTATGAAAACGATTGAAGAACTATTAGAGTCAAAAAAAATACGTATAACAGCAATGCGCTTATTAATTTATAAGTTTCTTGCTGAAAAAAAAGTAGCAGTAACTTTGAGTGACACGGAAAACGCATTTGTAAAAGCGGATAGAACAACACTCTACAGAACTATTAAAACATTTGTTGAAAATGATATTGTCCATCAAATTGATGATGGTACGGGCACAATAAAATATGCTTTATGTGAAGTAGGATGTAGTTGCGATATTAAAACCGATTTACATTTGCATTTCTATTGTAGTAATTGTAACGAAACTGTCTGCTTAACAGATCATAAAATCCCTCAAATAAACGTTCCCGAAGGTTTTATTTCTGAAAACGTAAACCTAGTGGTAAAAGGTATTTGTAATAAATGTAGTAGTATGTAAATGCACTTCCTTTGCATTATTTTTAAAAGTATTTTTGTAAAAAATCATTTAATATGAAATTCAATTTGAAAATACCAAAACCTTTAAAATTAGCCTATTTAGCAGAATTAAAATCTTACAGATATAGTTTAAAACATAAAGACTTTAATAAAGCTTGGTATCATTTAGAGAGGAGTCATATTATAGGGCAGTTATATCCTATTGAACATACATATTCGCATTTGTTAATGTTGAGATTTGGTTTGATGCAAAAAAACACTAAAGAAGTTTTTGGACAAATTATTAGACTGCTTGTTGGTGGCTGGAAATCATTTATTAATCATGTGCCACTTGGTAACACAGGTGGAGCAGACATACCACCACTAATGCGTATGCCTATTGATGATGATATTCAAAAACTATTTGATAAAAATGAGAAAAAAGAATGTTAATTTAAAAGATATAAAACCGAATATGGAAAGTAAACATAGTCACGATGATGGACACAATCACGGAAGTTCCACAAATAATTTCAAAGCTTATATTCCAGCTATTGTAAGTTTTACAATGCTAATTATTGGAATTGGATTCGACTATTTTGATGTAACATTTTTCAAAGATTGGATTCGGATAATTTGGTATGGTATCGCTTACCTACCTGTCGGACTTCCTGTAGTAGTTGAAGGTTGGAGAAGTATCATTAAAGGCGACGTATTTACAGAATTCTTTTTAATGTCTATTGCTACAATCGGTGCATTCATTATTGAAGAATATCCAGAAGGTGTTGCTGTAATGCTATTTTATGCAGTAGGCGAATTATTTCAAAGTGCAGCAGTTAATAGAGCAAAAGGAAATATTAAAGCATTGTTAGACGTTCGCCCTAAAGAAGCAAATGTTTATCGAAACGGTGACTATAAAAAAATTTCTCCTGAAAACGTTAGTATAGGTGAAAAAATTCAAGTTCGGGTTGGGGAGAAAATTCCATTGGATGGTATGTTATTATCTGATAAAGCATCATTAAATACAGCAGCTTTAACTGGGGAAAGTAAACCTAGCTCTATTGTAAAGAAAGCCAAAGTTTACGCAGGTAGTATCAATTTAGAAAATGTTATTGAAGTTGAAGTAACTAATAAATTTGAAGATAGTTCTATAGCAAGAATATTAGATTTGGTTCAGAATGCTACAGCTCGAAAGTCAAAAACAGAATTGTTCATCAGACAGTTTGCTCGTATATACACGCCTATAGTAGTGTTTTTAGCAATTGGAGTTACTTTACTACCATACTTTTTTGTAGATGATTACATCTTTAGAGACTGGTTATATAGAGCCTTAATATTTTTAGTTATATCATGCCCTTGTGCATTGGTTATTTCTATTCCTTTAGGGTACTTTGGTGGATTAGGCGCTGCTTCAAAAAATGGGATTCTTTTTAAAGGTGCTTCATATTTAGATGCTATGACCAAAATTAACACTCTAGTAATGGATAAAACAGGAACTGTTACAAAAGGTGTTTTCAAAATCAAACAAATAAAAACCATAGATTGGAAAGAATCTGAATTTATGGACTATCTAATGGCTATGGAAGAACAGTCCACGCATCCTATTGCTAAAGCTATTATGGAATATAAAACAGATAACAATATACTTGAAGCAGAAGCAGTTTCAGAAATTGCGGGGAAAGGCTTAAAAGGAGTTGTAAATAGTAAAGTAGTTTTAGTAGGAAACAAGGCGTTAATGACTGCAAACAGTATTGATGTTCCCGCTGAAACTGAGTCTATCGTAGAATCCATTGTATTGGTCGCTATAAATAAAAAATTTGCGGGGTATGTGGTTATTGCAGATGAGTTGAAAGATGATGCTAAACAGACTATCACGGCATTACACAAAGTAGGTGTTAAAAGTATTATGATGCTTTCAGGTGATAAAAATTCTATTACCCAACAAGTAGCAAAAACATTAAATATTGAAAATGCTAAAGGTGGTTTATTACCAGAAGATAAATTAGAAGAAGTTGAGTTGCTCAAGCAAAATTCTGAAAATAGAGTAGCTTTTATTGGAGATGGTATAAATGACGCTCCTGTGTTAGCCGCTAGTAGTGTTGGTATAGCAATGGGCGGTCTTGGAAGTGATGTTGCTATTGAAACCGCAGATGTAATTATTCAAACAGATCAACCTTCAAAGGTTGTTACTGCTATAAAAATTAGTCGTTCCACAAGACAAATAGTATTACAAAATATTGTATTAGCATTTGGTGTAAAAGTAATCGTACTTATATTGGGCGCAGGTGGTTTAGCTACAATGTGGGAAGCAGTTTTCGCAGATGTTGGTGTAGCATTATTGGCAATACTTAATGCAGTCAGACTACAACGAATGAATTGGAAATAGGTTTAATATCAAATTTGCCTAGATATTAATTTTATCTCTAGTGAATAATAAATTACAACACTATAAAATGATGTTCCTTGTTGGTTTTCAAAATTAATCCCCACAATATTTTTACTGAGAATAAATTATCATTGTGATGATTCTTTTAAAGATTACAACTATAAGACATTAGATAAGTTAATAAGATAGCTGTTCATTGATTTCGAGTATTATGTGAATTCCGTATTACCTAATTTAATTCAGCACACCCATTTACAAAATATTTGGAAACTTTGATTATTCTTTAAATGGCAATACCACATATTACCAATTTTGTAACAGATTAGTTTAATATTTATGAGAAAATAACTTTTATAAGACTACGATTGAAGTAGAACTAAAGAACTAACTTTTTTCTTGTAAAGAACTTTTAACTTTTAAATTTTTCAACAACCTAATATTTTGTTTTTTTAGCTCCTCTAATACTCTTTTTCCATACTGGGTATGATACTTATGATTTGTAAGGAAGTCGATATTTAACTGACACCATTCTTCATCAGTAAGCCGAAGTCCTGCATATACACTCCACTCGCTTCTTAACAACTTATTTTTCAATAAGTATTCTTTACTTGCCAAATGTAATAAATCAGCATCGCAGATTATAGATTCTAAAAGTGTTTTAGGATTCTGTGGCATTACAGTAGCTTTAATACAATTTATAACTGCAACTATTTTTTTGTTGGAGAAGTTTAAATTCCTCAAAAAATCATGCGCATATTTGGCACTCATATTTTCATGTTTATCAAATTCAATCGACATTCCTGTATCGTGAAATAAAGCTGCTAACATCAAAATTTCTAAATCAGTTTCGTTTAAATTTTCATATTTACCTATAACCTGTACATTTTCAAAAACTTCTAAAGTATGTTTGTAGCTATGAAATGGTAATGACTTACATTTACTATTTGTCAGTAAATCCAAACAGTATTCTTTCGCTTTACTTATTAGGGTTGTATTCATAATTGAGTTTTAATATAACGCAGACTTTTTGAAAAAATTTGAGGCTTAATTTTTGTAAATTTTCTTGAAATAATAATTGTCGTTTTAGCTTGTGTCAGAAATTTAGACTTTGTTACTATAACTTATCAGTACCAACGTCTTGTAAATAGTTTAATAAGTGTTGATATACTTAAGGTCACTTTAAATCGAATTTTATCAGTGTATTTATATTGCGATAATTCAAAACCATTGTTTGAACTCACTGGTAAATAGAGTTCGAAGTAATCCTCAACCAAACTCAACTTAACACCTGAATCATGGGCAAAATATGGCTTTAATCCTTTATTTTTTAGGTAACCTATATCTCCATAAGCGTGAATCCAATTCCAAATACTCACTTCTCCATTTAACGTTGCTATCCACTGGTTTGCAAATCGAGTGTCAAGTATTGACTTGAATCCTCCCTCTGCCGTTATATATTGTTGCGAAACAATACCTTCATCCTCAGACCTTCCAAGATAGTTGTAATCAAATAAATAATCTGTAGGTCGATCAAGTGCAAAGTCAAAAAAGTTATTGTCAGACTGCGTTTTATTATTCAAAAAAGTACCTAAATACAACCTTGCGCTAATTTTTCGATTGTCAAGAAATAATTTTCTGTAAAATACTGTTGCAGATATTTTGCTAAAGTTTTTGGAAAGCTCAAAGTCTCCCTGAAACGTAAAACTATTTGAAAAATTGAAGTCACGAAAAAGGTATCTAGCATTGAAAACACTATAATTGGGTGTTTCTAGCGGAAGCTCCGAACTTTCATCTCGTGAAATAGCAACATTCCTTAATATAATTGATTGACGTAAGTTACTTCTTAAATCTTTTCTTCTATAATTGAAATCAATGTAGGGAGAGAAACTATTTGCAAATAAGTTTGGAGCATAACTTGTTCTATCTCCAGAAAGTCCTATCGTATATGAATACCAACCATACTCTTTTATCTGTTGCGTAAAGACTAACGATGCAGAACCAATTAAAGCATTAGATTTAAAACCGTAAGTAGGTGTAATTTTATATATAAGCGGTGCTTTAAAAAGTGTTCTATTATATATTCTTCCGCCCAAAGTTAACCCATCATAAATATTATCAAATTCAATGATGGGCATAAAAAAAGTTTGATTTTTACTAGGATCTTCAATATCTTGGAGTAATCTTACTTGTAAGGGTTTATTCAGTAATCCCTTTAAATTTTTGTAATTATTTGATCGATCAACCTCAGGTATATTTCTTTCGTAATCTATAACTAATTTATCCGCGTTGTCATTTTTTATTTTTATTGTTTTCTTTCCTGTAAAACCATCAATCCATATTTTGTAAATTGCTTTATCATCTTTAATTAAAGATACGGAAACAGGCATCGTATTTTCACGTTTGTTTTTTATCGTAATTATAAGAGAATCACCTATTTTTTCTACATTTTTAAATTTGAAATCTAGTTTCTTATTATCAGAAATGAATTCATTAAAAAACCAATCAACATTTTTATTTGCTAGCGTGTCAATTATCTTTTGAAATTGTTTAGCAGATGACAATTTCAATTTATTTCCTGAATAAAATTGCTTAATACTTTTGCTAATAGTTTTATCTTCCAAATAATCTTCAAGATATTTTAAGCCTAGTCCAGCTTTATATGTATTAGTAATATTATAATTAAATTTGAGTAAAGAGTCTCTTGGAGTTTTTAATGGTTGATCTATAAAAAGTCTAGCCATGTTTTTATATCCTAGATAATATTGATCGTTAAAATACAAATCTGCGGCATGAAACCATCTTAAACCTATTACTTCTGTCAAAGCTCCGCCCAGTTTCATTTCAGGATAATTGTCGTTTATGTATTTCATCATTAAATACACTAATATCCCATCTGTCACCCATTTTTCGGTTCTTGGGTTTATGACCAACGTTTTTTTCAAAACAGCGTCAATCGTACTTTTTAGTAATGAAATTTCAAACTGAAACTCATCAGAAAACGGTCGTAGTTTTTGGGGAAGCTGATTAAAACCATAAACAGGGTTTTTACGTTGGTCTATACTTGAAATTATTAGTTTATCCGTAGACAAATCTCCTAAATTATTTTTTAAAAAATCCCCAATTTTATTTGCTACTTTATATTTTGTAGAAGTATTTGTTTTACCTGAATTAATGTTTGTTACTAATTCAAATTCACCTGTTTTTACATTATAAAAATTCGATATTTTTTGGATATATAATTTTACGTCTCTGAGATTATTTCCACGTAAAAAAATCTCTTTTTTATTTTTGGTAACTTGTTCATCTTGCATCATTTCAGAAGCCAAATTATATCCATTTGGAATTTTTAAATCAATCTCATAGTTTATCAGAGGAGCATAAAAATCAAATAAGTCTTTATTACTATATATCTCCCATTTTGAATTATAAACAGCAGGAATTAAATACCAATGTCTTAGATTGTAATTTTTTTCATTTGTATATCCATTTCCCGTAAACTTATAATGTGGAAGCTTTATCGAATATGATAAATTGACAATAGTACTATCTTTAGGATGTAAAGGTTTAGATAAATTAATTTCTAAAATATCTTGAATATCATTAAATCTTTTCCAAGTCAATGAGTCTTTAGTATTATTAAAAATTGAATTAATTTCAGTGAAACCACGTGTTTTATATCCTGCAAAATGAAAGTTACGTCTGAAATCTTCAGCAAAACGCACAGCTAGAGGAGTTTCTTTATCGGAGTAACTATTTGCCCAATCAAGCAATAAAATAGTAGATAAGGTATCTTTTGAAGTATTGAGATATACTAACTTCTGATTGATTTTGATAGTATTCGTAACAGAGTCAAGCTCCGCTTTCATAATTATTTTATGTTGCGCGAAGCCTACAGTTGAAATGAAAAAAATAATATTAGTTATAAGTTTTTTTACATTCATTTAGTTAAGGATATACTACTCTAGCTTGATTTTTTAAATCCATTAATATTTAAAATTTTATTCATTTCACTATTAATTCCGTGTTTATCATTAGAATTTATATTTAAACCCAAGCATATAATTTCCTTCTCCGCTATTAAAAGTTAACTCGAAATGTTCTCTTTGATAAGGAGTTGTAAATAAGTACGTACTTCCAATACCAACAACTATTCCTCCTAAAATGTCCCATCCATCGTGCCTGTCATTAATACCTTCGATTCTACTATATGCTACAAATCCTGCAACTGCATAGGCAGGAATTCCATAGCCCCAACCATAACGTCTTTGTAAAAAAGAAGCCCCTGAAAAAGCGACAGATGTATGTCCAGAAGGGAAAGCTTTTCCATCAGTTCTTCCATCAGGTCTTGGTTTGTCTATTGCATATTTTAATATATAGGTCAATCCAAGTGTCGTACCATAAGATTTTGTGAATTGCCAAAATCCTTTTTTATCTTTTTCAGCAATAATAACGACTAAAGATGTTAGAGCGGGTAAGTGCTGTAAATAATCTCCAGCTAATTCTAGGTTTGTTTCTCTCCTTATTTCAGATGGAGAGTCAAAATCTTGTGCCAACATAACTAATGGTGTAGTAACCATTATCAATAAAAAAAATATTCTCTTCATTAAATTAACTATGTGAATTAAAATTTATACGTAAAGCCAACGAGAAAGCCTTTTTCATCACTCTTAAAAGTGAGTTCCATGTGTTTTTGTTGATATTCAGTAGTAAACAACAAATTACTTCCTAGTCCAATAATAGAGCCTGCAATGACATCTAATAGATCATGCTTATTTGAGTCTATTCTGCTTGCTGCTGTAAATCCTGCTAGTGCATACGCGGGTATGCTGTATTTAAAACCATAGCGTCTGTGGATGTATCCTGCACTATGAAAAGTTATGGAAGTATGACCAGAAGGAAATGAATTATCATTACTCATATCTGGTCGTTGTTTATTGATACTAAGTTTTAAGGCGTAAGTCATTCCTGTAGTCAACAAAAATCCTTTAGTGAATTGCCAAGCTCCTTTATTATCTCCTATAATGAATGAAGTACTCACAGATGCTAATGGAAGACTTATTAAAATTACATCTCCAATTGTTTGTGTTGTTCCTGCTTTTGGTTTTGTTTCACTGGTATCTTGCGCTGTAAGATCAGCAGGATAGATACTTAAAAAAAAGCATAATAATAAAGTCTTTATAAGCTTACATTTCATTAAAGGGTATAATCTGGGGGTTATATTGTAAATTTATATTGGAAATCTTAAGAAAATTTAAAGTCTTTTCAATAAAGTATATTTTACATTATCACATTTAGTGCATTTTTCTTAATGTCAATTAATAATATATTATTTTCTATTATTGAAAATTCGCCATCTATTTGGGAAGAAAAAAACTCACCTTTTTTCATTGCTAGAAAGATTGATGATGATCTATAATACTTAGCTTCTTTAAATAATCTTGGTTTTTTGATGAGTAAATAAAAACCAAACAAAAGAATTTTCAGCCTACTAATTTTGGGAACTATAACGATATCTAAAAGTCCATCTTGCAAGGATGCAGAAGGAGTTAAACTAAAATTATAGCCTAGTTGATTAGAATTAGAAATAAAAATGAGGAAAGGGTTCATTAATTCGTAATTACCGTCAATGTTTATGATAACTTCTTTTCTTTTATTGTATTTGAGAAAAGACTGAACAGTCGCTTTTAAATAGCAATAAAGTGTTCTTCTGTTGAGAGCTTCATAGTTTTGTATGACATTAGCGTCAAAGCCAAAACCTGTATTACTAAAAAAATAACGTTTATTTACACAACCTGCATCTATTTTAGAAATTTCGCCATTTCTTATTTTGTTTAACGCTTTATTAATATTTTTCGGAATACCTAAATGAGACGCTAAACCGTTTCCTGATCCTTTAGGGACTATTCCAAATAGAATAGAAGTTCCTACAAGAACAGAAGCAACTTCATTAATGGTTCCATCACCACCACAAGCTACAATAATATCAACTTTTTGATGTACTGATTCTTTAGTTAAATCAACTGAGTGCCCTTTGTAATTTGAAAATTTTATACAAATATCAAACATTTCTACCTCAAAATAATCTTGGAGAATTTTTTTAGAAATAGTATTGCGACCAGATCCTGCAATTGGATTAACTATGAAGTGAATTTTTATCAATACAATTTTATATTTGAATATTTTACAGATGATACCATCTTGTAAATGACTTTGAATCTTGATATAAAACTTCCGAAATTACTATTGAAATCTTAATTAATTCTAAAGAAAAAAATGATCAAAAAATCTTTAAGTTTTCTTTAGAATTCGACTATAAATTGGCGTAAAAGTTAAACATTACAACTACAATGTTCCCCTTTATTAACTTGATTCTGAAGTCAATTTTATGATAAACAGTATAGCATTAGATACCTCCATAAGAGATAAAATCAAAACTGATAGTATCGTTATCCAAAATTTTAAAAAAGTAAGTTTGAATTTAGTAATAGTACCATTTTTATTATTACTAATATTCTTTAGTTATTATTTATTTTCATTTGATGGTTCTTTTGTAAGCACCTATGTTGATTCACAAAAAGATATGTTTTTAGAGCTAAATGAAATCTTATCAACGTATCCAAATCTAGCATATAATGTGACATATTTAGGAGATGCAAGAGTAATGTTTCCATTTATTTTTATATTTCTTTTTGTTGCACCAAAACTTTGGGAAGCTTTATTGACTTCATCCATACTCACATTAATTACATCAGCCATTCTTAAACATATATTAGCAGTTCCCAGACCCGCAGCCGTAATGGACATGGATACATTCACTATTATGGGAAGACCAAATATTTTACATACTTCATTACCATCTGGACACGCAATGACCGCGTTTATGATTATAACTATTTTATTGTTTGCGTTCATGCCAAAAAAAATGGTGCATAGAATTTATTGGACACTTTTTTTAATTACAATCGCTTGTATTATTGGTCTTTCAAGAGTTGCTGTTGGAGCGCACTATCCTGGAGATGTCCTCTTTGGAGCTTGTTTGGGTTTTATTATTGCTGTTATTGGTATTAATTTGAATAGAAATATCAGTTGGTTGTACTGGATGAAATTAAAAAAATATTATCCAATTATTTTTTTAATTTTAATGTATTGGTTTTACTTGATTCTTATGAAAACTGTAAAACATAATATTCCAATATTTTATTTTTCTTTAATAGCATTAATGTTTACTTTTTTCTCAATAACAAAGGAATATGTCAAAAAAAATTAAATTAAGTTACTTTGCGCTATTTGTAAGCTTTATTAATTTAATTCTCTATCAATATCCTTTTTTCAAGTTTGTTTTCGCAAATAAGAATATTGGAAGTTTTAATGGCGTATTATTTCTTCTTAGTCTAATAGTTGCTTCGATATTATTAAATGCGTTTGCCTTTTATATTGGTATTTATTTAATGCGAGTTGTTGGTAAGTATTTAATTATATTACTATTTAATATTAGTGCCGTTGCAGTGTATTTTATAAATACTTATGGAGTTATTTTGGACAGGACTATGATTGGTAATATACTCAATACTAATTATGAAGAATCTACAAGTTTTTTGTCATTCAACTTATTTTTATATCTGATTATTCTTGGAATCATACCAAGTATCTTCATATACAAGGCGGATATCATAATCCCTAAAATTAAAATATTTGCGTTAAATTCTGTTGTAACGTTACTACTGCTTGGAACCTTAGCGTATGTAAACTCATCTAATTGGCTTTGGATTGATAAAAATTCAAAAACTTTAGGTGCTACTACTATGCCGTGGTCTTATGTTGTTAATACTTTTAGATACTACAGTCATATCAATAAGAAAAATGAAAAACAAATTTTATTGCCAAATGCTACTATAAAAGATTCCACAAAATCAATTGTTGTACTGGTTATTGGAGAATCCGCTAGAAGTAGTAATTTTTCCTTATATGGATATGATAGAAACACAAACCCTTTACTTTCTAATATTGATAATGTAAACCATTTTAAAACTCAATCTTGTGCTACATATACAACTGCTGGTCTTAAATGTATCTTAGAACATGAGAACACAGGAAAACTTTATGAAATATTACCAAATTACTTGTACAGGAATGGTGTAGATGTTATATGGAAAACTACTAATTGGGGAGAACCTACAATAAAAGTAAAAAGTTTTCAAAACAAAGATTTTTTAAGACAAAACTGTGAAGGTGAAATTTGTGGTTACGATGAAATATTATTAAAAGATTTACAGCAAGAGATAGAAAATAGTGAGAAAAATAAAATTCTCATTGTCTTACATACAAATACAAGTCACGGTCCAACATACTACAAAAAGTATCCGAAACAGTTTGAAAAATTTAGTCCAGTATGTAAAAGTGTAGAATTAGCTAATTGTACTCAACAAGAACTTATAAATGCGTATGATAATACGATTCTTTATACTGATTATATATTAGCGACTTTAATTGAACAATTGAAAAAGATAGAAAAATATGAGTCATCTATGATATACATTTCTGATCATGGAGAGTCATTAGGTGAAAATAATCTTTACATGCATGGAATACCATCAAGTATAGCTCCGACAGAACAATTAGACATTCCTTTTATTGTATGGTCATCTAATACATCTAAAATAATAAAAGAGGATCAAGAATATTCACAACACAACATATTTCATACTGTCTTAGACCTATTATCAGTTGAAAGTCCAATTTATGAGGAAAGTATGAGTATCTATGAAAAATAAAGGATTCTTGTAAATTTTAAATACTTTATATCCTAAACTAGATGATTTTGATATTTGATGCTAATATTTAAAAGCACCAAATATCAAATTTATCTATTAATCTTCTTTAATAGTGCCAACTATCTTGCCTTCAAGATTAATAGAAACTTCTAACTCAGCATCACCTTTCTTTAAGCTAAACTCATACAATGTTACAGAAGGTGTTTCAGAAATTTCTATTTCGTCTATGTTATAGTTCGGAAATTCTGCTTTTAAATTACTCAGAATTTCTTTAGAGATTTCTGAAACCTCTATCTCATGTTCGGTTTCTCTCCATGAACCATCTAATCCAAAATTAGCTGAATATTTCGTAGTATTCATTTCAAATTCTGCTTCCCATTCTGTATCGTTTTCTTTTTCCCATTCTATTTTGGTAGCACTAGGAAACTTTGATAAGAAAGCTTCTTGAACTGTTTTAGGGGCGTTAGTTTGCTTAACTTCTTTTTCATCGCATGATAAAAATAGTAAACATATAAATACATTTGTAAGTAATTTTATTTTCATAAATTCTTTATTTTATAAAAGGTAAGTTATTACTAAATTCTAAAGACTATTTAAAGGAAATCTAAAGTTTATCAAAAAAGTTTTTTGAAGTAATGTAAAATTAGAAAACTTGTCCTATGCCTATATAAAATAGTCCATCCTCTTTAGATTTACCATAATCAAAAGAAATTATGGTAGACTGATTCCAAGCTACACGTAAACCTGCTCCGTAAGATGTTTTAATTTTACTAAAATTTAAGTTTTGCCATTTGTCTCTAACGGTTCCTGCATCAAAAAAGGGAGCCACACCAAAAGCTAAACGCTGTTTTCCTATAGAGAATTCAGTAAATCTATAACGTAGTTCAAAATTTGCAAACCATAGTGATCTTGCCAAAAACCTATTGGCTCTATAACCACGTAGCGATTGTTTACCTCCAAGCGCATTAATACTTCCGTCTGGACTCCATTGATCTTGAAATTCAAAAAATGGAGCATTACTGCCAAAAATATTACCTATACCCAATCTACTTGCAAATACTGTACGCTTGCCGAACGGTATCTTTTTGTAATATCTACCTTGAATGAATAATTTATTGAAATTGAATTCAGAACCAATGATATTACTTGAATATTCATTTGCGATTTCAAAATAAAATCCTTTTGTTGGATCTGGTTCAAAATCTCTAGTATCATATATTAACGCAGTCTGTAATATAGATACCCAACCACCATCTAATCCTGATATTTTATTTTGTTCAAAATCTCTCCGTAATAGTGAAACACCATTTGGTGCCTGAATAGTATTTCCTGTATTTGGGTCTATTGCGTCTGCTTCCTTTCCTTCAAAAGTTTTATACTTTAAATTTTGTATTTCATATCCTCCCATAATACGCCATTTTCCATTACCAAGAGCATAATCTGCCTTCAAATTAAGCATATATTCTGTTTCACGAAAACGGTTAGACAAGGCATCGGTTACAAAATCTGCTTCTCCATTTTGCCCTGGACGTAATCTTTTTCTAGCTCTATCATAATCAGCATAGGTGCTGAATGTTTCTCCATTTTGTGATGATGGCAATCTTAAAGGGTTTAAGGTTGCTTCTGTAAGTCCAAAATAGAGATTAGCAGGATTCTGCTGTATTTTAACATCTACCTTAAATCTCCAACGAGAACCTTTGTAATAAGGTACATCTAAAGATAAAGTCAATTCTCTAGCGTTTGAAGTATAATAAGCCACATTTGCTTTCAGTTTCGCTAGATAAGGTGTGTACGCAAACAATTCGTTGTCTCGTGTCCCATTCCAATAAACATTACCTCTTACTCCAAAACCAAAGCCAGTGATTGGGTCAGAAGAAAAGTCTGGAATTCCAGTAAAAAAAGTTCCTTCCTTTTTTTTAGCCAAATCATCATCAGACATTCTTTTGGATTTAATAAAAGAGAGCGAGTCTTTAACTTGAGAATTACATAGGTGTGTTGAAAAGGCTAGAATCAAAGCTAGAGTCCAAACCTTATTAATTATTTTCATACGTTCTTAAATTAACTATACAAATTCAGAGGCAAAATTAATTTTAGAATCTAAAGACTATTTAAAGGAAATCTAAAGTGAATTATAAGAGAATGTATATTGGTGCATACTGTCTTTAAAATGGTATTGAATTGACATTTTATGATAGTCACAAATTTTTTTGACGATAGCCAACCCTAACCCTAAAGATTGAGTGTTATTGTTTTCTTTGTAAAAGCGTTGAAATATTTTTTCAGGTGCATGTAAGATTTCAGTTCCACTATTACTTATGGATAAATTATTCTCGGTAATCGAAATAACTATTTTTCCATTTTCAGCGGTGTATTTAATTGCATTACCTATTAAATTTGAAATTAAAACATCCAACAAGGTTTTATTCATTAATAGTGTAACTATATCGCGCTCCTTGTAAGAAATTAGTATTTTTTTACTTTTAGCTATTTCTTCAACCGCTTCTATAATTGATGATACACGCTCATTAAGATTGATACTTTCTGTTTCTGAAAATTGTTGATTATCAATTTTAGTTAGTAAAATAAGACTTTTATTAAGTTTTGATAATCGTCTTACATTTCGCTGTATATCATTTAATGTAATTGTGTCTCTTTCACTTAAAACACTGGAATTGTCTATCAAGTTTTCAATTTTGGCTTGGATAATGGCTAAAGGAGTTTGAACTTCATGAGAGACATTTTCAGTGAATTGTTTTAAGTTTTCATAATCTGAAATAACCTTTTCTGTTAATGATTTTAAATTGTCATTAAGTTCAACAAACTCTAAGATATCAGAATCCTTCAATTCAATTTTTGATTTTGACTTAACAGAAAATGCTTTGATTGCTTCCAAATTTTCAAAAAATGGCTTCCATATTATTTTATTTATGTAGTTAGTATAAAAGTATTGAGCTAAGTACATCACAAAAAATATGATAGCAAATGCAATCAAGATTGAGATTAATATATCTTCAGATTCTACTACAAGAGTCCTAACTGTAATTTTATAGTTAACATTATTTACTTTTATAAATGTATTTAACTCACGAAATTCTTCATCTTCATTTTGAGAAGCATCATAAAGAACTACATAACCAATTGATTGTGGTTTAATTTCACTGACTTCACTAACTTCAAATAAAGGACTCAAAGAAGTTACTGTTTTGTTTTGTTTTAAGAGTTCCTCTATTCTATGAGTAGATGAATAAAGACCTTCATCAGTCTCATCTTTAATAATAGCATTTGTAATAAAGTATAAGGAAATAAGACATAATAAAGCAAGAACTAATCCGAACTGAATGTAGCTTTTTGCAATTTTTTTTAGAAGCTTTATTTTGTCTTGATGTGTTTCCAAATTATGAGTTTTCAGTAAATTTATATCCGCTACCGTAAGCGGTTTTTATGTACTTTGCTCCAGCAGTACTTATTTTTTTTCGCAAGTTATTAATATGTACATAAATAAAATCAAAATTGTCTAATAAATCACTTTGATCTCCCCATAAATGTTCTGCGATGGTTTCTTTTGAAAGAACTCTTTCCTTATTGGTAATAAAAAATAATAATAAATCATATTCTTTTCGGGTTAACTGAATTGAATTATTATTTACAAAAACTGTCCTAGCGTCAGTATTCATTTTAATTTCATTAAAGATTATATGTTCCCCACCATTTTGTTTCCGTCTTCTAAATATTGCTTTTATACGCGAATTTAGTTCCGCTAGATGAAAGGGTTTTGTCATATAATCGTCTGCTCCTAAATCTAATCCTAGTAATTTGTCGTCCAAAGAACTGTTAGCTGAAATGATTATAATGCCCGTATTATTATTTTTATCTTTCAGTAATTTGATAACATCTAAACCACTTCCTGTAATAAGATTAATATCTATTACCGCAATATCATATTCGTATAATGACGCTTTATAAATCGCTTCTTCATAATCAGAAGCGACTTCACACACATTATTCTCTCTTTTTAAAAAAGTAACAATAGATTGCTGTAATTCTATTTCATCTTCTGCTATGAGAATTTTCATTTTAAAAAAAATTATAGATAAATATAGTGTATAAATCTAAATGTATTCTTAAGAAAGTATTAATGTACACTGCGATTAATATAGTTATTAATTACGCTACTATCTACAGAATCCTTAAATGTAAATGTTTATGTAGAGTGAGTTCGAGCATCTAAGAGTTTTAGTAATGTTCACCAAGAGGTAATGAATTTAATTAAAATACAACCTACACGAAAAATTAGGTGTCATACCTAGTGAAAAACGCTGTATATC
Source organism: Kordia sp. (assembly GCF_965224175.1). Classification (GTDB taxonomy): domain Bacteria; phylum Bacteroidota; class Bacteroidia; order Flavobacteriales; family Flavobacteriaceae; genus Kordia. The sequence continues at coordinate 4,930,443 of NZ_OZ245041.1, forward strand.
AGAAACAGTATCTTGTGAATTAATTCGGTAATATTTTTCTATTTGATTGTTAGTATTTAGTACATTCCAGAGTGCAAATGCAAAATCTAATCGCATCTTTTCTGATAATTGGTACGCATATTTAGCTGAAAAGTCTAATCGGAGATAATCTTCTAATCGTGAAGTATTTACTTGTTCGTAGTTGATTTCTCCGTTTGAGATTTCGTTTCCAACAATAGGCATCGTTATTGGTTTTCCTGTTCTCCAATTTAGTCCTAAGCCTAATTTTAAAGAATTATAAGAATAAGTAATCCCAGAAGTTACCGAATGAGTGATATCATAGTTACTAGCAAACGGATTTGCTTCTAATGACTTGAACGTGTATTCATTGTTCATATACGAATAACTAAGCCACATATTTAAGTTGTCTAGTTTTTTTCTAAGTAGCATATCAATTCCATAAACACCATACTGTCCACTTGCTTTTGTAAATTCATATTGATTTTGAAAACCTTGACTTTGTGTGGTAATTCCATCAACTTCTTTAAAATACCCTTCAACACTTGCCAACCAATTATTTTTTTGATAGTTAAGTCCAACCGATAGTTGTTTGCTGGTAAGTACAGGAATATCGCTATCATTCGATAATTGCCAACGTCTTTTTTCAATACCCAAAAAATCATTTTGAAAGTTCACAATTTGTGAGGTGTTTTGATGTTTAAATTCTGCTTGTGCTTCCACAATAAAATCATCCAAAAACGTATGACTCAAACTAAATCTTGGTTCAATGATATGCTTTTTAAACTTATCTAAATAGTTATAACGTCCTCCAAAACTGATTTGTGTGTTTTTATCATTTGAGTTATAGTTAATTCCTGAAAAGAAAGCATGCGTACGCAACACTTCCGATAGTAACAAACGAATCAAAGGAATGTCAATATCGTCCAAATTGGTCACTTCTGTTTCTACAAAATGATATCCTGCATTGATGGTAAAATTATCATTGTACAAATAATTCAATTTTAATTTTGCACTGGTTTCTGAAACTTTATTTTCTTGTAAAAAACGTTGTGAATCTAACAGATTAGCGTTTATAGCTCTTAGCTTATAGTCTGATTCGTAAATTTCAAGTGTTGTAAACAGTTTGTCTCTCCAATTATTTTTAAAATACAATCCTGCACCAAAACTTTTTTGTTCCAAGTTACTTTCTCTGGAATCTTCAATAGTACCTGTTACTAATGTTTCGGTAAAACTTAATGTATTAGAAACAAAAATTCCATTCAATCGTAATTCATTACGATCATCTATGTTATACAACCAACGAAAAGAAGTATCATAAAAATCAAAGCCCTTATCAGAATTGATAATATTTTCTTGATTTTCTGCTACTTCGGTATCCTGTTCTATTTGCTCAAAATAGGCATTGTATGCGGGCGTTTCTATCAGATCATTAATTGATTTCCGAGCTGCAATTTGTATAGATGATTTTTTACCAAGTGGCGTATCAAAAAATACATTCGCATCCGTAAAATTTACTCCTACACTTCCTTTAAAAGTTGTTGAAATATTTTTGGCTGTTTCCATAGCTATCGTACCCGAAACACCATCTGTTTCACTTATATCTGTACCATTTTTTAAGAGTTGAACTTTTTGGGTAATTTGAGGATTGTACATCGAAATCAACCCAAAAAAATGTCCCGATTGATACATTTTGATACCATCCCATTTAATCAGGTTTTGATCGTGAGTTCCACCACGAATATTCAAATTAGATACTGTTTCATTAGTACTTTGAATACCAGGAAACGCTTGCACAGCTTGCAATACATCATTCTCTATCATTCCTGGCAACAAATCAAAATTCTTAAAATTTAATGTGAACGAACCATTGCTAAGTTTGCTAATTCCTGATGCTATATAGTTAGATATAATGACACTAGAGAGCGATTCTGCTTGCTGGATAAGATATACGCTTCCGCATCCATTTTCAGTAAAATTTTCACTAATGCGTTGTATGGTTTTATAAGATATATGTCGTATAGTAATCAATTCTTTCGGAGAAGAAATTTGTAAACGAAAAAAACCATTTTCATCACTTGTAGTGGCGTTTGTCAAGCCTTGAATGGTTGCTGATTCAATGGGAACATTTGTGTCTTTATTTTTTAAAAAACCACAAACAATTACCCCTTTTTTTAACTTCACAATAATAAAGCGACTGTCCATTTGTTGGAAAGTAAACTTTGTTTCTCTTTCAAGTTGTAGTAATATGTTGGAAAGTGATGTTGAAAAATCAGGAGTTGTGACACTGACTTCTTTGAGTTGTTCTTGTGAATAATTAAATTCAACCTCAAATTTTTTCTTTACATTTTCTAAAACCGCAATCAGCGATTCTTTCTTATCAGGAGCGATACTATTTTGCCCAAAACTGTATGTAGCAAAGAGCAAAATAATAAGAAATGTATATATGTTATTGGTTAACTTCATATACGATTACACTTTTTTCAGTATCTATTTCAAAGCGTAAATTCATAGGTTCGGTAACTGATTTTAAGGCTTTTTGTAGGTCATCATGTTGAAAACCTCCTGTAAAGAGTTGACGACCATTCATATTTTCTGTAGAAATTTTTACATTAAATTGGCGTTCCATTTCGTCAAAGACTTCTTGCAACGGTACAGCCGAAAACGAACTGAGGTTTTGCATCCAGTATGGTTTTGTATCGCTTAATTTTCGTTCTATCAATTCATCATTTAGAATCACCAATTGATCGCCGTGTTTTAAAAGACGTTGATGTGTTCCTGTTACAACTTTTACTGCGCCTTCATAACACGTTACTTCAAAATAGTTAGTTCGCTTTTTTACATTAAACTGCGTTCCTACCACACGAATAGTATCTTTTTGTGCAATCACATCAAATGTTTCTCCTTTGGCAACTTTAAAAAAGGCTTCTCCATTTAATTGTACCATTCGCTGATTGTTCCAATTCTCTTTGTCATATTTAATTGATGATTCAGCGTTGAGCACAATTTCAGAGGTATCAGGTAATAGAATAGTAGTTTTTTCACTAGCTACAGTTGTAATAGTTATAAGGCTGTTATTAAAAAAGAGTGTATATAGTCCAAATAAAACTACAAAGACACCTGCCATTTTTAAAATCGGCATAAAAATTCTTGAAAAATTTCGTTTTTGTGTTTGCGATGATAATTTGTTAGCCTTGAAAGTTTCAAAATCATCAACGGTTTGAAAATTTGAAGCTTTAAATTTTTTTGCATTTTCTACAATAGACTGATAATATTCAAAATCAGCACTCTGTTCAAAATCTTTCAATTCAGATTCTGAAAGCTCCTCATTTAGCCATTTTTGTATCAAATTATCATTATCCATTTCTAGTGCATTTTATATGTAACAACTCATTTTAAAAAATCCCTGATTATTTTATGGAAAATCCTTCTAATTGTTCTTTTAATATCATAAAAGCTCTGTGAACCCTGTATTCTACTACCTTAACAGTAATACCCAACATTTCTGCGATTTCTTTTTGTTTTTTGTTTTCTGCCTTGCTTAACAAAAAAGCGACTCGGTATTCCTCTTTCATATTTTCTAAAACTGAATTGTATTTCTCTAAAAACTCCGCTTCTTGCATAATAAATTCAGGACTCTCGTTGGTATGGGTTTGAGTATTGGTTTTTTGATATTTCAGTTTTACTTTTTCATGTTTTAGTTGATTTAGTACTAAATTATTAGCAACTGTAAAGAGAAAAGATTTTGCTTTGGAAGGAGAAACCATACCACAATTCTTCCAAAGTTTTAAAAAGGCTTCTTGTGTAGTATCATTAGGATTGCAAGTGCTACCATATTTGTAATATAAAAAATCATGTATATTTTTTGAAAGCTTCCGATAGATACTTTCAAAAATACGTTCTTCGCAAACATGAGTTTCTAGTTCTTTTTCCACGTATAAAAATGTTAAAAAATCAAGATACTCATTTTTTTTTAATCAAAAGTCAGGGATTTTAATTTCATGGTTGTTGTATTAGCAAAAGAAGAAAAAACTAAACTTAAATACTTATGAAAGCACTAACACAACTTTTCGCAATTGCATTACTTTTTGTAATGGTAAGTACTTCCTGTAGAACAGAAGACATGGAAGTTATTGAAGCGCCACAGGAACAAACGTTGGATATCAACTCTCCAGTAAAAAGCCTGATGCAACGCACTGCAACCAATGATGGTTCTTTTGATAATATTATTGATAATGCAAATTGTACTACTGTTCAGTTGCCTGTCACGGTAGTTGTAAATGGACTGGAAATAACAATTGATTCCCAAGAGGATTTTGCCACTATTGAAGCTATTTTTGATGAATTTGATGATGATAATGATAATTTAGAAATTCAATTTCCTATTACCATCACATTAACTGATTTTACAGAAGTAGTGATTAATAATGCCACTGAATTTGCAACATTTACTGCCAATTGTAACGGTCAAAATGTAAGTGATGACGATATTGAGTGTTTAGATTTTAATTATCCTATTGTCGCTTCATTCTTTAATACAAATAATGAATTGTTAGAAACTATTTCTATTATGAATGATGCAGAAATGTATGCGTTTATTGAAAATATTGATGACAACGATATCATTACCATTCAATTTCCAATTACAGTGACAACCTTTGATGGACAAACCATTACCATCAATAACTTTACAGAACTAGAAAACACGATCAATAACTATGATGATGTATGCGATGAAGACGATGACTATGATTATAATGATGACGATTGCAACAACTGTACAAACGATCAATTAGCAACCGTATTAAGTCAATGTTCCAATTGGATGGTAGATAAGTTAGAACGAAATGACAATGATTTAGAAGATACCTATGTAGGTTACAATTTCAACTTTGGAACAGATGGAAGCATACAAATCACTTCTGGTACTGGAAACTTTGCAGGAACTTGGCAATCTTCTGGTTCAGGAAATAACATTTCAGTCATCATAAATATACCTGATTTCCCAGACTTTAACGCTACTTGGAATCTTCATGAGATAGAACAAGAAAATGATGAGACAAAAGTAGATTTACGACTTGGAGATGATCGTCTACGATTTGAAAGTGACTGCACATCTTCAGGAAACAATGGAAATGTGGATGACACTGCTTTAGTCAATTCACTTACTATGGGCGATTGGTATATTACTTATTATTTTGATGATACAGATGAAACAACAAATTATACAGATTATGTATTCAATTTCGCTTCTGATGGTTCTGCAACTGCTAACTTAATGGGAACAATTACGAATGGTTTTTGGAATACGTCTGTTGGCGATCAAACAGCATTAGAACTCAACTTAAACTTTGGTAATACTTCTCCTTTAGACGAACTGGCTGAAGATTGGGATGTGTTGGAAGTTACCAATGACATTATACGCTTAAAAGATGTGAGTGGTGGCGATGGAAGTATCGACTATCTAACTTTTGAACGCAATCCTTCAACTGGCGGAAGCACAAACAATTTAGACACCATTCTAAGTGATGGCACATGGATTGTAGATTCATACACAGACGATGGAACTGATGAAACTTCTGACTATACAGGATATCAACTGACATTTATGAGTAATGGAACTGTACAAGCAACAAATGGAACTATAATTAATGGAACATGGAATGTTCAAAATGCTGGAAATGTACTAAACCTTAATTTCAGTGGAATTCCATTTGACGAATTTAATGACGATTGGGATGTGATTTCTGTAACGGCTACGGAAGTAATTCTCCAAGATGTTAGTGGCGGTAATGGTGGAACAGATGTGCTTAAATTCTCTAAACTTTAAATATTTACAATTATGAAAACAACATTCAAATTAGTTTTTTTATTAATGATAAGTTTCTCTCTTATGTCAACTACTTGTGAAACAGATGATGATGTGCTTATTGACAACTCTCAAACCATTGCCGAAATAGCAAATATTGCCGAATCAGGCACATGGAGAATTACAAGTTTTGTAGACTCTGGACAAGATGAAACCAACGATTTTAATAACTACAATTTTACCTTTGAAGCTAGTGGAACAGTAACTGCTAGTGATGGAACAAATCAAATACAAGGAACTTGGTCTGTTTCAGATGATAGTAATAGTAGTGATGACAGTAGTTCTGATGATGATATTGATTTTAATATCTCATTCAACGTACCTAATACAAGTGAATTTTTCGATTTGAATGACGATTGGGATATCATCAGTTTTTCTTCTACTACAATTAGTTTACAAGATATAAGTGGTGGAAATGGCGGAACAGACACCTTAGTTTTCCAAAGAAACAATTAATCTTTTTTTGCCCTAAAAAACCTTAATAGTTAGTTGAAGCTGCCTTTTGTAAAAAAGGTAGCTTTTTTGTTTTCACCTTGATTGAAGATCAATAAAGAGTGCAAACTATTTTTCATAAAGAAAGTGATATTATTAGATGATAATTTTTTTTAAAACACTTAAAGTATTACTTTAAATAACCTTAGCTAATATTTATCTCGCAATTTCAAAAACAAAAAAATCAATTCAAAAAGTATATAAAAATTCATCAAATTCTTTTAGAACTTTTTAGTAAAAACAATATAAACTTTTTGCAATTTCACTTAAAACATAGCACAATTTTTACACAAATCTAGTACAAACAAAAACAAATTTTATTAGATATTTTTACAAAAATTTATTGAAAATTTGTGAAGTTTTTGTGGAATATTTGGCAAAATTTATTGAAAATTTTATCAAGTTTTATTGAAATACTAAACAAACATTAATATAATTTTTGACAAAGTTTATACCAATATTAAATAAATACTAATCAAAATTTTGTCAAAAACTAGATGAAATTTTAATAAAAATTATTCTCAAAACAATTGATTTACAAAACCTTATACCAAAAAGTTGTTTTTTATTATTTTCTAAAAATAAATAAAGTAACTATTTTACTCATCTTTTAACGAATTAGCACTTAGAATTTGATTTGTACGTTTCATATCAATATAAACTCTATTTCCCTGATTTATAAATTTGTCAAGTATCGATTCTGAAAGTCCAATATTTTTAGCTAATAAATATCCAATCACAAAATCAAATAAGAAGCTTACGTATAGTAACTCAAAGTCAGAATAAATACCTCTATTTTTTTGATTACTATGAACATGATAATCCCTTGATCGTATCACTTTTCCTGCAAATGAACTCCATTCTTCATCAGTCAATTTTCCTATAGACTTAAAAATTTCTTCGTAGTTCTTAATATACTTTTTTAAATTATTTTGATCAATACCTGAGTAAATTTTACAAAACGCTTCAAACGTAGAAATACTATTTGTAAATCGCTTACTATGACTAATACCACTTGAGATAAAATTATCCATTAATCTATGTAGACAAAATCTAAAATTATCGTTAGTATAAGCTGCAATCAGAATTTTAGATAATTCACTTTTAATGTCTTTATATTCTGTATATATAAAATTATACGTACTTTTTGATAGTTTTTTATCATTATAGTAAACCTCTTGCCAAGCATTACAACCTAAACATTGAAATTTAAATTCGCTAAACTTGCTGGAACCTCCTCTTAAAAACTGAAGCACTTCTTGAAATTGATCATAAATTTCGATGGCTTTTAAAACACTAACAGCTTCTTTTAAAATAAACTTTACCTTTCCGTGATTACTTATAACAAGTTTTGAACGATTCTTCATTCGATAACTTATGAATTGTTGAATTTCAATCATAAATTCATCTTGTTGGATTTCGTATTGATCTGTAAATTCCTTTTTACTCAAAGAGTTTGTCTGATTATTATACCAGACAGCGTGATTTATCCATTTGACTATTGCTTCATTAATGACATAGAATTCTTTTATCAATAAATTTTCAGTTAAAATTATATGTTCATTACTAACAAAAAGATATTTAGGCTTGTAAACTCTGGATTCTATAATCCCTGAAGTTTGATTTTGTATTAAGCAGTCAACAAAAGTTGCGTATCCAAGTCCTGTAAAAACACCTACGATTTGTAATTCCTTAAATACCATTTCAGAAGAATGTAGATTGGTTTCAATAAAAATATCATCCTCCTTAAAGAATAGAATACCGAATTGTTTTTGACTTTCTTTTCCTAAAAACCATATTTCGCCGTGATATCTTTTTTGCTTATCCATTATGTTATTTATATTATTGCTCTGTTATCATGTTTTTGTTAAGATTCACAATGATTTTTTTTTGGAGTGTAAACAAAATGATCATAATGAGTTTTTTTTGTATGTATTGAAATAAGAAAATTTTAATACGATTAAATTATAGTTAGTATCAAAAACATTTTTTTCTGATGTAAAACAAATATAATTTGATGTGAAAACAAGATAGTATATTATTTCATATAAATTTCTTTAAAAGTAAATACCATTTAGTCAGTAAGGCAAAACCATAATTCCACATTTTGAATGAAAATTCGCTATTAAATATTATATTTGATTGTATAATATTACTACTTTAGCTATAACTTTACAGTGTTTATAAGGTGTAAATTTCTGACTACTGCCGTTTTCATATACATTTGATTTAATGTTAATTATTAAATCAAACAACCATGAGAAAAATTGTATGTATTAGTGCATTAGTGTTCGGATTATCACTTTTTAATAGCTGTACACCTAATAGTGTTGAAGAACAAGAATATGAAGAATTTCAAGCAACAGACAAGGGAGACGTTACAGCTCCAGGAGTCGAAGACGAAGAAGATTCAAACGACTAGATTTATTTTATACATAACTGCAATAATTTCTGTTATTGCAGTTTTTTCTCATGTATTTTTTCCAACTACGAATCCAGAAGTAGTACAAGCAAGATCTGCACATAAAAAAGTAAAAAAGGAAAGAGATACTAAGTTTGCAGAATTGAGAATAAACCAAGAACACTATTCTAAAGGTATAATTACCAAAAATGAATTTGACGAACTTAATAGGAGTTTATTAACTGATTACCTTATTCTTTATGATGAATCTAACATAAAGTATAAAGAACTTGGTTTAGTTAAACAAGAATCAAAAGTTTTCTATTTTAAAAACATGAATGTTTTTTTATATCAAACTAGCGTCTTTGTAGTGCTGTTAATTTTATCAGTTTTGTTCTACATTACGCTTCAATTGATAGAATACAAATCATTAAAAAGAGCGTATCAATTTTGTTCTTTTGCTTTTATGACTATTGCATTCTATTATTTAGTTTGGATTTTTTACCCAAAATCTGAATTACCCTTCTTAGCATATATTTTCACAATGTTGGTTATTGCTTCAATTTCAACAGTTGCAAGTAGGTATTTTTTAAAGTGGATAATTCAAAAAGAGTCTATCGTATTCATTCATAAAGAAAACTTTAAACGTTTATGGTATTTCATAATCAATATAACACCAAATTTTATAAGCGATACTAAAAAGAAAGAAGACTATATTGATGGATATACAAAAGAAATAGAGGAATTTAAAATACCCTACCATGAAGAACCATAATATCAAAAAAGTAAAACATTTACACAAACTCGGATATTTAAAAAAAGATTCTTCTGATAAAGCAATAGAGGAAATTGAAAAAAAAGTAGAAGAACTCCGAAAAGAAGTAGAACGCATGAAAAAAGAAAATGACCATTATTTAAGTCACCTACCTAAAGGTATTGATTTAGCTTTTTAATCGGAATCTTTATCGGTTGAATGTGGCTTGATAATTCCAAACTCAATTAATCTTTGACGTATTTTTTGTTCTGCTAAATTATCTATAAATAACTTCAAATATTCCGACTTCTTATAATATTCCTCTTTATTCTTAACAAAGTGATCTACCAATTCTATAAGTTCAAAACGAACACCAAGCTTCTCTAAGTATATATCTTTTGAATCATTCGATTCTAGTAACATTTCCCCAGTGCCATCCGTCAACCATTCGCGAGATACATTAAACTCTGTACACAGTATGTCGGTTAGTACTTGTCTTGATTTTTCTCTTGGATTGTCAATGATTCCGTTTTTAATTTTATCAGCCGAAACTTGAGACAGCAAACCGTTACTAATCTGTTGGATTTTATACCCGCTAATATCCAATTCTTTCATGGCATTACGTATTCGATTGATATTCATATTTTTTAATTTGTATAAAAATTATATAATTTATAAAACTTTTATTATATTTGTTTTGGTCGATAACCAAAGATATTAAAATTAAGCGCAAAGAAAGCTGCTATTATTAATTTCTGAATAATAAACAACACAAACAAATACCATATTCGGAAAAGACAGAAAATAAAAGTAATTTACCTAAAATAAGGGGAAGATTCCCCTTACTTATTGTGCAATTTTTTAGTTTATTTGTAGTTATCATATTATAGAATGATTCCCCTATTTCCATAAGTTGTATTGCAGAATTTAAAATGGGCGATGCTGAAAACCCTATTAGAATAGAGTAAGCAAAACTATTATTTATACACTTATGAAAGTAAACAAGTTTAAGCAAATCGAAAAAGTTAATTTATCTCAAATTTATGGAGGAACAAAACTCCATAAAACTACAATGGGCGATCCTGAAAAACCAGAATATACTGATGTTCATATTGATAGAGACGACGATGACAAATGGAGTGAAGGAGACGAATTCGTAGTCACTAGACTTTAAAAATTTATTAACAAAATTTATTAGAAAATTATGAAAGCAAAAAGTATAAAAAAATTAAAAACTTTAAAAGTAGAAATTCCTTCTATCTATGGCGGATTTGATGGAATTCATGCAACTGGAGGTGGAACTATTCAAAATATGGCTTATGAAAGTGATTTATTTGTAGATGATAATGGCGATGGAAAATGGAACGCAGGAGAATCGATGCATTTTTACCACACAACACCTGTAATAAACAGATTGTAATTTTTATATTATTAAATCAGTAACCTACTTATACTAAAGTATTATTTGTATAAGTAGGTGTTAAAAAACAAGATCATGAAAAAAGTTATATACCTGTTTTTTCTTTTACCATTAATATTGTTTAGTCAAGAAGAAAAAAAGAAACAAATACTAGCTACTTCTTTAATTGAAGAAATTGAATTGATGTCTGAAAAAGATCAGTTATATAGAAGTGGTATTTTTTACGATCAGCAACATTTACTAAGCGAGGAAGAAAGGAAAACACTTTGGAAGTTTCAGTTTTCAAAAGATGATGAAAATACCAAAAAGCTTATAGAAATTATTAAAAAGCACGGATATGTTGATGAAACTAATTCAAATCTTGAATATGTATCTATACTTCCATTCTTTTTACACGCTCCCAAAAAATATTGGAAAGAAATAAAAATCATAATAAATAAAGAGCGAAAAAAAGGGAACATTGATGATGCTAAATACAACAAGATAATAGAACACATGAAATTTAGTATTCCAGAAGATTTAAAAATTAATTATACAGGACGTAAAAAGAATGATTCTATTAATAAGCAGTAAGTATGATGTTTCAACAAATAATGTCATAAAGTGGTTGAATTACTATGGAATTAACTTTTTGAGACTAAACACCGAAGATTTCAATTCTTTGAATCACTTTTCACTAAGCAATACATCATCAAAACTGAAAGTTAATAATGTTGATTTAGATAGCATCACATCAGTATGGCATCGACGCGGTAGATTAAGACACGTACCCAATTCTTTAAATGGCTTAGGAAAAGTAACGGACTATTTAAAGAAAGAAGAAGATAGTTTAGTAAAGTCAATTGAAACATATTTAAAGAACACTAGAAAATACATTGGTTCTTACACAAGTGAAGTAGAAAACTATAAGCTAGAACATCTCATGATGGCGCGAGAATGTAATTTGAATATTCCAAATTCTATGATTACTACGAACAAAAAAGAATTGATTGATTTTTACAATACACATGATCAAATTATATCAAAAGACTTACGTTATTCAATCAATATAAAAACTGAAAAAATTTGTATTAATTCAATAGGAACATTCAAAGTTACGAACGATTTAATTAAAGGTTTGGAAGATCAATTTGCACCAATTTATGTGCAAGAGTATATAGAAAAAGAATTTGAAATTAGAGTTTTCTATTTTGAGAATAAGATGTTTGCAATGGGTATTTTTTCTCAACAAGATGAACAGACACAAGTTGATTACAGAAACTATAATAATCAAGTACCTAATAGGTGTGTGCCGATTAGTCTACCAACTGATATAGAAAAAAAGTTGTTAGAATTTACAAAAAAAGTCAAGTTAAATACTGGCTCAATAGACCTTATTTATTCAACTGACGAACGATATGTTTTTTTAGAAGTCAATCCAATGGGGCAATTTGATTGGGTGTCCAAAAACTGCAACTATTATATAGAAAAATCAATTGCTAAAGAATTTTTAGAGGTATGCAATTAATAAAAATAGAACAACTGCCTTTAACTTTTCATAAGGCAACAATCACAGAAACAGCTACAATAAAAAAAGCAAAAAAAGAACATTTTATCTTAATCAAGAAAATAGGTTCAGATAAGATTTCAACTGAAAAATTTTATAAACCAATATCAAAAATATTCTCATTTGATGAAGACTAACATACCATTCAAATTATTTGCAAACTGTATTCTAGTAAAAGGTATCAGTAGAAGTACTATATGTGATCTACAGCGAAATGATGTTAGAGTAATCCCAAATGATTTATATGATTTATTGATAGAAAATGAAGGTAAGACCATTATTGGAATTAAAGAGCTATACGAAAACAAATTTGATGATATTATAGAAGAATACTTTCAATTTCTCTACGATAATGAATTTATATTTTTCACAAAACAAACTACTATTTTTCCAAAATTATCGATGGACTGGTCAGATAGTACAATCATTAACAATAGTATCATCGACATTGATGAAAATTCTAATTATGATATTGTAAATATCTTGAAACAACTCAATACCTTACATTGTAGACATCTTGAAATAAGAAACTTCAATAATGCCAGAGTTAATATATTAGAAGATATACTTTCTTTTTTGAATGAAAGCGAATCAACTATTCAATCAGTAGAAATACTACTTCCCTTTTTTAAAGATATTGAAGAATGGATAACATCTATAAAAGATAAATTTTTACGTGTGGATTTTATTCGAGTTTTCAAAAGTCCTTTCAATCAAAATAGAGTTCCAAATAAAGATTGTAAAGCACATATAATGTTCACAAAGCAAAATTATATTAGTGAATTATGTTGTGGAAAAATTAGTCAAAAATTCTTTTCTGCTAATATGAAAGCATTTACCGAAAGTATGAACTATAACTCATGTTTAAATAAAAAGCTTTCAATTGATAAGAATGGTATTATAAAAAATTGTCCATCCATGCAAAACGGTTATGGTTCGTCAGATTCAGTAAGATTGGAAGACGTTATTTCAGATAGTAATTTTACTAAAATATGGAATATTTCCAAAGATAAAATTTCAGTATGTAAAGACTGTGAGTTTCGCCATATATGCACCGATTGTAGAGCCTATACAGAAAACCCAGAAGATGAGTTTTCAAAGCCTTTAAAATGTGGTTACAATCCAAAAACAAATGAATGGTCAGATTGGAGTACGAATCCTTTAAAAGAAAAAGCAATATCATTTTATAATTTACAGGCGGTTACTGAAAAGCCTTAAATAGAGTAAGGGAAATTAAAATTTATTACCAATGAAAAAACTAAATTCAAAGAAAATCGATTTAACAGAAGCTCATAACATTATTGGTTATGGTTGTTCAACTACTTGGACATCATCTAGCGGAACAGGAAAAGACACCTATTTTGACGATAATGATAACGGTAGATTGGATAAGGGAGATACCATATTTTTTGATAATGGTAGAGTCGGAACAATGGGTGGTACTATTCAACAGTAAACAAAAATCTAAAGGGGATTTTTTCTAAAATTCCCTTTAAAACTAACACTATGAAAAAAATTATAGTCCTTTTTATCATACTTATTTCTTGTAAGACAGAAAAAAAAATGACCAATTCTGAATTATGCAATGAATTATCAAATTTACATTTACAAGACCAATATTACAGAGGTTTGCAAGAATTAGAAGATCCATTTTTTGTTGTACTAGATTCTTTAATGGGAGTAAATAATTTGAGTCATTCCGAATATGCTAATCTGCCTGAAGAAAAACAATTAAAATTTGGTAAAATCGCGAGAAAAATTGCTGATACAAAACCAAAAATATTACCGCAAGCACAAGACTCTTTAATGAATTTACAAAAAGAGATTGATTATAAAACGACTAAATCATTACTTCAAATTGTAAATAAATATGGCTATCCAAATATAACAGAGCTAGAATGTGAAAATTATGCCGCACCCTTTTTGATTTTTGGTCATGCACCCAAAAAGTATTGGAAAGAAATAGACAAATTAATAGAAAAAGAAAAGAAAGCTGGACGTATAGGACAAGGAGACTATAAATACATTAAATGGCATATTGGCGGAAGAAAAGATGATGAAACAGATCAAATCCAAATTCAAGTAAATTAAAAAAAACACGTCAAGAATAGTATCATTTTTTCAACTTTTTTTTCAGTTACTAATAGGCACTTTCTCGAATACTAGTGCCACGATTCAAGACGTGTTTACAAGCAGATTTTTAGTCTAATCTGCTGTTTAGAGCAAGGCGATGAAAGGTAAGGTTAAAACTTCTCGCCTTGCCACTTTAACAAAGTTAGCAAAGATTTACGTATTCAATAGTAATTAAATGAATAATCAGAGAATTAAATATTTCGGTTGGTTTATTGCAGGATTCTGTACTGCGGTTATAGTTGGAATCATATTCTTTGTAACGGCTTATTATTTCTATTTAAACTAAACAAATAATTAACCTTAATATCCTCATCCCTCAAAAGCTTCAATTGTAATGATTGAAGTTTTTTTGATCGTATTACTGTTTAAAAATTATGTTCAGCATAGGCATTCATAAAATTTCTGGAGGCTTAAACGAATCCATAAATATTTACTCCTATAAAAAATCATTTATGTAATTGGATGCTTCAAAATTTTCAATACATCTTTTCAAACAAATTCAATGTTGAGCGTATTCAAAATAGAGCGAAGAAAACCTTAAAGTAATACTTTAAGTAGAGTAAAAACTGGCACGCGTTTTTGAGAGACTAGATTTCAAGAAAAATTGTAATTCATAACATCAATTTTTTCGTGGAAGAATACATCAATTTCTCTTAAAACTTATAGCTTAATAACATATTTTACTTTTGACGAAATATTTAAAAAAACCGTGAATAAATTATTTTTAACAATATTTTTTTTTAAAAAAATGTTTTTTTAAATGTTTATTTTTTGCTTTTATTTTTTCGGTTTATTTTTAAAAACAACTAAAATATTGATATATAGTCAATTAACAAATCAAAAATCAAAGTGGTTTTACTTTTTACCGTAAAAGTCAATCCACTTTGATTTTTTGTGAAAAATAAATTTTTCTTTAATTTTTATCTTTTTTTTCTAAAAATGAGTAATTTTTTTAAAAAAACAACTTCAATTTATTTTTTAAATAAAAGATGTTGCCGTGCGAATCTTTAAGAAAATTAAGTTCAAAAAATTATTCGGTTTTATTTAAATTTTGTCTTCATAAAAACATAAAATAGTGTTTAAGAAATTTATAAATAAACAAGTTACCCGTTAAGGTTGCTTTTCGCATCCCGTACAGCTTTCACTAATCCGCTAAAGGCACTTACATAATATTTTGAAACCTTTAAAAATCCGTAAACAACAATTCCTGTAATGATAATTTTAGTCGCTGGATGCTTTAAAATTTCTTTTGTGTTTATGATGGGTTTTATTTCTGATTTTATCGAATCTAAATCGAGTTTCTCTTTTATTGAATTTTCTTTTCTTTTCATGGAATAAAACTTTGTAATTAAAAAATAATTTAAGGAGATCAAAGCGTTATACTTTAAATGCTGTAATTATTCAGAATCTCTAAATTCCGTTATGAAGCAAAGATGAATAGAAACTGTTAAAAATCATTTGTTCACTTTTGTAACTTGAACAATTTGAAAGGAGTCAAAAATATCCAATTACAAATTTAGGATATAAGCTTTAGAAGATTTTTACAATACCAATGATGAGTTCAACGGTTTTTGAATAAAAAGTGACTCACCAAACCTGTTTACCAAATCGTAAGTACGTAAAACCCTAATAATCAATAATTTGAATTTCAAAAAGTATTTTTGAGTCAATTTATGGTCACTTCTAAGTCACTTATTAAGCATTCTTTAGTCAAACATTGGTCACTTTTGAGTCACTCTTTGGGAACTTTTAGGGAACTCTTGAATCACTTATTGGTCACTTTTAGGTCATTTTTGTTTTTTTAAGTCATTCTTTGGTCAAACATTGGTCACTTCTGAGTCACTCTTTGGGAACTTACAGGGAACTCTTGAATCACCTATTGGTAACTTTTAGGTCATTTTTGTTTTTTTAAGACACTTCTTGGTCAAACATTGGTCACTTTTGAGTCACTCTTTGGGAACTTATAGGGAACTCTTGAATCACTTCTTGGTAACTTTTAGGTCATTTTTGTTTTTTTAAGACACTTCTTGGTCAAACATTGGTCACTTTTGAGTCACTCTTTGGGAACTTATAGGGAACTCTTGAGTCACTTCTTGGTAACTTTTAGGTCATTTTTGTTTTTTTAAGTCATTCTTTGGTCAAACATTGGTCACTTCTGAGTCACTCTTTAGGAACTTACAAGTAACTCTCAAGTAACTTCTAGGTCATTTATTAGTCATTTTTAGGCTTTGAAATTTCATAAAAACTATTCAGATATGAAGACAGCCTTATTTTTTTCATTTAAAACTGCTGTGTAAAATTGATGAAGCAATACAGGTTTTCCAAGTTGTTGAATTCGTTTTTCACAATCTCTAAATAATGTCAAACGTGGCTTTTGATTTGTAGTTTCTTTTTGCTCATTATGTAAAAAACGACGAATTTGTGCATGAGTAATTAATTTTAATCGCGTTTTCTGTTTGCTACGAATATAATTCTCATACCAAACTTTAGTTCCAGTAAAGCCATGCTTATTTTTTGGATCAAAATATCTATATGGTAATTGAACGAATCTATTTTTGGAATCTTTGGTAAGATACTTCTGGACTAATTCAATACGTTTTATGTAGACATTGTGAACTTTATCTAAATGTTGTTTTTTTACAGGCTGATACCACAAATACAATAACTCTTTGGTCTTTTTCTCCACATTTTCAGTTAAGTATATCTCTTTGTATAATTTATTTTTAGCGAGTTCCCATAAGGAATCCACATAAGAATTAAGAAAGGCACTCCCTGAAGCTTCAAGCCTTGAATCTATGCCTTTTGCCTGTGTTTTAACTTCAGGGAGTTCTCCTTCCTTCTCTACATCATTTGTACGCTTAAAATTTCGCGCCCCTGGTGTGCCTTGCGAAAGTGGCTCTTTTATTTTTTCTTTGCCTTCCTTCTCTACGTATCTTGTAAAATTGTTACCAGTCAATCCTTCAATTTTGGAAGAACTCGAACTCAAGTTACGATCAATGTTCATTTTGTTATCAACTGCTATTAATATATTATTTATGTAACTATTGTTACTAGCGTCTGTTTGGGGACAACTTGTCTGATAATCTTTTTTAAAAAACTGATTATCAGTTGTTTTTGTTTTTTCGTTTTCTTTTTGATTTGTTGTCTTATTGACAGCTTTTTCACTGTTTATCAACAGTATCTTAGGGTTTAAATAAAGTTCATAATTTGCCTTACGACCATAATTAATTTTCTCGATGATAACATTGGCTTGTAAAAGTTTTTTAAGATGTCTTTTAATAGTTCTGGTACTTACGTGAGAAATCTTTGCCAACTGTACGTTATTTGTTGCTAAGGGTGGAATAGAAGCAGTATCAAAACCAGCTTTTTTACTAGCTTTAAATAATGAAGCACCATAAATTCTAATAATCTCTCTAGCTGTTGCAATCACAGGTTGACGCAAACGACTTGAAAGATCATCAGAAAAAGCATTGTGTTTTTCTACAAAAACATCAAGCGCTTTAAAAACAGTTGAAAAATGAATGATGCTCATTATTTATTAAACGTATTAACCAGCAAATCATCCATAGCTGATGCTACAGAGATTAACTTTTTCTTTCTTCTCTTAGGTTTCTTAGCAGTCACTTTTTGTAAATCAAGCATACCATAAAGCCGCAGCTTTTCATCTGCGCTCAATGCTTGAATTACGTTATATACAGTTTCTGCTTTCAATTATGCTGTTGTTTTGTTTTTTTAGTTAATCACCATAAATCAATACAAAAAACAATGAGTTTTATAGCTTAGATAATCAATTCTGACTTATTAAAAATCAGGCAAAAGAAGTCTTGGTCGCTCAGTAAAGCAACTTTGTAATTGTGACAAAAGCTAGCATTGACTACATCATGTGTAGAGAAATATGATGTAGTATCAATAAGAGTTGGTAACTTCTTTTAGTATCTAAAAAAATTAATGTTTTTTTACAATCACATAGATTGTATGGATGATGCAATTTTTGTTCTTTTAACTAATAATTATTTTAAGGGGTTTACAAAATATTTTCTGATGGGTAAGCAGGTTCTTTTTTATGTTTTTAACTACTTACGGGATTACTAATTCTTTTCATTTGACTTGTAGTAAATCTAGCTAATTTTTCATTCAAAAACTACAGACAAAAACGAAAAGGGGTGAATTTTAAAAAATACAAATCACTTATTTACAGAAAGTTGACTTAAAAATGATCTAAAAATGACTTAATATTTACGTAAAGTTTCCTAAATATTTACATAAAGTTGTACTAAACTTTGCCTCTTTTTTTACTTCTTTTTTACTTTTATTTTCCACCTTTTTTACTCTTTTTTTACTTCTTTTTTACCTAAAAGTGACTTAAAAATACATGTGAAAATTTAACTAATTGAATATCAGTGTTTTGAATTTTAGATTTTAATCAAAAGCTACAATAGAAAGTATATTCTTACTTTATTTTAACAATTGAGAAATATTTTGAAAATCAATTTTGAGAAGAAAAATTAATCAAGCTGTAATTTTTTTTTGAAAAAAAGTTTCAAAAATGATTAAAAACATAGCAAAAAATAATCTTTTTCTTATGTTTTTAAAAATGAAGTAGTACAATAAAAAAGAGCAAAACGCGAGTTTGAGCAAATTGGTTTGGAAAAGTGAATGCTTTTTTAAAGAAAGATCATGTTCAATTTAGATTGAAATGCAAGAAGGTTTTTTATGAATTTAAAAATACAAAATGTATTTACTAATCGCTTAGCGAATAGTTTTTCTAAAAATTACTTATCACTAAGCGATCAGTAAAAAAAGTTCATATTTGGAATTATCATTTAATTTATAGTTCAAATGAGAAACTTATAATTAATTAACCTTTTCACTTGAATAAAGGTTAAAAAAATCAATCTACAGAAAGTGATTCATCACGATATTCACGCATTTTGTTTAGCAATTTTAATTGCTTATCTCCAGTATACCCGATTCTTTCATTTTCTAAGTAAATCCAATTATCGTCTACTATTGCTTGATTTTGTCGTACCAAAACTTCTTGATAGTCAGCATTCAACTGTTCAATACTCTTTTTTATCAAAATAATGAACTGTTTTATAAAGTCTTCTCTGTTTGTAAACCAAATAGATGAAGCATTTGTGTATACTAAATAATTTTTTTTATTAGAGATTAGATTAGTCATTTCAAAAATTTCTTCAAAAACTATCCCGCTATTTTTTATTTGTGATTTGAATTTCAACCCAGTAATATGACTTACTTTTTCATAGACTTCTTTACCATAATCAGGAATCATTTTCTCTGGAATTAATTTCATGCAAATATCAATTAATTTATTTTCATAGATGCTTGTCTAAGATATCAATAAATCTAACACTCTAAAAATCAATCGTGTATTTATTAGAATAATCTTTTGCCAACGATGCACCAATACCTCTTAAATATTTGCGAAGCTGTGATTTGGTTTTATGCCTTGTAAAACTCATCAGTTCAGTAAGCACTTGTTCGTCTGCTTTTCCTTCAGAAGCCAAAGATTTATATAAATTGGATGCCGCAGTATGCTTAAAAGAATATAAGGTCTGATCTTCATCAAGCTTCAAAGCTTCTTTCATATCTGCATACCTGCGATAAAAGAAATATGTTTTAGCTTTCTCAGTGGTACTCCATTGTCCACATTGTTCCTTATTAGTGAATAAAAAGTCTGTTGGCTTGTATTTATGGAGTTCCATTTGCTCAATGACGCTGGCTAAATTATCAATAATAGGCACAATTTCTTGTGCTTCTGTTTTAGTTTGAACATACAATCTTCTATTTTTAAGATCAATATCTTTTACCCTAAGCCTACAAACTTCCACATTTCTTAAAAAGGCATAAGCGATAAATTGGGTAAACTTTCTCAAATACGGATCGTTTTCATCCATGTAGTTACGCATTTTATCAACTTGTTGATCGGTGTAAGCTTTGTGTGTTTTTGGTCTTTCTTTTAGTTTCTTGATAGCTTTTACTGGATTATATTCCAATATATCATCACTAACAAGTTGATTAAATAAAAGTGATAAAGATGTCCTGTAACCATTTCTGGTTTTAGCACTTACAGGTTCATTCGTTAGTACTTTTTGTTTGTTATATTTTTTTAAAGAATTTAGAAAGACCGCAATTTCACGACGCTTTAAATCTTTAATGTTGATAGTGTCTAATTCATTTTCCTTTAACCAATTTACAAATCTTTTATGATGTCCTTTTATAGTAATTTTTGCACGAGCAGACCAATAAGCTTCTTTTTGCTCAATAGCAAACTCTAATGCTTCAATAGTCGTATAGTTAGTTGCTTTAAATGCTGGATTATTTTCCTTAGCAGAGTCTTGTTTTTCTTTATCTATTTTAGCATCCGTAACTTTAAAGTTTTCATAAGGACTATAACCTTTAGAAAGTAATTTTTTCAAAGCAAGTTTATATGCCATCAGGATTTCATAGCGTTCTGCTTTGGTTTTAAAGCGATTTGCTCCTTTGTAAATAGGTGGCTGTCTTTTTAATTTGTTAGTTTTGGGATCACGATAGGAATAATAAACGTACCAACGTTTGTTTAAATCTCCTCCTGCATCATAAATTTTTGGTTCTGAATAATCTTTCTTTCCTTTCAAACTGTATTCGATAACGTATTCGTTTTGTAAAATGTCATTAAAATTATACATAAAATTTGTGTTTTCAAAATAAGAAAAACACTTACGAATACTGACATTACAGCTATTTTTATATATTTGCTTTCAAAACGTGATAGGTAAAGCTTTCGGCAGTCGCTTTTTGTAAAATGGTTTTCCGCCTACGCGGAATAACAATTCGCAAAAGAGCTTCAACAAATGCCTCAATCCTTAACGCATCATCTTACAAAAATAGCGAAAAGAAACGAGCATCAACTGTCATTGTGCATTGAAAAATTAATCATAGACAATGATGTGATGCTCCTTGGTTTCTTGTTTGGAAAATTTATTTTTTCCAATTTATAGAGTTATCTTAAGGTACAGATAAAAGATTTCTGAAGTTATAAAAGACGGGCTTTATCTTGCGCGACCTGCGTCTAGATCCCAGAAATAGAAAAAGAAAAATCCTGCGGCGTGTTCAGGCTTGATTCCGTCGCAATCTCCAATTCTACTACCTTTATAATAAACATCTCCATCACTTTCTACCTTTCCAACTCTTGATCCTTTGTAATAAACGTCTCCGTCAGATTCAATTTCTCCAACTCTTGATCCTTTATAATAAACGTCTCCATCGCTTTCTATTTTTCCTATACGAGAACCTTTTCTGTAGACATCGCCGTCAGATTCTATTTTTCCTACGCGAGAACCTTTTACATAGATATCTCCATCACTTTCAATCTTACCAATGTTACTTCCTTTGTAATATACACTTTGTGCATAACAAGTAGTTCCAATACATAGAAATAACAGACAAAATAATACTTTTTTCATTGTTGTTTAATTTAGTTTTTAATATTTAATGCTCAATTTGTACACTATAACTGCTGAATAATTTTTGGCTCAATAATCGAGACTTGCGTCGAAATATTTTTAATTGTTTCTGTTTCATACTTTGTGAGCTTTCTTCGAAATAGTTGACTATAAATACCAACACGTTTTTCATATTCTTGACTTGTTTAAGCTTGAAATGTTAGTTAAGTGTTGTATTCAGAAATAAATAACGTACTTGTATATATATCATTACTTCCTGTATGTAACCTCAATTTGTAGCTTTTTCGACTAATGGTAAAAAAGGTGGAGTCAAATTCTCTTAAAAGAAGATTCCCTGATTACTTTTCTGTTAATTCATAAATACTTAGTTCGTAATTATCACCATTTACGGCATAATTTTTTGCTAACATATACAATTCGTCTGTTCCGTCATTATTTAGGTCCATCGTGCTATAGGTTACATTTGGCGGAATGCTAAAAGACACCGTATCTGTAAAGAAAATATTTTCCTCTTCTCGAAAGCTAAGAATTAAGCCTTCTGTATCAAAACTCTCAGGAAACGAAATGAGCAATTTTACAGTTTTATTTGAAATTTTATAATCAAAATAATTAGGAAAAGAATCAAGTTTACTTACTATAAGCTCTTTATTTTTTATAATTCCGTTTGCCGTTAACTCAGCATAGAAATTACCTTTTTTTGATTTGTAGTCAGTATTTTGAATGGGATTTCTATGTATAAACTTATCTAGCTCCTTTCCTGTGAGTGTGTCACTTCCAAAGTAATTTCTTCTGAATGAATAACCGTCTAATTGTTTTAAACTATACTGTTTTTCAGTTTCACAACTCAGAAAAGCCATAATTCCAATAAACGTATAGATAAGGTGTTTTTTCATGTTTCCATATTGTATATTTTATTTAGAAATCTTTTCCCAAACATTGAAAATTAACTCGTGATCTACAGTGTATTTTTCAGGAACTTCTTCTACTGGATGATACGAGAAAGAAAATGGTTTATCTGCGTCAAAATTCCAATAATTACCATTCAATTCTCCGTCGGTAGTTTCAAGTTTCCATTGCGGAATGTTGATGATGGAAAATTTGTTCTCACGATTTACATCAATAGCATATGCTTTTAAATCTTTTGTAGTATTGTATTTTAATGTGATGGTTGCGTTTAATACTCCTTTTTTAGGTGAACTGTATACAATTGATTTTTCAGGATAACTATCAAATAATGTATTCCATTGTTCTTTCTTGGTGTAAATTTCTGAGAATTGTTTTTCAACTGTAGTTGAATTTTCTGTTTTAGGATAAATTGCCAAAAGATTTTCTTGTTGAATGATTATCGTTTTCTCAGTAGGATCTACAGTTACGGTTGTTTTTTTAGCAACGACAGAAGTTGTTTCTATTCCAAAAAATAGACCTAAGGCAAATACAACAATTTTGATTGTTTCCATGTTGTTTTTATCGTTTCAGTGTAAAGTGGCCTTTTACATCAAATGCATTGGCGCCATCTTTAATTTCTGCCAAGAACCAGTAATCACTTGATGGCATTTTACGACCTCTGTATGTTCCGTCCCAACCACGATCGCTTGCGCGTAATGTTTTTAAAAGTTTTCCATAACGATCAAATATGTAAACCACAGATTGCGGAAGTGTTTCAATTCCAATAATGTGCCATGTATCATTGAAACCGTCGTTATTTGGAGTTACAAATTTGATATAATCAACAACGACAACTTCTTCGCTTACTTCTCCACATCCATTAATGTCAGAAACTGTTACTATGTGATATCCTGGAGCTACAAATTCAAATACATTTGATGCTTGCGGTGTGCCACCATCTAAGGAATATAAATAGTCTCCATTACCAGTTGCGGTTACGGTAATTGTATTGTTATCTGAGAAGTTTACAACATCTACTTCAACAATTGTCGCTGATTCAGATTCGCTTACAGTAAAAGTATCTGATGCAGAACAACCAAAAGGAGTTGTTACGGTTACGGAGTATGTTCCTACAGTGGTAATATCAATAGAAGCTGTAGTATCTCCAGTAGACCAGAGATATGAGTTTCCAATTACAGAATCAGCGGTAACTGTTAGTGGTAAATCGTTTAAACATAAAGTAATGTCTTCAGGAAGATCAACCACAGGCAATGGATGTAGAATTGTCATGAATGATGTTGTTGCGAAACAACCTGTTGCATTGTTTTCTACACGAGCAAAAATAATTTGTTCGTTAAAAGCATTGAAAAGTGGCGGAAGCGGACTTACATCATTTTCCGCATCTTCAATACTTATATGATAACTTACTGTAAATAAAGCTGGATTTTGTGTACCAAGAATCGTAGCGGTTTGTTGTGTAAAGTTGAACGTTTGTGTTGTGTTCGAATTATCACTAATACATTCTTCCATGTCACTCACAGGATTTGCAATAGGATTTGGATTGACTCTAACATCAATGTTGGCTACAATATAACAACCAGTATCATCATTTTCTGCTCTGATAAAAATTGTTTCAGGATTGGAAGCATATGTGTAAATGTCTGGAAGCGGATTTGTATCGCTATCTGCATCTGAGGCAGTGTTGTAATATGATAAAGAAACTCCTGTAGGATCATCAATGATGATTTCATCTATTTGGCGTAAATCAACAGTTCCTATTTGTTCAGCTTCACAGAATATAGCTTCTGTCACGTTATTGAGTAAAGGCGGTAAATTCACATTTAGTGTAAATGGAATGATTACATAACAACCAGAGATTGTATTGATTAAACGTACAAAGATTGGTTGCGGATTGTTACTGTTAGTATAATTTGTTGGATCAGGAATTACATTTGTACCATTATCGGCATCATTTTGTGTTTCGTGATACGTAATTACTACATTGTCTTGTCGAATATTCAAGATGTCAAATTCAGCTTCTGTCAAATCAAATACTACTTGACCATCATAATCATCATCGCAAACCGTTACATCTGGTGCAGGATTTGTTTCTGGAACTTGAATAACGTTTAATTCAAAATCTACCACAGTGTGACAATCAGAATCGTTGGTGATTCTGGCATAAATTGCTTGTGGATTTACGGTATTAGTGAATGTTGTTCCTATCGGATTATTTCCTGTATCAGCTTCTTCAGGCAATAAATGGAAAGTTATTGTTAAGTTTTGAGGAATTCCCGCTCTAATTTCAGCTTCTGTAGCTGTAAAATCGAAAGAGTCAATTCCGTCATTGCTTACATCGTCACATACAAAAATATCTGTTGGTTGGTTGAATAATGGAGCAGGACTTACTTGAATGACAAATGATGATACTGCAAAACAATCAGGATCTGTATCATTTTCTATACGAACATGAATTGTTTGCGGATTTGTTTGATTGGCATACGGATTTGTTTTATCAATCTCGTTTGTTTTGTCTAGTGCGTCTTGTGCCGTAGGATAGTATAATACAGTTTTATCTGTTTGACCATTTAAGATTTCTTCATCTCTGGTTTCCATGATAAAGTTCTCTGTTTGGTCTGTATCTGTTTCACACAATTGATAAATATCAGTGGCAACTACAGCAGGGATTGTATTTACAATAATAGGTAGTTCAACAACAGCAAAGCAATTGGTTGTCGCATTTTCTACACGGACAAAAGCAGAAGTTGTTGCAGTAGTGAAAGCAGTAGGATCTGCGATTTCATTAGAGTCACTAAAGGCATCGCTTGCGCTAGGGAAGTATGAAATTTCTATATTGTTTAAATCGGTAATAATTTCTGGTAAACTAGCTGCAATATCTACATCAGAAATTCCATCTGTATCATCATCACAGATTAAAATAGTATTTGGCTCAGTTACAGTTGGAGCAGGTAAAACTTCTAGCATGAATGAAGAAACATCTGCACAGCTTGTATCTGGATTTATATAACGATAAAATATTTCTTGCGGATTTGACGTGTTGATGATTGGTTCCGTTATTGGATTTGTAAAGGTATTAGCATCATTAATCGTAGCAAAATAAACGATTGTATACGTTGTATTTGGTCCTTGCAAATCTGGAGTAAATACATTTAAGTCTATTTGTGTAATAGCATCATCATTTCCGTCACAAAAAGTAAGTGTTCCAACAGCGGGTGCAGTTTCGTTTGGATTTACAATTAGAAGGAAAGAGCTTTCATCTTCACATCCTGTGTCAGTATCAGTCAGTCTGATAAAAATTTCTTGAGGATTAGATGTGTTAGTAAAAGGAACAGTAATATCTATAGCATTGACATTATTGTCACGATCGTCTGCTGTTAAGAAAAAATCAACACCAACAAAAGAGGAATTGTTTTGAATAGATGGTAGTATGATATTTTCAAAATCAAATTCAAATACTCCATCATTACTCTCGTCGTCACAACGATTTGCATCTTGTATGTTTGTAGCTGTTAATAAGGCATTACTGTGTACATTAAAATTAGCTACCGTAAAACAGTCAGAACCATTACTTTCTACACGTATAAATAAGGTTTGTTGCTCAGGATTTGTATTAGTAAATGCAGTGATGTCTGGTATTGGATTGTCACCAGTATTGGCATCTTGTGCAGATGTGTGTATTGTAACAGTTACGCCAGTTAATCCAGCAATATATTCTGCGATAATATCTGATAAATCAAAGGTTGCAAATCCATCGTGTTCAGGATCGCAAGCATCTACTAGATTTCTATTTGGAGTTGTAATCACTGGTGATACATTCACGTTGACTTCCAAAGTTGTAGTGTTTACACAGCCTGTTTGTGTGTTTACAACACGAACAAATACAGTATCATTTGCGGTAACATTTGTATACGTTGGAATGATAGGATTAATATTGTTGTCAGCATCACTTTGTGTAAAATGGTAAGAAACTCCTAAAACAGGATCCATTCCTGTAATTTCGTCATTACGAACAGTTAAATCTACTTGCGTAATACCATCATCATTTTCGTCGCACACATCAATTGGCGTTGGTTCGGTAATCATTGGAAGTTCATTGACTACTAAATTAAAACTTGTAAAAGCTAAACATCCATTGTCTATATCTAGTACGCGAACAAAAATTTCTTGTGGATTTGTTGTGTTGGAAATTGTATTAGCAAATGCATTTGTATTGTTGTCAGCGTCATTTTGTGTTGGATGATAACTTACGGTATAATTTGCAGGAGGTACTGTAGATAATATCTCAGTTTCTTTACTGGCTAAATTAAAGTTTTCTACGTCATCTTGCCCTATATCACAAAGTTCAAAATCTGTTATTGGTCCGGCAGTTTGCGCTGCATTTAGGGTAATTTCTACAGTATCTTCTATGGTACAACTGCCAGTTCCTACTGGAATGGTAACTTCTACTCTGTATGTTCCTGTTAATACAGCATCATGTGTAACTCCTGTACTTCCAGGAATTGACACGCCATTTCTAAACCATTCATAAGTTGCTAATGGATTCCCAATATCTGCATTTAGCAAAAATGAATTAGCACAAGTAGTAATATCTGGTCCTAAATCAACAGTTGCATTGAAGCTATTCCCTTCAATAAAAATAGCAGAATCAGCATTTTGATCTGTTCCATCCGCTAAAACTAATTTGATGTGATATTGCTGATTTGGAATTAACGTTGCAGTTGCCGTTAATACAGTAGTTCGTCCATTATAATTTGTATCTCCTAAATTGTATCCTTCAAAATATTGTTCATTTTCAGCGGGACAGAAACCTACAATTTCATCATGAATAACACTTGTGCTAACAGGAATATTTGTGCCTGGAACAACAGCAATATTTGTATATGGAGCTGTACTTCCTGTAGGTCTTATTAAAAAAGCAAAACTATCAGAGAAACGACAAGGGAAATCTGCAAAGTATTCTTCTGAAGCTAATAAATAGTTAAAACTAATTTGATTGGTTACTGCAATAAAATCAAATTCAATAGATGTTGCGTTGAGTGTATTATTAACTCCTAAAGCAGCTTCAATATCAGGATCAGTTCCCCAAGCAGTAGAACCGCTATTTAAAGGAGAAGTATTTTCGTTAGTTCCAACATCAGATACACGACCAGAAGTAAGTACTAAACCATTCGCAAATGGAAAGCCAGAACCTGCCTGATTAAAAGCTCCATAACTTGCAAAACCATCTACATTACCATTCACGGTAGAAGTTACATTTGAAATTTCTACACAACCTTGTACCAATTGCTCTACCAATTGTTGTAACGTTAATGATTCATTTGTAGTTACTTGCTGGGCAGAAATTATTTGGCAAGCACATAAGGTAGTAAAAAGTATTAGGTAGACTTTTTTCATAGAAATGGGGTTAAGTTGTATTAGGTCAAAGCATGATTCTAGTTGGGCAGACTATCATCAATTTTCACTTCGACTTCATCATAAATAATGAACAAATATATATATTATTTAACGCTTGTGAAACTATTTTTAGTATATACAAGTTATTTTAAAGTTTGGCTTTATATCTAACTAAAATACAGAAAATCAGCGACATTCATTGGGTTTAAATCTATTAATTCTGTAAATATACCCAACCTGTGTATGTTTGTTCGAGTAAAAGAGGACTTGCGAGTGTGTTTTCATCATTTAAATAGAGTATATAAAAATAAGTTCCTGTTGGTAGTTTTTTATTTCTAGGTGTACCTCTGTTGGCAATTCCATTCCAGTGAGAAGTAATTCGGTTACCAACAAAAATGAGCGTTCCGTATCTGTTGTAGATATGAATTTCATGATTTGGATGCGCTTCCAAGTTTAAGATGTTAAAAACATCATTTTTACCGTCGTCGTTAGGAGAGAAGCCATTTGGAATGTAAATTTCACAATCTTCAACAATTACGTCAAAAGAAATAGCTGTGATACAACCTTCAGTATTCTCTGCAGTGACATATATTGTTTGCGGATTGGTAATATTATTGTAGGTTGTTGGAGTTGTTATTTCATCTTGGAATGTATCATTGGAAGTTGCTGTTTCGTAGTATGTGAAAATAATATTTGAATCCTGATTTATGTTAACTTCATTTATTGTTAAATCGAAAGTTGCAGATTCAGTTTCGTTTAGTTTACATGCTTTTAAATCTTCTGCTTGATTTGTTTCTGGACTTTCTAGTAGAATTAACTCAAAATCTCCAATAGAAAAGCATAGCGTGTTGTTATTTGTAACTCTAATATAAATTTGTGCAGGGTAGTTTGCGCTACTATATGTTTCAGGATTTGTAATGGCATCTGTATTGTTTGAAGCATCTTGTAAGCTTTCAAAATAGTCAAAAGTTAAAAATGTCTCACTAAAGAATTGTTCTTGAATTGTTAAGTCAAATACAATACTTTCAATATTATCACACAATTCAATATTCGGCAACATAGGAAGAATAGGAGAGGTTGGTAAAGTCAAAATTTGTGAAGCACTATTATTATCTTCATTAATTTCATCAACGATTCCTGTGCTAGTTCCATCATCATCAACCACTATTGAAAGCGCAAAAGTATTAGGAATTGTCGTAGGAATTGAAACCGTACTTACTTGTTGAGTGCTGTCGCCAATAGGAAGCAAAACTTGTGTAGTAGCGGTGCCTACAAGTGTTCCGTCCGCATAAAAAGCTATAGGTGTATTTTGTGGTAAAGCTGCAGTGCTATTTGTGTTTGAAACAGTATAAGTAATTTCTAGATCTCTTGAATTACAAACAGAATCAATTTGATCAATACTGACAGTTGCGTCAGGAAGTTGACTGTTTAA
Organism: Kordia sp.; assembly: GCF_965224175.1. Lineage (GTDB taxonomy): Bacteria > Bacteroidota > Bacteroidia > Flavobacteriales > Flavobacteriaceae > Kordia. The sequence goes on from NZ_OZ245041.1 coordinate 4,960,253, forward strand.
AACTGTAATAATATTATTGATCATAACGAAATCTTGTCCAGAAGTCAGCGAAATAGTCGCTTCTGTATCACCAATATTAATATTATTTTGAATGCCATAAAAGTCAATGTCCATGTTGTATAAATCGGTTGCGCCAGTAAAACTATTAGTTCCGTTAAAGGCATTGTTACCAGGGTTCAAAGGAAAATTTGAAATGAGTGTACCATTGACTCGTAAAGATTCATTTACGCTTAATGCCTGATCTCCTTCCCAAGCAATAAAGCCTATTTTCGCGCCCATGTTATCAAAAACGTTGAGGTTTTCTAGAGTAATTTCTAACTCTTCAGGAACACTTTCTAAACCGTCATATACATTGAGTTGATTCAATGGGAGCGATGGATTTTCATAAATTACGGTAATTGCCCAACCTCCAAAATTTGTACCTGTAGGACAGTATGGCGTGATTACGGAAGTAAGATCAAATTCACTTATAGTGTATACTCCATTTCCTTCTGCTTGAATAATACTTGTGACATCAGCAAAAGCCGCAAAAAAAGTTCGATCATTATTTAAAGCGTCACTAAAGGTACGTTGTGCTGTTACTGGAATTCCATTCAGTTCAATATCAAAATCGCCATCATCAGATCCTGCCCAATACAAATAAGCAGCAACCATTGTTTGATCAGCATTTAAAGTTAAGCTTGCGCTAGAACTTGTATTGATGGTACATACGCTGCTTGGACCATTTTCGACTGTATTTAATGTATTTCCAAATGCTGTATAGTCATAACGACCATTAAATTGTTGAAATAAAGAAATTTCTTGAGCACTTGATTTGAATGCGTTAAAAAAGCAACCTAAGAAGAGAAATATACTTATGTAAGTTAGTTTATTCACGCATAATTGATTAATGCTTGAAAGTAACAAATTCTCACTTCATAAAAAAACCGAAGATTGTGTTTCTTCGGTTTTTTATATGTATTTCTTTTTTGTTTGAATTATCTCTTCAAAGTAAAGTTTCTGATAAATTCTTTTGGTGTCCCATCAAATGGATCTACATATTCTACTCTAAACCAATAGTCAGCCGATGGCATTGGTGTTCCATTGTAGGTTCCATCCCATCCTTGTCCTGCTGGACTGATCTGCTTTAATAACTTACCATATCTATCAAAGATGTAAATCTTTGCACTTGGTTGGTTTCTAAGTCCGATGATGTTCCATGTTGGGTGATATTCATCTCCGTTCGGTGTAAAGAACTTCATGTAGTCGATCAATTCGAAGGTTCTTACTAATTCTCCACATCCATTGGTATCTCGTACCGTAACAGTATGCTCTCCTGGACGTAAGTCTAAGAATTCTCCTGTCGCTTGCCAGTCTCCATCATCCAATTGGTATTCATATGCTCCTGATCCTCCTGATGCCGTAGCCACTACATTGTGCGTGTCTGCAAAAGCTGGTGTAGTAATCTGGATATTCAATACACTTGGTGCTGAAGATGCTTCATAAGTAACACTATCACTGTATGTACAGTTGGTTGAATGGTTTCCATCTGTTACCGTTACACTATATTCTCCTTCTGTAGTTACAGATACTGTAGCCGTTGTTGCTGGTCCATTTGGTGTAGTCCATTGATAACTAAAGCCTGCTCCGAAGTCTACGCCAATGATTCTTTCTTCTAATGCCTGTCCTTGATCATCCACACATAAGATATCATCTGCTGGTAGGGTAAACACTGGTAATGGATTCACCTGTAAGTTGAATAAGATTGGATCTGATAAACATCCAGTCATCATCTGTCGAACTCTTGCATATAAGGTCTGTGGATTAGATGTATTCATATACGTTGAAGCATTAGTGATCGCATTGATATCCATTGCTGCATCTGCCGCTGTTTCATAGTACACTACTTCCATATCCATTTGTCCATTGATGATCGTTGCATCTAAACTTGTCAAATCAAAGATCGCTGTGTCTTGATCCGCCTCGTCTACTGCACATAACTCATAGGTTGCTGGCGCTGTTGCCGTTGGAATTGGTTCTACACTAAGCTCTAAACTAGCAATATTGTTGGTATTCACACAACCTGTTGCAGTGTTCTCCACTCGGATAAATACCGTTTGTGGATCACTCGTGTTTTCAAATCCATTCACAAGGGCATTGGTATTAGCTAGTGCATCAGCTACTGTTGGGTGATAACTCACCGTAAAGTCTGCTATCATCTGTGGTGCTGTTAATAGATCTAAGGAGTTGGTAACCACATCCCAATCAAATTGTCCCACATTATCATTGTCATACTCACAGAATACATATGTAAATGCGGTAGCTGTTAATTCTGGTAGTGGATGAACCACCACTGGTAAAGCTACTACCTTGTAACATGGTAACATATTACTATCAATCTGGATGTCACTCTCTACTCTTACATAGATAATCACTTGTCCATTCATATCAGCATTCGCCATATCCACATTGTGCATCGTTGGATCTGCTATTGGGTTAGTGTCTGCCTCCGCATCTGCCTCTGTCGTATGGTAACTAACCGTTACATTACTTTCATTGTCTACAATCTCTGCCTCGGATTGTGTCAAATCAAAGATCAACATGCCATTGGCTGCATCTCCATCACTATCATCATCACAAGCCTCTAAAATCGTTGGCATTGTGTTTGGTGTTGGAATTGGAAGTACACGAAGTGTCATCGTGATATCCGTTGTACAACCGGCTGCATTGCTTGCTCTGATGTACAACACCTGTGGATTGCTTGTATTTTGATATGCTGTTGGATCTACTATTGGAGTATCATTGTCTAAATCCATTTGACTTGCATAATACGTCAAAGTTAAACTCGTGTCTCCTCCTGTGATCTCAATATATTTATCAGTAAGGTCAAAACTGCTGATCTCATCACTCTCATCTCCACTCTCTAAGTCATCACATAATGAGAATGGTGTTGGTTGTACCAGCACTGGTGGTGCTACCACAATGATATCAAAACTACCTATAGCATAACACTCCGTAGCATTATCTTCTAAACGTACCCAGATCGTTTGTTGATTGATCGTAATGTTGATGTAGTCTGTAAGGTTGACTATCGGTGATACTGCATCAATCGCATCTTGTTCGCTCTCATGGTAACTCAAGGTAAAGTCTCCTGGTGTCTGATCGCCATAGATTTCCATCTGTGTTTGAGTTAGATCAAACATCGCAAATCCATCCGATGGCTCTTCATCACAAGCCTCTAAATCGGTAATGTTTAGTGGTAATTCTGGAATTGGAACAACCGTTAAGGTTAGCGGTGTCACTGTAAAACAACCTGTAACAGTGTTTGTCGCTAGCACATAGATCGTCTGTGTGTCCATCATGATATTCGTGTATGGACTTGCCAGTGGATTTAAGTTGTTGTTAGCATCAGAGGCTGTCTCATGGAAACTATATACTACATCTGGCTCATTGTTGATGATATCGTTGATCAATGCTGTTAAATCAAATGCTACAAAACCATCATTGTCATCATCACACTCATCTGCGCTCAACATCCCATTTGGATCTAGTGTTGGACTTGGTAATGGATTTACTCTAATATCAAAGGTAATCGTGTTTTGACAACCAGTAGTATCATTAGTTGCCAATACAAAGATTGTTTGCACTCCAACTTCTGCATTGCTATAGGCCGTTGGATCTGCTATTGGTGTGTCATTGTCTAAATCCATTTGACTAGCATAGTACTGAAGACTAATTCCTGGCACACTATTGAGTAAATCTTCTGCCAAAGAAGTCAAATCAAATACTTCAATTCCATCATTAAGAGTGATAGCATCACAGGTTTCTAATCCTGGTAATTGTGTAAGTACTGGAAGTTCATCTACAATTAAGGTTAGATTGGTGATACTTGCACAGTCCGTAGCTTGATCTTCCACACGTACCCAAATCACTTGTGGACTCGGTGGTATGTTACTGTAAGCATTTATATTGTTGATCTCACCTGTGGTAGTTCCTGCAATAGCATTGGCTTGCGTGTTGTAGTAACGAACCGTATGAGTTAATGGATCTTCTCCGTTTAATAGATCTGTTTCTGCTTCCGTCAAATCAAATTGCGCGATTTGATCCGCACTTACATCATCACATTCTGAGAGACTCACAACATCAAGTGCAGCAATCTCTGGAGAATCATGAACAATTAATTCCAAGGAAACTACATTGAAACAACCTGTAAGTACATTTTCAACACGCACATATATCGTTTGGTTATACGCATTGATATTCGTGTAAGTATCTGCCAGTGGGTTTACATCATTGTCTGCATCTTCTGGCGTTTCGTGATACGAAACTGTTACTTGACCTGGAAGTACGCCGCCAGTGATTTCACTTTCTGTACTTCTGATATCGAAGATTCCAAAACCATCATTATCTGTATCACAGTATTCTAATGGATTCGCAGGCGTATTAGCCACAGGTGCTTCACTTACTATGATGTTAAAGCTTGTTGTGCTGTAGCAACTTGTTATTCCATGTTCAATTCGAGCATAGATGGTTTGTGGGTTACTGATGTTTGTGTATGGAATTGTTAATGCATTTGTATTGTTGTTAGCATCAGCTTGACTTAGATAGTATTGAACAGAAAGATCAGGTTGCGTACCAACTATTTCTGTATACTTTGTACTTAAATCAACTGAAGCAAAACCATCAAAAGGCGTATCATCACAGACAATAAAATCAGTTGGCATAGTTACCACAGGATTTTCATTGATGATTAATTCGAAATTCATTGCTGTATTCACACAACCAGTTATATTATTGGTCGCACGTACATATATTGTTCTTGGAAAAGTTGTGTACGGACTTATAATTGCATTCGTATTATTATCAGCTTCCGCTTGAGTTTCATGATAAGTGACATCTATATTTGTTTGGCCATCAATTACTTCAGTATCTTTTGTGGTAAGATCGAATGTAAATTGATTAGCTACATCGCTACAAACAACATAATCAGAAATTGTATTTTGATCAGGTAAAGGATTTACAGTTAGCGAGATGTGTTCTCCTAGTCCCAAACAAGCATTGTTAGCATCACTATCTACACGAACTACAATATTTTGTAGGTTTGGAGAAGCATCGTTTCTATGATTGCTGATGTCAGTAATTTGATTTTGTTCTGCTAAAGCGTCTGCAAAGTTTTCATAGTATGTTATGGTAAGTGTTTGACCTGTAGCTGTGAATAGAGCATTTATTTGTGCATCCGCATCACTGAAGTCAAATGTGGCAATTCCATTAGTATTGTCTCCATCAATAGCATCGTCATCACAAACTTCATATGTTAGTTGAAAAGTACTTGGAATTTGGGTAGTACCTACAATTAGATTTACTTCTGCTGTTCGGAAACATCCGTTTAAAGTTACTATTCGAGCAAAGACTTGTCCACCATTTCCACTATTGTAAGCAGTATCATTTAGAATAGGACTTGTTGCATTTTGTGCATCTGTTAAGTTTGTGTAATATGTAAAGGTTTCATTGGCTGAATCAGCAGAAAGTAAAGAATTTGCTTCCGTAAGATTGAAATCGGATAAACCATCAGTATCATCATCACATTGAAGTAATGCGACAGGTTGATTGATAACAGGAAGTGGGTTTACTACAACATTGAAAGTAACTGTACTGTAACAGTTTGGATTGTCTACATTTTCAATACGAGCAACTACAGGGTTTCCGCCAGCTGTTGTATTTACATATGTTGATATTGGTAATACATTCATTGAATCATCAGCGTCCGCTTGGTTAGCGTAATATGATATGTTGAATTGCATCATATCTTGTGTAGTACCTAATACTTCTGAGTTACGAGTTGATAGATCGAATGTAGCAAAACCGTTTGTGTCATCACCATCGACTGCATCATCACATACTTCAAAGTTGTCTACATTGTTAGCAGTTGGTAGGTCTAGTACATCAAAATCAAAAGTTGTCGTTGAAAAACAAGTAGTATTGTCATTATTTTCAATACGAACAACAATAGTTTCGAGATCGTAAGCAGTTTGATTTGTATATGGTGTTGGTAATGGATTCATATTCATATCAGCATCATTTTGATTCGCATGATATGTCACTGTAAATTGATTTGTGTCTTGTGTGTCCAAGACTGTAGCTGAGATTGCATCTAAATCTAAAGCCCATAAACCATCATTGTTGTCATCACAGATAAATTGATCTTCTACAGTATTTGCAACTGGTAAGGTAAATATAGAAACAGTAGCTTCTCCTAGTAAAGGACATTCACCATTATTTTGATCAACAGTAACCTGATAAACTCCAGCATCAGCAAGTGTTACATTGGTTAAGTTTAATTGAAAAGTAGTTTCGCCCAATGGAGTTCCATCTAGTGTCCATGTATAGGTTGCTCCTGGAATATCATCCGCCATAAGCGTATAATCTTGTGTTGTACATAGTGATAATTCTGTAGAAGAAACACCATTACGAATAATATCTACAGGAGTTGCAAATAACGATTGAATGAATGGAGGTAAGCCTATTCTTGATAAGTTTGTATTTGTGTTGTTGATGTCTAATAAAATTCCATTTTCATTGTAAATAACCGCAGGACCATTTGCTTCTGGATTTTCTATCACACCTAAAAAGCGTCCAGTGTTTCCAGTATTTCCAAAGTCTAATAAAGCTCTGTATATTTTTCCATCAATTCCTACTTGAATAGCTCCAGCAGAAAATGTGGAAGAGTTGTCTATTGTAAATTGAGACGCAGGAATACTTGCAGATAACAAATCATATTGTAATAATAAACTGTTTCCAGTACCACTGTTACCTAATCCTACTGTTGCGTATAGTTTTGTTCCTTCTGGAGAGAATTCTACTCCATATGGCGCATCACCGTCATATAATTCTATTTCATTACTAACAATTCCAGTACCGTTGTCAAAATCATATAGCATTACTTTTCCGGGACCATTTCCTCCTTCTACGTTAGTGAGTCCTAAGTGAGCAGCAGCTAATTTGTCACCTTGTGGCGATGCTTTTAAGTATCCAAGTGCATTTCTACGATATCCAGTAATAGGAATAACGGTAGGTGTTGTACTTACTACAGGAGTCGTTTCAACTCCAACAGCATCTACTTTGAAAGCGTAAAAGTTATTGATGAAGTGTGTAATTACCCAAAATGATTCACAATCACTACTTTTTACAGCAGATATTTTTTCGGAACATTTAAAGCGTGTTTCTTGTACATCAGAAGTATCATACGTAATTAATGGTACATTTTTTTGGGCGTTGTCTACAAAGCCAAGTCCGTTTGTCATGTCTACAACTGAGTAGTTTAATCCATTGTTTACACCGCCGTCATTATGATGTGGCTCATCAACAGTAAAAATATAGTAGATGTTTGGATCTTGTGGCTTAGGGACAATAATGGCAGATGATGTACTAGAACTATCTCCATTTAAACCTGTTCCGTTGGTCATAATTTGGTGGTTTCTGTTCCATACGGTAATACCATCTGTATAGAATAATAAATCACCATCAGAATCTGAAATAGAAGCACAACCTTCTAATGTGTTTAAACTTCCGTCAGTAACAGCGGTTACATTTCCAGTAACAGGATCAAATTGAACTCCTGCATTTTGACCAAAATACCAGTTTGCAGCTTCACCTTGAGCAAATATAAAAGTTGGTAAAACGATAAGTATAAATAGTAATAGTTTTTTCATCTGTAATTAATATTTTTTCTAACGCATAAAAAATGCTCAATAATCCAAGTTAATAACTCCTTTATGAGGTTATTATTTTACGATTTTGAGAATTGTTCTTTTTCTAGGATGAGGAGTATGTTTTGAAATAACAGTTTTAAAGCAAGGTATTTCATAGCAATTTTCAATACTCTACAGCGCGTAAAGATACTAATTACGAACTAAAAAAAGAGCGAATTGCGTCGCTCTTTCTTTTAAATCTATATGATTTGTATACTATTTTGTTATAAATCTCTACGTTTTAATAATTTGTATGAAGAAAAGATGAAAATAACGATCCATACAGAAGCAATTAAAAACTCATACCAATATGCACCATAGTCAGTTACAAACATTTCTTGTGTGTTGTGTACAGATATAATTCTTGAGAAAGGTTCATCAATTAAATTCCACATAGAAGTAAACGGGAAAAACTGCATGATTTCGTTTGAAATCTCGTAGTTATACCATTTAAAACGGAACAATCCGTAAAGAATTAATTCTACAATAAAACTGATAAATAAAAAGCCAAGTGCAAAAGCTGAACGTTTGATTAAAACACCTACAAATAGACAGAAACTGAAGAATGTAAGGAGTTTTACAAAGTAAGCCAAAATAAATTCTGAACCGCCAAGTATGTTGTCAAGATATAAATCTGCGGAAGGCGTATTAAATATACCGATCAGCAACGTAATGATAAACACTAATGCTGTTACTACTAAACAATAAGCTAGAATAAAGTAAAACTTAGAAAGGATGACTTCTTTCTTGCTTAAACCGTCAATTAAATTCTGCTTCAACGTACGATTGCTATATTCGTTTCCAATCATGGAGACGACAACAATGGCAAAGAAAAACTTGAAAAAGGCAATAAAAAATGTGGTAATATGCCAAATGTATGGGAACTCAAATATCTTAGTTTCAGATAAGTCTAAAGTGAAATATCCGAAAAAATTAATTTTAATTGAGGAAAGGATCAATATTGATAATGGAAAAATAAACGAAATGTAAATAAGTACTTTACTCGTTTTATTTAGCCATAGTTTTTGAAATTCTATTTGTAATAAACGTAACATAGTCGTTAAAAGATAAATTAGTTAGATTGGTTTTTGGTAAGGATCAAGAATTGTTCTTCAAGGCTTTCTTTTCGTTTCACTAAGTGTGATAATACAATGCCTTGATCAAACATTTTTTGATTGAAATCGGCTGCACTCAAAGGAGATGTCAAGAAAGCAGTGATAAGATCACCTTCTTTTTTTACGGTTCCAAAAGCAGCATCATTTTCTAAATACGAAAGTAATTGATCTTCTTTTTCAGTTTGTAATTCAAAAAATCCTTGACTCGCGACCATTTCATCAACGCGACCTGAATAAATTTTTTGTCCTTTTCTTAAAATTACGACATGCGAACATACTTTTTCTACTTCATCTAAAAGGTGAGAAGCAAGTAAAATGGTTGTTCCTTTTGAAGCAATATTTTTTATAATCTCTCTAATTTGGTGAATTCCTTGCGGATCCAATCCGTTAGTCGGTTCGTCCAAAATTAAAATTTCAGGATCATTCAATAGGGCAGAAGCAATTGCTAATCGTTGTTTCATTCCTAATGAAAACGTCCTAAACTTGCTGTTTTTTCGTTCTAAAAGCCCAACAGTCTCAAGTTTTTCTTCAATTTTTTCTTTGGATACATTTTTAATCTTACACACAAGCTTCAAATTGTCATAAGCTGTCATGTATGGATAAAAATTTGGTCGTTCAATAATAGCGCCGACTTTTTTCAAAGCATCGTGCACTTCTACGTTGCCATCGAACCAATGAAAATTTCCAGAAGTTTTATTTACTACATTTAAGACCATTCCTAATGTTGTAGATTTTCCACTTCCATTAGGTCCTAAAATACCATAAACGTTTCCTTTTTCTATTGTGAACGATAAGTCTTGTACTGCTTTTATATACCCGTAGTTTTTACTTAGGTTTTGCAGTGTTAGAATAGTTTTCAATATGATTTAGTTTTTTGATTGATTGTATATAGTTGACGACTCAAATTAAAAATTGTTACAAAATACAGGTAAACCTTTAAGAAAATAAAATTCTGAATGATTTTTTTGGGAATAGATGTCAATTTATAAATTGATCAACTCACAACGTGTTATTGGGTACATGCACACGAATTTCATTTAATATTCTCTGTAAAAAGCCTGTTAGCTATCTAAATTTAATTCCATTAACCAATGGTGGAAGCCGAAAAGCCAATTTATAAATAGAGTAGGCAAACCAAAAATATATAATCATGAAAAAAAGCATTTTAGCAATTAAGGGAGTTTCTGAATTAGACAAAAAAACACAATCAAAAATTACTGGAGCTGGTATTCCATGCTGGACAGGAGGATCTTGTAGAGAAACTGGATGGTATTGTAATGAGATTTACTGCAAAGGACTTTGGGGTCCAAGAGTTGAAGATCGTGATTAATAATATAGGTTCATATTATCTTTTGGGAGAACCTTTTTTAGATTATAATATGTCATTAAGAAATGGTGGAAGCCGAAAAGCCAATTTATGAATAGAGTAGGCAAACCAAAAATTATATAATCATGAAAAAAAGCATTTTAGGAATTAAGGGAGTTTCTGAATTAAGTAAAAAAACACAACAGAAAATTACAGGAGCTGGACAAGTTAAATGTTCTAGAGGAACAACTTCAAATTGTGTTGAGACGGGTTCTTATTGCAAGGAAATACAGTGTCAAGGTATTTGGGGAGGCGATCACGATTAGTTTTAATAAAAGGTGGAAGCCGAAAAACCAATTCATCAATAGAGTAGGCAAATCAAAAATTATATGATCATGAAAAAAAGCATTTTAGAAATTAAGGGAGTTTCTGAATTAAGTAAAAAAGAACAGTTGAACACAATTGGTGGCGTACAACCTCCTAAAGTATACGATGCAGAATTATGTGCAAGTTGTGGCGGAATATCGTTACCTAATGGATATTGTTTGATAGCATCATCTCAAGAATCTTGCTTGGAAGGAGATGGAGGAATTGGAGGTTAATCCTAGCTTAGTGCAATAAACTCATAAAAAAAAGGCTTTACAATTATTGTAAAGCCTTTTGTGTTTATCCTTTTTGTTCTTTGTTGAAATATACTAAGTAATAATACATTTGTTTTTCTTCGTCCCAACCTTTTTCTACAAATTTCTCTGCAGATTCAGGATTGATGAAATCCATTTTGATTTGAATATTAGTATCTAAACTAATCGTGTTTTTGATGCTTTTTCTAGCAGAAGAAACCGCTTTGTTAGCAATTGGAAATTCAGAAACATCTTCAATGCTATATTTTGGACCTTTTTCTACTTTGTAATGTTTAAATTCTGGAATTAAATCTGGATTTTCAATAACATCGTTTAAAAATTCAGTTTCTTCAAAAGTATCGTTTTTTGCAAAGTGATTTACTGCACGGTTCATAAACATTACTTCTTCCTTTTTATCTTCCGCAGGAAAAACAACATCTTTTGCAAAGTTTTGACAGAACTTTAAGTATTTTTTAGTGTAAAAGTTTTCATCCGCAAATGCATCGACTCCTAAGAAATGATCTAACCAATATTTAGTATCGTATTTATTGCTATCTACAGAGAGGATTTTGTAACCTTCTTCCTTTTTTACATTAAAAATGATACAACCTTTATCAAGTTTATTCAAAGAAACTCCTTGTTGTAATAATACATCTAAATTGCTGCCTTTTTCTTCAAATTGAAGGAAATCGTTTTTGATCTCTGACTTGAAAATTCCGATGGCATCTACTTTTTCATTGTCGATCACTGTATTTTCAAAATAACCAACATATACTTCACCACTTTTTATATGTGGATGTTGTGATTGTTCGAAGAGTAAAGAAGCTATTTTTTTTGAATTTTCATGCACAGATGCTGGATCGTTGAAAATATCAGTTACAATAGCGTACAACGGATTGAATTCTAAATCAACTTCGTTGGTAAACTGAAAGTAGTTTTCTTCTTTTTCTCTAAATGGTTTGAAAAAGTATTCTTTAAGTAATGGTGTAATTTCGTCTGTTAATTGATACGGTTCTGAAGAAAGAAACACATTTTCGTTTCTACTTTTATTCCCAACTTTATGAATAGAAAGGGAATCTACTTGTGCACTGTATAAATTGATCATTATTAGGGTGTATTTTTATTTCTTTATGTCTGTCTTGGTTTTCACTTTCGTGAGATACTACTCTGTTGGTTTTCACCTTTTCGTTAAATTTCCACATTCTTGGAAACTATTGCGTTAAGGATTGAAGCATTTGTTGAAGCTCCTCGTAGAGAGCGACTGCTGAAAGCCTGACGATTTTTTATGGCGTATGCCGAATAAAAAATGGAAACGCCCAAAAAGATAGAAAAATCTTTTAAAAAGCTCGCTAAACTTCGTGTAATAAGTAGCTGAGCTAATTAAAGCTAATTCCAGTTTTCGTCAAAGTTTAAACTATCATAATCATTGATGTCTAAATCGTCGTCACCTTCCATTCCGTAAGGATCTTGCTCTGCTTCAAACTGCTTGTCTGGCGCACTATCTGGAAGAATTCCGTGAGAAAATAATAGGTTTGGATATGCTTGTCCATTGACAGGTTCGGCAATTTCAGCCAATTCTACCAAAAATGTCCACATATTCAAGAAGTCATACACATAAATCATACGTGTTTGATCTTCTGAAAAGATACTGTCTAAAGTTGTTTCATTCATCAATCGAATAGAATCTTGTCCTTCGCTCATATCAAACTGAGAAATTTCTTCTCCTTGATTCCATTCGTCATCACTTACATAAAAAGATGCCATTTCCATTCCATCAAAGCCAAACGCTTGTGTAATGACGTTATTGAAGTCTTCAAAAGTTGCATCTTCCTGAATTTCAATATCTCGGAATACATCTTCCGCTGCATCTAATATTATTCTAAATCTAAAAATCATGTCCTTTCAAAAATTAGGATTGCAAATTTACAAAGTTTTCTTTGTTATAGATGTGCTTTGTTAAAAATTATTATTCTTACGACTTTGAGCGATAAGAAATAACGATTAAAGAGCTATTTGTTTGGTCGCTTTGTGGGCTTCTAAGATTACATAAAATTGAATCCCAAATAGTATCGTTGCCAGTACAATATGTATGGTTTGTGATCCGAATGGGAAATCTATATAATACATTGCAATTCCTGAAATGATTTCTAAAAGTAATAAAACCATAACCCAATATATTTTTGAGAAACCAAGTTGCAATTTTCGGAATCTGTAAAACAAGAATACATTTACCAATAATACCACAATAGAAAATGTTCGATGAATGTAAAAATTGAGTTCAGGGTTTGCCAGCCATAAAGATTTGTTTTCTTCACCAAGTGTATGCATTTGTTCATCTACAAATTGACGTACTTGTGTTCCTAATATCGTTTGAACTAAGGTTAGAATTATTGAAGCATACAATAATTTTATAAAGAAAGAATCGCTTTTGTGTGTTTTAATTTTATTGGAAGTTGCTTGCACAATGTATAGCAATGCAGCCACAATGACCAACGCCATTACCATATGAATTGTAATTTTAAAAGGCGCAAGATTGGAATCTACTACGGTTTTTCCTAGCCAAGCCTGGAATCCCATGCCTAAGACAGTGAATAAAGAGAGTAGTGTGATGATTTTCTTTTCACGCCAAAACCAACAAGAAGCAATTAATAGTACTAGTGTTGCAAGTCCTGCCAATGCACCAAACAGTCTGTTAATGTATTCTACCCAAGTATGAAACGCATTAAAAATGGCGTAATCGTGTTTTGTATACGGTTCCCAATTTAATTTGTTGAAACTTGTGGTTGTTGTAAAATCTTCTTTGGCAACTTGTAGTGTTTCATCAACTATAATGACCATGCCGTCTTCGTAAAAATGATTTGGTTGCCATTGCAATTGCGCTTCTTCTGTTGGCGGAATATAATATCCGAAACATTTTGGCCAATCTGGGCAACCCATTCCACTTCCTGTCATACGAACGACTGCGCCAGCAATAATAACAAGGTATACAAGTATTAAAGTGACTTTGGCAATGGTATTGAAGTTTTTCTTCATTTTTCAGTATTTTCTACTAATCCTAATTCTTTTCCTTTGGCAACCATGTATGCATGTGCTGCTCCGTATTCATTCGGAATTTCGCCTTCTAGAATAGCTTCTTTGATGGCATGTTTTATGATTCCGATTTCTCGGGATGGTTTCAAGTTGAAAGTTTCCATAATTTCTTCACCAGAAACTGGCGGCTGAAAATTACGTACATGATCACGTTCTTCAACTTCTACAATTTTCTCACGCACAATTTTGAAATTGTTGTGATATTTTTCAAATTTTCTAGGGTTTTTTGTAGTGATATCTGCTTCGCAGAGTGTCATTAAATCTTCTACATGATCGCCAGCATCAAAAACCAAACGTCGTACGGCAGAATCTGTTACGCCATCTTGCGATAGTACAATTGGACGCGAACTCATCATCACCATTTTTTGAACATACTTTACCTTTTCGTTCAATGGCATACGTAAGCGTTTGAAAAGTTTATGCACCATTTTCCCACCTACAAATTCGTGTCCGTGAAATGTCCAACCTACTTTTTTACTAAAACGTTTTGTTGGTGCTTTTCCAATATCGTGTAATAAAGCTGCCCAACGCAACCAAACATTATCGGTATGTTCTGCAATATTATCAACAACTTCAAGTGTATGATAAAAATTGTCTTTGTGACGTTGTCCTTCAATTTCATCGATACCTTTTAGAGCGACTAACTCTGGTAATATATGAGGTAAAAGCTGTGTTTTTTCTAGGAGTTTAAAGCCAATAGATGGCTTTTTACTACTTAAAATTTTATTTAGTTCTACGACAATACGTTCTTTTGAAATAATTTTGATTCGGTCACAATTACGAGTGATTGCTTCTAGTGAAACAGGATCAATTCTGAATTCTAACTGTGTTGCAAAACGTATAGCACGCATCATGCGTAACGGATCGTCTGAATAAGTAATATCTGGATCTAATGGTGTTACAATTCGTTTGTTTTCTAAATCTTGTAAACCATGAAACGGATCGAGTAAATCGCCAAATGTTGTTTCGTTCAAGCTTAATGCCATCGCATTGATAGAAAAATCACGACGATCTTGGTCGTCTTGAAGCGTTCCGTTTTCTACAGCAGGATTTCTGCTACCACGTTCGTAACTTTCTTTTCGTGCGCCAACAAACTCTACTTCAATTTCCTTGGTTTTAATCATGGCAGTTCCATAATTTTTAAACACTTGTACTTTTGGTTTGTTTGGTAGGAGTGAAGCTACTTTTTTAGCTAATTCAATTCCGCTTCCAACTGCAACAACATCTATATCTTTGGCATCGCCGCGCTTCAACAAAAAGTCACGTACAAAACCTCCAATTACATAGGTTTCTAGTTGTAATTCGGTTGCTGCTTTAGAAATTGTTGAAAATATATTGAGTTGTAAGGCTTCTTTGTAATTCATTAAATGTTGTTGTTAGTTTTTTGTTGCTAACTGTTCGCAATTTTAATCGCTTAATACCTAACAACTAAGAATAAAACTACGATCTAATTATTTTAATTTCTCCACTTGATCTCAATTGAATAATTGTAGATGGTTTGGAGTTGTTTTTTTTGCTTTGCAAATTTACAACATAATCCACATCATTTATAATTTCGGCACTAATTTCTTTATAGCTTTTTGGAGTTGGTTGTCCACTGATATTTGCTGAAGTAGAAACAATTGGGCGTTTAAATTTACGAATGAGTTTTTGGCAAAATTCATCATCAGGAATACGAATTGCCAAGGTATTATCTGCTGCGACTAAATTTTTAGCAATTCCGACAGGATGATCATAAATAATTGTTGTAGGTCTATCTGCCGCTTCTAGTAACTGATATGCAACCTCTGGAATGTTTTCAATATAACGTTCGAGCATGCGAACATCACTTACCAAACATATTAAAGCTTTACTTTCCTCACGTCTTTTTAAGGCATAAATTTTAGCGATAGCTTCTGAGTTTGTAGCATCGCAACCCAATCCCCAAACCGTATCTGTAGGATATAAAATGGTATTTCCCAACTGCAATTGATCAAAAGTTTTTTGAATTTCTTCTGTCATGGTTAAAAACGAATTTGCTGTTTTTGCTTTAGTGATTCAGATAAATGAGCGCCTTTCCAAACAAGTGACAACATAAACCACTTTTTAGGTTTTATTAGAAAGCTTACACAGTAGTAACTTCTAATAAACAGATATTTTGCGTGCGAATAGTTTTTCTTTAGTACGTACATGTGCGAAATCATTCCTTCTTTACTGATAGCTTTAGAAACACCTGTGCTGACACCTTGATAATGAAGTATTTTTGCTTCAGGAACTAATACACTTGTATAGCCTTCTTGTCGCATGCGGAAGCAAATGTCCATTTCTTCAAAATATAAAAAGATATTTGTGTCAAATCCGCCAACTTTTTCAAAAACTTCTCGCCTAAAAAACATAAATGCACCATTGACAAAGTTTACGGAAAGAGGTTCGGTGTATTCTTTTTTGCGTTTCGGAAATTGTTTTGACCAGTTTTTCTCCAAAAAACTTCTTCCTAATAGTAATTTTCGAATGCCTTTATCATGATCAAAAGAAATGACATGATTGTTATGTTCATCAAAGTTTTGAGCTGTTGATACACCAACTTTAGGATTTTTTTCCATGTACGAATGTAAAATAGACAAACAATCGTTTTGCAGCATCGCATCATTATTCAAAAATAACAGATACTTTCCGTTGGCAAATTGTGCACCAAACATATTTCCGCCACCAAAACCTGTATTGATTACGCTTCTGTGTAATGAAATATGATCTTGTGTTGGGAAATTTTCTTGTAAATGTGTAAAATCTTCCTGTTGAGAGTTATTATCCACAACTACAATCTCATACGACAAAGATTTGTCAGTAAATTTAATGACTGAATCTACGCATTCTAGCGTATATTTGGCCGTGTTGTAATTGATGATAACAATAGAAATATCTTTCATCTGGTTATTTTATTTTATGAATTTTGTCAGATGGAATTCGTCAATAATCATCTCGATAGATATTAAAAAATTGTGAAAACTCATTTCATAAATACAGTAATTGTGCAAAACTACACAAATTTATGTTGAATTTTATACTTTTGCGGAAACACAAATTGTAATTATGGGACTTCGTTCAAAATTTAAAAAATACCTTTTACACAAAAGATTACCGATAGAAACGTATGAACCTATCAAAAAGTCGAAACCAGAAAAGATTAAAGAAATGGTGACAGCTTGGGCAGGTTTAGAGTTAATTATTGAAGATATTTTAGAACGCTTCAATATTGGTCGTGATTCTTGTATTGAGTTTGGTGTTGAGTTTGGGTATTCATCAGTGGTGTTTTCAAACTTTTTTAAAGAAGTGAAAGGAGTTGATATTTTTATTGGAGATGAACATACAGATCATAAAGGAGATCATTACGAAAAAACGAAAGCTTCTTTGGCAGCATATAAAAATATCGAATTGATCAAATCAGATTACCGTGATTGGATTGAAAAAGATACAAAACAATACAACTTTTCTCATGTTGATATTGTGCATAATTACAAAGAAACGTACGAATGTGGATTGTGGGCTGCTCAACATAGCGAATGCACTATTTTCCATGACACCGAAAGTTTTCCAGAAGTTCGTCGTGCTGTAATTGATATAGCAAAGGCAACAGGAAAACGTGTGTACAATTATCCGCATTGCAACGGATTAGGAATTATTGTATAATTGAAATCTTCCAAAAAAATACTGATTATTGCGCCTTATGCATTTGGTTATACGGCACATATTCACAATGCTTTACAACAATATGATACTATTGATGCGAAGATTTTATATTTAGATCAACCTGCATTTCAGTATAGAAATACATTTCATAAAGCACAGAATTTTTTTTCGAAATTGTTTTTGGGAAAGAATCTGAAAAAATCTTTTGTTACAGATCGCATCAAGGCTTCCTTGACAAAACTAGGTTCACAAGATGAAATTTTCATCATTCGTCCTGATATGTTGTCTGATGATGTTTTAAATTTTATAAAAGGTTTTACTCAGAAGTTTATTGCTTATTATTACGATAGTACACGTCGCTTTCCGCGAAAAGTTGACATTATTCCTATGTTTGATACTGTGTATAGTTATGATCGTTTGGATGTAGAAAAGTACAATTTGTCTTTTTTGACGAATTATATTTTTGAAGAAAGTAATCATACAAAATTTGACTATCAGTTTTTTAATATTTCAACCAATGATTACCGTTTTCCATTGTTGGAAAATTTAGCAAAATACTTAACTGAGAAATCTTGGACATATGCTATTCAGGTGTATAACGGAAGCGAAATGCCAGCAGAATATGTAGAAATCATTACTACGCAAAAAACAATCAAAGAAGTCTCTGATTTGATATTAAAAACCAAGATTATTGTTGAAATTCAACGAACGGAACAAGTTGGTTTGTCATTCAGAATTTTTGAAGCACTAGGACATCGCAAAAAACTCATTACAACGAATAAAGATATTGTGAATTACGATTTTTACCATCCGCAAAACATCTTAGTTGTCGATGAAAGTAATATAGAAATTCCAACAGATTTTGTAGATTCTCCCTATGTAGAAATTGAAGAAGCTATTCTTTCAAAGTATAAAATTGAAAACTGGATACGACCTATTTTTGGATTATAAAAGAATACCATCGTTACAAAAAATGTAACAATGGTATGTAAACTTCCAACAATTATGTTGCGCTATTGAGTGAGGTTTGTCTTCAATATTAAAAGATAATCAATTACACTGCGGCTTTACTGATTTCTCCTTCCAATTCTTTAAATGCTTTTTCTTGCGATCCTTTTAGTAATGCTTGCTTTATAAAACCTGCAATAATTTCAATAATATTTCTTCGCGCTTTTACACTTTTACCAAAATATGCGTGCATCATTTTATTGGGGATAATATGATTCACTTTTACAGTATCTTGATTTACAAAAAATGCTTTTACAGCATGCATGCCACTTTTTTTAATAACAATACATTGTGCCATTTGTCCATCAGCATTTGTTCTATGTTCCCAAATGTCATAATCTTTTGAGCATTCAAAATTTGATTCTTTTTCTAAAAACCGATGTAGTTTGTCTAAAGAATTATAATCGCTTTTAATTTCAATTAAATTTTCCATTTTCTATTGTTATTTTATGTTCAGAATACAGTTCGTTTGAAACAAAGAAACTTGTTTACATCCTAAAAATAAACTGTTGCTAGTGATGTTTTATAAAAACTCAGTACTAAGTGATTAACATTTGTAAAATAGTGATCAACGCTCTTATGTATTGTTATAATGGCGTTTTGAGCCTTGTGTATGTTACAAAAAGAGAAATAGTTTTGTTGTTTTGTATGTGTTGAAACAAACAAAATAATTCTTTATAAGTAGCGAATGAAAACGAATTGAAATCGAATTTTAAGATCATAAAAAACACCATCATAAAAGGAATGTAGATGGTGTTTAAACAAAAAAACTAATTAAGATTAAGACATCTAAACAGATGTTATAAAATTCTTTTTATTACTAAAGTATATATGTCGTGACTGTTTCACCTTGATTATTTTCTACGATTCTATCTTTATGTAAAATTCGATTGCTTAACTCAAAAAAGTTGAAACCAAATAAAAGATCACTAGAAAAAGTAAATAGTATGGTGATTCTGTTTTAATGACTTATTAGGTAGATACTTATTTTATGAAAAGGTTGCGTCAAGGCAATTGTAAATTTCAAATTCTACTACAAATATTGCATAGAAATGTAAAACCAAAATGGCTGGAAAATTATATAATTATAAAGAAGAAGAAAATTAAATCAGACTACGATATACGTCTTCATACTGCTTTGCTGTAGCATTCCAATCAAAGCTTTGTGCACGTTGAATGTATGCTTTTTGGTAGATTTCTTTATTAGTTTGAAACGTATGCATTCCGTTTTCAAAAACTGTTGCCATATACTTCGGATCGTAATGTTCCCAGAAAAACGCATGATCGCCACCAATTTCTGGTAATGAAGTTTTGTTTGATAAAAATATAGGTTTTCCAAAACGCATGGCTTCAATTGGCGGAATTCCAAAACCTTCACGCAATGATGGAAAAACAAAAGCAGCACAATTTTGTAAATAATATTGTTTATCTAAATCTCCAATTTTCCCTGTGATAATGACACGATCTTGTAAGTTGTATTTTTGAATTGTTTCAGCAAGTTTTCCGCTGGCATATTCCGTATTATTATTTCCTGAAAGAATTAAATTAAAATCAGGTAATTCAGCGAGCATTTCTACAAGTGTATGGAAGTTTTTTCTTAGTGTAAATTCACCAATGCTAAACAAATATGGTTTGTTTGAAACTAATTTTGGTTGATGATTTTCAGGAAGTGTGACTTCTCTAATAGGATTTCCATTATAAATCACATACTCAGGAACGTTTGGTACATCAAAATACTTGTGAGTTGATGCTTTTGCAAAATTTGAAATATACGTAATAGCGTTACTTCGTTCTAGTTTCTCTCTAAAACGTACATTGCGTTCATGATTCATATCGCTAGATTCTTCTTCAATGAAATTCACATCGTGAACCGTCAATAAATATGGAATGTTGTGATAAGGTTCAATCTTAATATTTTGATTTAAAGAATGCCATAAATCGTATTTTTTACGAATTCGCAACATCGGATAGCGACGAAAAGATTGATACTTTTTATAATCAAAATAATTTCCAAATTCATCTTTAAGTGCGTTGAGGTTTTTCGCGTGAAGCGTCATTTTAAAATCATCAATTTCTGCCTGATACAATCCTTTTATCAAATGATAATTAAATTGACCAAAACCAAAATGGAGATTCTTAATATTATGTGATTCTAAAAAAACGTTCTTCATGTGTTCGAATTTATTGCTTTTTAGCGGTCACATGTAACCTCACATGAACCTTTTTTCTTAGAGAATAGACATTGTAACATTTCAATTTCATTTTGTATCAATCAATTTTTCGGTACATCGTCCATAATTGTAAATAACGTTTAAACACTGAAAACGCATGAACATAACACAAAATAAAGCCTTCTTTTCCATCCATAAAACCCAAACGCAAAAAATATTGATGTAAAAAACGATACAACGGACGAAAAAAGAAATGATACGCGTTTGGACGTACATTTTTCTTGTACAAAGCTTCTGCTTGCAAACGACTGTAATGACTCAGTTTCTGATTGTAATTGTCAAAATTCTTATACGTTTGATGCGCAACAGCATGTTTTAACAAACCAATTTTTTCAGCGGTTTCAATAGTTTCATGAACAGGTTTTCCGTTGTAGCGACAATGATTTTTATGAAACAATCGCACAGAAATATCGGTTTGAAAACCACTGTATTTCATTCGTTTCCCCATAAAATGAAAATCACGTTTTACATGATACGCTTTCATGGCATTTTCAGAATTCACAGTTGCAACGATTTCGTCTGCCAAAGATTTTGGAATTTCCTCGTCTAAATCAAAAAAAGTAATCCAATCGTATGATGCTTGGTCGATAGCGAAGTTTTTCTGAGAAGAAAAGTCATCAAATTTTCGTTGAATCAATTTAACATCATACTTTTTTGCTAGAGCAACCGTATTATCAGTGCTAAACGAATCTACAATAATAATTTCATCAGCAAAAGAGAGTTGTTCAATATACGCTTCAATATTGTCTTCCTCGTTATATGTAATTGCTAAAGCACTAATCTTCTGCATGCTCTTCTTTTTCTTTGTGGCGTAAGTTTTTCTTTGTGTAATAGCTAGATGTATTTCTATCTCTAGAATTTCCTCTTGGATAAAAAATAAACAGCGCCATAATAATAAAAAATCTTATGAGCATACGTAATTTTTTGTGTTACAAATCAAAAGAATCTATCAAAAGAGATACATCGCGACAAAAGTAATGATTTTACCATCAATACATAATTTAAATAAAAAGCCAATCACAAATTATTAAGAACGCTCAAATGAGTGTTCAGAACATTTTTTAGGATTTTTAGAACAATAAAAAAATAGTTAAGGTGTAATTTATTATTTTAATCGAAATATATTTCCTTGCAATTAGTAAGAAAAATAAATTATTAACCTCAAATTTAACCAAATTATTATGTGTACACGTGTACTTTTTACCAACAAGAAAAGAAACAATCTTGTAGGACGAAATATGGATTGGGCAGTAAATCCAACACCGCAATTATGGGCAATGCCTAAAGGTGTTCAAAGAAAAGCAATGGCAAAAACAAGTACAGGAGAAGAATTCTCATGGACATCTGCTTATAGTAGTATTGTCGTTTCTAACTTTGATTGTGCTATTTCTGATGGAATGAACTCAGAAGGATTAACGGCAAATATATTATGGTTGTCAAATTCGATTTATCCTGAACATCCCCAAAAAGAAGGCTATTATCCAATGTCTATGAGTATTTGGGCGCAATATATCCTAGACATTTGTAAAACTGTAAAAGACGCAGTTATTGCGATGAATAATATTTACATTCAAACAACGATTATTCCAGGAAGCAAAAAGCTAGGAACATGCCATTTAGCTGTAGGAGATAACGATGGAAACTCTGCAATATTTGAATATATTGATGGGCATTTAAACGTGTTTTCAAATGTAAAAATAGACAAGAAGACATACAATCATAAATATTGGAAGTATACAAAAGACCAAGTAAGAGTTATGGCAAATGATCCTTTTTTTAATATTCAAATAGAATCATTAACCTATTGGAATGAGTTGAATAAAAAATACGCTTCCGCAGATACTGCAGCATTGTTGCCAGGTTCCAATTTATCTTTAAGCAGATTTGTAAGAGCTACGTATTTTTCAAAACAAATGACAGCAGAGGTAAAGAATGAATTTGCATTAGCCCAATTGGCAGCAGTCATGAACAATGCAGCACAGCCAGCAACAAAAACTGAAGGAGAAGAGTCCGAAGACTTAAGTAGAACACAATACATATCACTTGCCGATCAAAGAAAATTACGTTATTTCTTCCGTTCTAGATACAGTCCTTTTATGATATGGATAGATTTAAAGAAAGTGAATTTTGATCAATTGAAACCAACAAAGAAAAAGAAACAGCGCGCATTAAAAGTAGAACTAAACGATTTTGGTGTATATGATGCTAACGAAGATTATGGAAGTGGAAATGTAACAAATCAGCTAAAACCGCATGTAATGCTTGATTTTTTAGAAATTCCATCATAAGTATTGAATTTATATTAGTTGTTGTAAGTTGAATAAGTTTAGTAGCTTTGTTGAGAACGTTTAATTCTCAATAATCAGTTACCACTTATGCCAAAATTACCAATCTTAATGTATCATGCTGTTACTACAGATGCTTCTGAAAGTAACGGATTGACAATTTCTACTGAAAACTTAGAAGCGCAATTCCGTTATTTAAAAGAAAACGGCTATACAAGTTTGCATTTTGGTGACTTGCAACAACTAAAATCTCCTAAAGATTTTCCTGATAAAGCAGTTATTATTACGTTTGATGATGTATATGTAAATCAATTAGAATTAGCATATCCGCTATTACAGAAATATGGTTTAAAAGCTTGTTTTTACATTCCATTTCAATATGTTGATGGTTTTGATGAATGGAATACAGGAAACATAAAACTGATGTCTGTTGCACAATTAAAAAGTATGGATTCTGCTATCATTGAATTAGGTTTGCATTCGTTTGCACACAAAAAATACGATCAACTGTCTACAGCAGAAATCAACGAAGATTTTGATAAATGTAAGCAGTTTATTATTGAAAACCAGTTGAACGTGAGTAATGTGTTAGCATATCCGTATGGGAAATATCCTCGTAAGAAACCTGAACAACCTGTATTCTTTAAAACACTTCATGAACACAAAGTTGCATTTGGATTACGCATTGGAAATAGAGTGAATACGTTTCCTTTCAAAAACAATTACGAGGTACAACGCTTAGATATCAAAGGAGAAGACTCTTTGCGAAAGTTTAGTACTAAATTGCGACGTGGAAAATCATTTTTCTTCTAATATAAAACAAATGAAAAAATGGTATCTCTTTCTGATTGCAATCGCTATGTTAGGTTGTAAGTATACTAAAGACGACAAAAAAGCTAAATTTTTGACAGAGCTCCTTCCTACAAAAACTCCTATTGTCTTTAAAGAAGAGCTCACGCCAAAAGATAAAATAATTCATAAAGGAATATTCAGTCCAGATTTAGAACATTATTATTACACATTGTCAAACAAAGATTTTACCCAATTTGATGTGTATATCTTAGAAAAAAAAGACGGCAATTGGAGTCAACCAAAAAAAGCTTTTTTCAATAGCCAATACGACGATCACGGAATGAATTTTTCTCCTGATGGAAATACAATTTATTTTAGTTCTACGAGACCAACAAACATGAAAGATGTTGCGGAAACATGGCATATATGGAAATCAGAGAAAGTTAATGAAAAGTGGAGCAAACCTACGTATGTAGATGTTCCAAATCTTAGAAACAAACTTGTTTCACATCCTGTAGTAACAAATTCAGGAACTTTATACTTTCATTCAAGTAATTTAGATTATAGTGGAATGGATATTTATCATGCCAAAAGTATAAATGGTGAATATCAAGAAGCTAAAAAAGTCATAGCATCAATAAACCCTAAAGGTGATAAATGTACTCCTTATGTCTCTCCGAACGAAAAGTATATGATATACGCAACCGTAGGCAATCAACTAGATTTACATCTTAGTTTTAAAGATGATTCAGGAAACTGGATATACAAGAAAAAGTTAAGTAATGCGATAAATACATCAGGACAAGGAAACCCATTTGTAACTCCAGATCACAAATATTTATTCTACACAACTGGAAATCATCAAGGTACTAATTGGAACATTAAATGGGTGGACATTGCTTCTGATCTTGAGATAAAGTAGTACTTCATTATAAATTTTTATAACTAAAGGGTTCTTAAGTGTTGTAATGTAATTTTTAACTAAGTTTTTAGTTTAAACTAATTTTTTAGTTATATTTGATCGCATTAAAACATTTACCATGAAACATCTTTTATACATTTTTTGTCTAGCTAGTACTTGGTCGTTGTTTGCTCAGCAGAATGATACTAAAAAAGCAGACTCGATACAATTACATCAAATCAGAGTAGAGTTGGAGACTATTTTTAAGAAAGATCAAACCTTTAGGCGAATTTATCAAGAAGCCGAAAAGAAATTGGGTCGCGATTCCTTTGAAATGGAATATTTTTGGGAAGTTGTAGAAGCACAAGATAAAGTGCTAGAAAAACGTGTTTGCGCTATCATCGATACGCATGGTTGGCTAGGTATTTCGCAAGTAGGACGTTTGGCAAATACTACTTTGTGGGCTGTACTTCAACATGGTTCGGTAGCTTCTAAAGAAAAATATGCGCCTTTACTCAAAGCATCTGTTTTACAAAAAGAATCAAGAGCTATCCATTATGCACGATTGATTGACAGAATGCTAATCAATTCCAACAAAGCTCAATTATACGGTACACAGTACGAATATGATGACAAAGGTAAAGCTTCATTTTTTCCAATAGAAACACCAGAATTACTTAACAAAAGACGAAAAGAACTAGGTTTAAATTCAATGGAAGAATTTGCAGCTTCTTTAAAAATAGAATGGACACAAACATCAAAACAATGAAAAAAATACTCTTTGTATTACTTTGTGGGTTTACACTCTGTAGTTTTGCTCAAAAAACTTCATATTACAGGCATTTACGTTACAATCACGTTTCTCCATACATAGATATTGTTGGAATACATCCTATTGATAAAGCTACGGCTTCCAATACATCACATTATGTGTTTACCTATGATGCAGAAAATAGATTGCAAGAAATTATAAATAATCATTACCATACTGAAAAAGTGCATCCTTTGGCTTCTTTAGGAGTTTATAGAGTTGTTTTTGAATATTCAGGTGGAAAAGAAACAAGAACATTTTTCGATCCTAACGGAAAACAAATTTCCAATGACAGAAGCGTATTTAAAGAAGTATACACATTTGATGAAGCAAAAAATAAGATAGAACTTCGTTTCTTTGATCTTGCCAACAAGCCAATGGAATCCAATTGGGAAATAGCAAGATATACTTGGAAAAAAACAGCAAAATTTGTTGTAGAAAAACGATTTAATTTGCAAGATACTTTCGTAGATATTTCTCCATACTTTCCGTTTGGAATTACAGGTATTGCAATTGATGAAAATGGTAAGCCAAAAGGACATTACAACTTGAATGAAACTTTAGAGATCACCGAAAACATTTATGGAGTTGCGTCGTATCAAGATCAGTACGACGAACTCGGAAATCATATAACGTATACCTATCATAACAAAAACAATGATTTGGTAATGAATCAATGGGGTTATGCAGCTGGGAAAAAACGATATGATGAATTAGGGAATTTTATCAAATTGGAATTGTTTGATACCAAAAATAAACGCATTGCAGCACGAAACATTTACAGTAATAGTAATGTTCAACTCAGTGAAAATGCTTCAGAAGAAGACAAAACTGCTATCCGAAATGTATCTTTAGGATATTTAGCAGCTTTAGAAAAGTTAAAACCTAAATTAATGGCTGAAGTATTGAGTGAAGATTTACAAAAAGTTACCTTTAAATACGACAGAGATTTAGCTTCAGAATATATTCAAAAAACAACCAAAGAGCAAATGGTTGCGTATGCAAAAAACTGGAATAAATCTGGAATGCAATTTCCGTTCAATCCTACCAATACGATTGAAATTCAAGATGTATATGGCAATATTGCTTCTGTAAAATTGACATCTGACAATTGGGTTGAGTATTTACAATTAATCAAAACTAATGGTAAGTGGCAAATCGTCAATTTAATTTGGCAGCATAAAGACATGAATAGATACAAGCGAAAATAACATACTTTTTTTACTCGAATAGGAATAACATTTACAAGATACATGTAAGGCAAAAGAGTTCTTAGGGAAGAACTCTTTTGGTAGTAATAAAAAAGGGGTAATGTATTTAAAAAATACACTACTCAAAACTACAATATATCGTTGTTCGGTTATTTTTTTTTAGATAAATGAAAGGGATTTCATAGACGAATAGTCAAAAGATGTATTTGTGTCCGTTTATCGAATTCCTTTTTGAAGCAAAATCAATTTTACATATCTCGAAAAGACACCATACGCGTTAATTCCGGCAACAGCCAAACCAGGAACACCATCCATAAAGCCACGTTTTACGATATATTCATGAAAGAAACGATATAAAGGTTTGAAAGCTAGATGAAAATAAGTCGCCTTTTTTCCTTTTTCCAACATGCGTTCTGCTTGAAACCAAGCATAACTATCTTTTTTACTGATATAATGTAGTAAACCTTTGTAGGTGTAATGCAGCACTTTGTTTTTTAGCTTTCCAACAGTTCCATCAACAATAAGTTTTTCATGTACATTTCCTTCAAAATGACACTTTTCACGTTCTACCAATCGAGTCACATCGTTGTTGTGAAAATATAAAAAACGATTCATGTAAAAGTGTGGGAAATTCAACTTATAGGCAGTGTGTTTTCTCGAATTCATTGCTGCAACAATTTCTTTTTGAAGCTGATGCGTAATGCGTTCATCTCCATCTAAAAACAAAACCCAATCGCAAGTAGCAAACTGTAAAGCATGATTTTTTTGATTTGAGAAATTGTCAAACTTGCGTGAAAGTACTTTGCAACCATGTGCTTCAGCAATAGCAACTGTCTCGTCAGTACTCAATGAATCTATCACAATAATTTCATCGGCAAACTGTACCGAATACAGTGCGTCTTTTAGATACAAAGCTTCGTTATACGTAGGAATTATGACAGATAATGTTGGCATGACAAATTTAAAGCACAAAAGTACATATAATTTTTTCATTCGAAACTTTTTGGAAAGCCAATGAAAAAAATAAGTGTACGAATGAAATACTTCCTAATGCAACGCTAAATTTTATATTGTTTTTTATTTCAAAATTTAACGCTTGCAGAAGAAACTTATTAAAAAACTTTATCTTTGCAGTCTGTATGACAACAATAGACACTTCCATAATTATAAGCACCTATAACTCTCCTGAGTGGTTAGCAAAAGTTTTACACGGATACAACAATCAAACCTATCGGTTGTTTGAAATTGTGATTGCTGACGATGGTTCTAAGCAAGAAACGATTGATTTAATCGAAGAAATTCGAAAAGAAGTTTTTTATCCTATAGTACATGTTTGGCATGAAGATAATGGCTTTCAGAAGTCACAAATCCTCAATAAAGCCATTGTAAAATGTAGTACACCTTATATCATTATGTCTGATGGAGATTGTATTCCGCGTACCGATTTTGTAGAGCATCATGTAAAGCAGCGTGAAGAAGGTTTTTTCCTTTCGGGAGGTTACTTTATGCTACCAATGAATATTTCTGAGTTAATTACAAAAGAAGATATTTATGAAGGAAAATGTTTTGATGTTGCTTGGTTGAAAAAACACGGTTTGAAAGCTTCGTTTAAGAATAATAAACTGACTTCTGCTGGCTTAAAATCACGCTTTTTGAATGCCGTAACTCCTACAAATGCTAGTTGGAACGGACACAATGCTTCTGGATGGAAAAAAGATATTGTCGCTATTAATGGTTTTGATGAACGTATGCAATATGGTGGACAAGATCGTGAGTTGGGAGAACGTTTATTTAACTACGGACTCAAAAGTAAGCAAATTCGCTATAGTGCAGTTTGTGTACATTTAGATCATCCGAGAGGATATAAAAATCAAGAATCAATTGATAAAAATCTAGCGATTCGTAAAACAACAAAAGACGAAAATAAGAAGTGGACAGATTTTGGAATAGAGAAGAAGTAGTACACTTTCATTCAAAAATAAACAAACGCTCATTGTATGGTAATGTACAATGAGCGTTTTTTTCTTAAATTGAATATGTTAGGGTACGATATTATTTTTGATCTCCAAAAACTTCCAAAAAGTTGTCCAATTCACTAAAAGGATGTACTCGTACGTTGTATTTTTTTGCAGAAACTTTTAAATGATTATTCACTTTTTCGATTTCATTTTTTTGCGTAGTTCTATATTGTTCCATGGTCATAAAGTCTTTATTGCTGTGTAAAAGCTTTTCTTCACTTTTTGGAACTGAAATATGCGTTACAGGATATTCTATTTTTCTAAATTGAATCACAAAATATTCATCGGTTGATTTCGCTTCCAAAATCATACCTGGTAATCCTTGAAGTTTCCATGGTCCGTATGACAAAGGAATTTCTTCAGTATACCAACAAATATAAGTTCTTCCTCTAAACTTGGTGACTGCTTTTTTACACGTAAATTTTCCAATCTTCTTCGTATCTTCTTTTAATTCCCATTTGATATTAGGTCTTTTTTCTTTTCCGTATAACAAACTAGAAGTTAATGTAAAAGCGTTCGTAAAAAACATACTGTCAGTAGCTTTGTTGAGATACACTTCCAATCCATGACGTCTTGTTTTAGAAACGTCATCATACTCACTTACTTCAACTAAATCTTCATCATTATGCTGATTAATCACCGTTTTTCCATTCACTGAAACACCAAGTGAATCTTTAGAAGTTACAAAATGTGATTTGTATTCGTTAAATACTAAATAAGCATTATAGCTTTCTGAGTAATGATTGTCTATATGGTCATAATAGATAATACCGGTTCTGTTGTTTTGTGAATTTGCATAACTCAAAAAAACAAATGCCAACATTAAAAAAATATACTTTTTCATGGATCAAATTTTAAGGTTAAAAAATGTATTTTACACTAGCAAACATATAGAAAGGAACTAAGGGAATTGTGGTCACTGAATTTAAAAACGAACTTCGTTGTTGATATGAAAACTCGTCTTCATTTAAAATGTTATTTACTCTTAAATTATAAGACACTTTTTTGTCTTTAGGTTCATAAGTAAGCGCAATATTAAATACGTTATAAAAATCGTTTTCCAGTTCATAAACACCGCCATCAAGACTTAATGTAAGTGCTTCGCTGATGTCTACATTACTTTCAAGAATTACATTTCTTGAGTCAAAAGTAGACTTGGTATTATTGAAAGTTTGCGAATTTTTATTGTATTCAAATTTCAAATTAAAATTAAAAGCTGAATTAAAATACGAAGTGATTTCAAAATTATACGTTCCAAAATACAGTTCGTTTAATTCATTGGTGTCAATATTTAAAGGAACGTTTAAAAAAGAATGTGTAGTTTCAAATTTAAATCCTAATGATTTTACTAAAACGATTAATTGCTCTCCAAAAGCGTATTCTTTTCCTTCTCTTAATATAAGAAAAATATCATTGAAATTCACATTATCTTGTAAAGAAAATTGATTAAGAATTGACGCGCTTGTCGTTTTATATCTGAAAGAAACTTCATTATTAAAGGTTCCTTTCTTGTTTTTATTATTCAGTTTAAACTTAAATTGGCTGAAACTAAGTGGTTCAAATAAAATTCCACCACGTCTGAATGTATTATTATTTGTAAGATAATAATTCATCAAGAAATTTTGATTTTCAGGAAGTTCTTGTACTCTTGCAAACGAAAGATCAATACTTCCCCAATATCTTATATTTACATCCATATTATAGTTTAGAAATACTTTGTTTGTATCGTTGATATCATAGAAATTTGTATAAATTCCTCCTTTTGCTCTCAACTTTCTAGAATAACTATATACAAAAGACTTGCCAAGAATAAATTCATTCCTTGTATACGTTGCGTTATTTCTGTATGCATTATTTTCTGGACGTAAGGTAATATCAAACTGTTCTCTACTATTTTTAAAGGCAAATATTAACCTACTTTTTAATCTTTTGGCAAGTTTGAATGTGGCATCTGTTTGAAAATTCACATAGTGTAACCTTCTATCTACAACTTGATTTACAGGCGAATTAAGGACAAGAGCACTCAAATCATCTGAATTGATAACCGAGTTTTCATCTGAATTTGATAAACCCATATTCAATTCATTATTCAAAATGATTCCATTAGAAAAACGATACGTGTATTGAAACAGATTGAAAAAAGAGAGTTCTGAATTTCTACTATTATCAAAGGTTTGCGCTGTATTGTCAAACAAAGAAAGTGACGAAAAACGATTTCGTTTTACTCTATATTTTAGTTTATTTACAAAATAACTATTGGCTAATGATGGATTTTTTACTTCCAATTCTCCAAAAAATAATACATTTCGATTGTCGTTATTTCGTTGTTCTGTAAATGAATCTTCATCTTGAAAAAAGTAATCTGTAATAGATTGTAGTTCCTGTTCTTGTTCGTCTATTCCGATGAAATTAGTACTACGAATCACAAGATTCTTAATCTTTGTGTTCATTAAAAATGTATCACTAAAAGCGTTGTTAAAATTTACCACTTCATCAGGAAGAGAAACATCTATAATTTTTTGATTATATAATGGATTAATAGTTCGTTCATAATCATTCTCGCCCAATATTAATGGAATAGACTTATCGCCAAGTGTAGAAAACTTCTGTGCATTCAAAAATTTGATTTTCTTCTTTATCAATCCAATATTTGTACTTTGTTTTACTTCATGATCAGATTTAAACCCTTTTCCATATCCAAAAGCGACATTTCCAAACCATACATTTTTGAATCCATCTTTTATTTTGAGATTTAACGCTATTTTATCGGACTTTCTACTTTTTTTGAAGACTGTGTTCTCTTCAAAATTTTTAAGCAATTGAATGTCTTCTAATACCTCAGAACGAAGATTTTTAGATATAAAAGTGTATTGATCGCTGGCTAAGTCGTCTCCATCAATTAAAATCTTTTCAATTTCAGTATTCCAAAATTTAATGCGTCCTTCTTTATCAATACTTATACCTGGAATTTTTTTAAGTGAATTTTCAATAGTTTCACTGTCTTTAATATTATACTTTTTAATATCTAAGTTGACAGTGTCTTTACTAAACTTATTAGAGGTAATAACGACTTCTTCTAAACTTTCTACTTTCGATTTCACTCTAAAAATGGCAGGTTTGGAGAAATCTGAAACTTCTATTTCTGTCGATTCATAAAACAAGGAAGATACTTTTAAAAATACAGGAGTATCATTGGAATCTAATACAAAAGAGAATTTACCGTTGATATCTGAATACATATAATCGATCCTTACTTTTTCTTTTGAAAAAATAGAGATAAGTACATTAGGGATTGATTCTTCTTTCTCGTTAATTACAACTCCACTTACAGTAAGTTGTTGAGAATGAATCATTAAAAGGGGAAAAAAAAGCAATATAATGAAAGAAATTCTTGTTAAATTCACTTTTTTAAATTAAATTACAGTAATATTAACCAAAAACCAAATATTTATGAAAAAAGTTATTTATTTATCAGCAGCTTTAGTGTTTTCTGCATTTACGTTAAATGCAACTGGGGAAATTAAGGAAGACAAAAAGATTGACAAATCTAAAGAAGTTATCGAAATCGAGTTAGTAGAAGATGGATTTTTCTTCCAAGCTTATCGAGGAAGATGCTTAGATGGAACAACCTTTAGTTTTGAAGCTGATAATAGAGACGAAGCACAAGCTTACGTTAATGGCTACTGTAGAGGTCTTAGAGATGCAGAAAATTAGATGAGAGTTTAATTTGTGAAGATCCGTAAATGTTAGCATTTGCGGATTTTTATAAGTTTTTTAATACTGTTGTCTCAGTAAAACCGAAACGTACTTCATAAATAGTAAAGTGCTGTATTGCTAAATTTTTTCCTTTTATTTGGTTTCTGGTGAAATATTAGCTCTTCAAAAAATAATTACTGTTTGTAAGCACCTATTTTCCAATAGGTCTTTTCCTCATTGGTTTTTACAGTTGTAAAATCTAATTGTTTCATTTTGTCAAAATATTCCCAACAACCAGTTCCTTCACGGTAAATTGATACAATTAAAATACCTTCATCTGTTAAATGGGCTAACATTCTGTCCAACACATTTTGTTTTTCAGAGTCATGCACGTAATAAAACGCTTCATTGAAAATGATCACATCAAATTTTTGACTTGGAGTATACGTATGAATATCTGCAGTGACAAATTCTGCTTTTGGGAAGTTTTTAGCCTTTGCTTTTTGGATAGAAACATCAGAGAAGTCCATTCCTAAGAAATAACTGAAATTTTCAGCGTTTATATACTCATTCAAAACACCTTCGCCAGCACCCAAATCTAAAATACTTGGTTCTGACTTTGCATGTGTTTTGATATAATTGATAATAGTATTGTAACGTTCGGCTTCAATCGGATTACGTAAATTGTCCCAACGTCCTTTTCTATATTGTTTGTTCCAACGAAGTCTTCTTCTCCAGTTGTGAAATTTATCGATCAGATTCATGCTATTTTTTTATGTGTAAAGCTAAAAATTTTTCCAATTTTGGAATAATCATTTCTGGTGTTAATTGTTTGTATAAATCATGTGGATTTTCCTCAATCTTTTTTCGTTCTTCAAATGTGAACGTATCAAACAAATCTGGTTTTTCTTCTAATAAGTGAATGGATTCGTGTTGTTTTCCATCTTCAAAGCTTGCCCAGTGATCTTTGTTCACATACGGCGAAAATATGGTAAATGTAGGTTTGTTCAAAGCTTTTGCAATATGAACAATTCCACCTTCATTGGCAACCATTAAATCACATGCATACATGAGTCGTACAAAACCGCGAATACTATCTTCATAGATATCTAAAATAATACGTTCTTTGTTTTGACAAAGTGCATAAATTTTATCAGCTTCTGCTTTTTGATGTGGTGCATAATTGAACAGAATATGAACCTTATAATTAGACGTTATATAATCTACTATTTCTGCAATATATTCATACGGCATTGACTTTTGCGGAGTACTTCCCAGAATTCCCAACATTAATACAGGATGCTTGTATGAATCAAGCTTTGTATATGTTTTTTCGCTTTCTTTTAGAGTGATTTTTGGTTCAAAATCTGGGTTTTTTAATGGAAAAACACTTGTAATTAAGTTGATTCTATCTTCAATGGCTTTTCCGCAAACTTGCGTTTTTTCATCCAATAAATTAATAGGATGCGAATAGAAGCGAAGTGGTAATTTTTTGTGTTTACGTTTGTTTCCTATACGATATTTTGCTTTGGAAAAATAACAGATCAAGCGACTTTGTAATTTTGAATATGGATCAAAAATGATATCATATTTCTCTTTTCGAATTTTGCGAATCATTTTAATCAAATTCGGAATCTTTTTTAATTCCTTTTCATTGATAGGAATAATCGTGTCAATATTCGGATTATTTTCAATAACACCTGTAGTAAAATCGTATGCCATAAAATCAATATGACTTTTAGGAAATACTTTTTTAATATTATTAGCAATTACAGAACTTATCAAAACATCTCCAATACGCTTATTCTGTATAATTAATATTTTTTTCATCTAGTGTTATTATATATCTGGGCAATACGTGCAAAGTATTATTTTTTCGGCTTTTATTAAAATTTCATTTCATCTATTTGATATTTTATTTGTTGATTGTTATAACTAGGATAAAATATACTGCTTTAGTGAACCGTTCTGCTTTCAAGGATTAGAAGAATTTTTGTGTCTAAACTTAAAAAAATATTTTATTTAAATGCATTTAATATATCTTTGGGAAATATCCTCGAGTTATGCAAGTCGTACATATTCATCCAAAATACAAAGATAAAAAGGCAGCATTGTTAGCTTTTATCAATGAATTTGAAACACAAGGTGAATACGTAACCAAAGGTGAACGTAACGTGATCAAGTCTTTTAATTTGGAAGGAGAAAAGATCAATATAAAATCGTTTCGCGTACCAAAAGCATTCAACAGTTTTGTATACAAGTTTATCAGACCTTCTAAAGCAAAACGTTCATTTGAATATGCAGAGAAGTTATTGCTAAATGCTATTAAAACACCTTTTCCAATAGCATATATTGAAAATCATACAGCCTTCGGACTCAAGGAAAGTTATTACATAAGCGCACATATTGATTATGATTTTGATTTTCGTGCGCTAATTCACGATCCGTTATTTGAAAACCGTAGAATTATTTTAGAACAGTTTGCTGAATTTTGCTTTCAGTTGCATGAAAATAATGTCAACTTTTTAGATCATTCTCCAGGAAATACGTTGATAGTAAAGCGCGATCAGCAGTACGATTTTTATTTAATTGATTTAAACAGAATGAAGTTTGAATCGATGAATTTAGATCAACGCATGGAAAACTTAAAACGTTTGTGGTTATCTAAATTAATGATTCATATCATTAGCAAACGTTATGCAGAACTCGCCAACAAAGAACTACATGAAGTACAAGATGTGTTACTTAAACACAGTACAGAATTCAAGCGAAAAATCAATCGAAAAAAATATTTAAAGAAGAAGTACTTGAAGAAAAAGAGGAAGTAATTTTTTGAAACGTCATTGCGAGGAAGTATGACGAAGTAATCAGTTTGTTTAGTAACAGATTGCCACAAGTTTTTTCAAAACTTTCGCAATGACGTTTCAAAATATCTAAATCAGTTTAAGAAAAGTCTAAACTGCTACATCATGCTCGCGCAAAGCATCATTTAAAGAAGTCTTTTTATTCGTACTTTCTTTACGTTTTCCAATAATCAAAGCACAAGGTACTTGATAATCTCCAGCAGGGAATTTTTTCGTATAACTTCCAGGAATTACTACTGATCTTGCAGGAACTCGACCTTTCATTTCTATAGGTTCATCACCAGTAATATCTATAATTTTTGTAGAAGCGGTCAATACGACATTAGCACCTAAAACGGCTTCTGTTTCTACACGAACACCTTCCACTACAATACATCTTGAGCCAATAAAAGCATTATCTTCAATAATTACGGGAGCCGCTTGCAATGGTTCCAAAACACCACCAATTCCAACACCACCAGATAAGTGTACATTTTTACCAATTTGAGCACAACTTCCAACAGTTGCCCAAGTATCTACCATGGTTCCTTCGTCTACATACGCACCAATATTTACATAACTTGGCATCATAATAACACCTTTAGAAACATAGGCTCCATGACGTGCAATAGCATGTGGTACAACTCTAATTCCTTTTTCTGCATAACCGCGTTTCAATGGAATTTTATCGTGAAATTCAAAAATTCCAGCTTCCAAAGTTTCCATTTTCTGGATAGGGAAGTATAATACTACCGCTTTCTTTACCCATTCGTTCACTTGCCAACCAGTTGAAGTTGGTTCTGCAACACGTAATTCGCCAACATCTAGCAAGTCAATTACTTTACGAATCACAGCTTGTGTATCGTCATTTTTCAATAAATCTCGGTTGTCCCAAGCATTTTCAATAGCTTCTTTTAATGCGATCATGTTTGTATAAATTTTTATAGCTTTTATATCTGTTTTTTGGGTGCGTCCTTCGAGAAAAATCGAAGGTCAGGCTATTCACTATATCTTTTTGGTACATTTTGACTCCGCTCAAAGTACCAAAAAGGATGCTGTTACTATCCTTCGCACACATTCAAAGCGTAAAGATAAAATCTTAAAATGAATTATTTCATGAAAATTTACAGATCTAACAGATTCGATGAATTTATAACGAAATATCTTTTTTTAAGAAACCGTTTGCATTTTGTGAATTTGTTTTAAAACTATTCTAATTATTTCTTGGATACTTTCTACCATTTAGAAATTTTCCAATAAATGTATTCCGAACGCAGTAATGATAGCTCACAAAACAAACAATAGTCGTCAAAAGAATTACTAACAGAAACTTTGGAATGGCGCCAATTGGTAATTTCCAAACTACTAGAGGAAACAATGCAGTTAATGGTAAATGAATTAAATATACCCAATACGAAGCATCTGAAATATAACGCATTCGTTTAGAATATTTGCTTCCATAGCGGATAAAAAGTCCTGTAATTCCAAAAATAAATAACCAAACAATCAATGAACTAAAAGTGATCAATAATGGTGAATTGCTATTAGGTTTCAAATCTAAATCAGAGAACTGTATGATGATTCCTTGCGCTAAAACTAAGATAATTGCAAGTATCGTTGAAAGCCAATCAAACTTTTTAATGGTATCTAAGTATTCTTTAGACGTATATAAAATCCATCCAACAACATAAAATAAAATATAATAAACAAAGGTGTTAGTATCAGGAATTAAGGAAGTAGAAGAAGCTATCATTGGTGTTTGTAATACAGAAAGCATCACAAAAGTTATTCCTGAAAAACATAAAATTCGTGCCAATGGTCTTTGAAAAATCCAACGAAAAAACTTCTTGATTTTTGAAGTAAATTGTGGCGTTTTTTTCAAGAGTAAAGCCAATATAACAGTAAAAGCAGTGCAATAAATTAAATAGTATAAAAACCACAAATGCGAGGTGCTTTTTGGGATGTAAAAGCTAAGCTCAGAAAAAGGCGCTATTGCTTTTTGTAAAGGATTTGGTGTATTGTTGAGTACTGAACTCGCATATTCAAAAGAAAACGAAAGAATAGGAGCGAGGATACATAGAAATACGATGAATGGAAATACAATTCTCGATATTCTATTTTTGATCATTCTTAGCGGTTTTCGTTCATAAAACAACATAGCACCAAAAAAACCAGCGATTAGAAAGAAGATTTGCATTCGGAACGAATGAATCATCAATACTAAAAAGTCAGTAGCAATATGCGTTGTTTCAGGATCTTTTAATATCCATACATTTCCATGAACCGTCACATTATAGGTTAAAGCTGAATGCAATACCAAACCAAGCATCATCATGATAGCGCGTAAAGAATCTAGGGAATGTATACGTTGTGTCTTTTGCAAAACGAAAACTCAAATTTAAAAGTGCCAAGTTCTTATTTTTTATTTGAAAAGTATAGTGTTTTGGTAAAATAAATATTTTTAATTATTGTTTAAATGGAGAATCACTGGAGAAAAAATTTAAAGCAATCATTAAATTTTGTTTAAATTCTTTGTTAGAATCATTATTAATCCAGTTCTCTATATCTCGGAAGCTTTCATCCCAACTTAATGAATTGTAATTGTTCTTCCATGAATTTAGTTCATCTTCCAAGTTATCGATTTCAAGATTAACTATTTTTTTATAAATCAAGAGCATTTCAAATGAAGCAATGGCACTCGTATTATTTTTGGCTCTCTCTATAAACGCTTCTACTAAATTTTCATCAAAAGGAGTGTTATTTACTAAGCATGCTTCAAAATAATTGGTGTAGACAAAGTAATTATTTGGGTTTAGTCGTATAGCTTTAAGGAAGTTTTTTTCCGCTTCTGGAAACTTAGATAGAGATACATATTCAATAGCTAAATTATTGTAAGCAACATCATTATTAGGGTTCAATTCAATGACCTTATTGTAAGCAAAAATAGCTTTTTCTATTTGTTGGTTCTTATCATATACTGTGCCTAAGTGTTTCCAAGCAATTTCTGAGTTTGGACTGAGTTCTATAGCCTTTTTAAAAGCTTCTATAGATTTTTTTAAGTCAATTTTTTTATATGCTGAAAGACCTATAAATACCCAATCATTAAAAGTTCTATTATGTTCTTCTGTATTCGATAAAGCATTCTCTGAAAAGATATTTACTAAAGTCCAATCTTGATTAGTGTAGTTGAATAGACTTTTTTTATTTAGAATAAAAATTGATTCTTGATGCTTTCTGATAAAATCAATTTTTTCAATTTTCATATTCAAATTGTTTAAAATGCTTTTGGCTTTTTTTTCGGTGTTCTTAACTTTTTTCCACATCAAGTCTGGCCTTTTAAAAAGGTATGCAAAAAGTATAAAAGCTCCACCTATGAATACCATGAAAATATTTACTGTAAATGAAATATTTGATTGTGACTCTTTATAAAAATTAGAGTTTATTTCATTATTTTGTTTTAAATCTATAATAGAATTTTTTAATATTTGGATCTCATTTTTTAACTCTATTATTTCAATATTTTGATTGTCATTTTTTATCGGATCTTTATTTTCCTGACTCAATAAAAAACTAGATATTAAAAATACTACAGAAGAAACTAATAAATTTTTCATCGTTAATTAATTTTTAAATACTCAATTAGCTAATTTAACAGCTAATAACCTAACGGTTTCCCGTAATGACTACATCTAATAGTCTAAGGAGTCTAACTATCTAAAAATCTAACATTCCTATCATTACCATAATAATTCTGACAATTTTTATACACATTGAAATATAAAGCTTATTTTTGCCAAAATTTTATATGACTCGTATTCTAGCAATTGATTATGGAAAGAAACGAACGGGAATTGCCGTTACTGACGAGATGCAATTAATCGCCTCTGGTTTAACGACTGTTCGTACTCATGATTTGATCAATTTTTTGAAAGAATATGTTGCTAAAGAAAATGTGGAACTGTTTTTGGTAGGAGAACCAAAACAAATGAACAATGAAGCTTCCGAAAGTGAAGTATTGATCAAAGAGTTTGTCCGCTTATTAACCAAAGCAATTCCAACAATTCCGATAAAGCGTGTTGACGAACGTTTTACATCAAAAATGGCTTTTCAAACTATGATTGATAGTGGATTGAAAAAGAAACAACGTCAAAATAAAGGTTTAATAGATGAAATAAGTGCAACAATTATTTTGCAATCTTATCTATACAAATAATACGAATATGATTTTACCAATTGTCGCTTTTGGCGATCCAGTTTTACGAAAAGTAGCAAAAGATATTACATCTGAGTATCCAAACTTAGATACCTTGCTTGAAAATATGTTTGAAACAATGTACAACGCTTATGGTGTTGGTTTGGCAGCTCCGCAGATAGGATTGCCAATTCGTTTGTTTATGATTGATGCGACTGGATTTGCAGAAGACGAAGAATTAGACGAAGCGCAAAGAAAACAGCTTGAAGGCATGAAAAAAGTGTTTATCAATGCAAAAATTTTAGAGCGAAATGGTGAGCCATGGGTTTTTAATGAAGGTTGTTTGAGTATTCCAGATATTCGCGAAGATGTATTTCGTCCAGAAAGTATTACAATTGAATACATGGATGAAAACTTTGAAAAACATGTAGAAGAATACGATGGTTTGGCTGCACGTGTTATCCAGCACGAGTATGATCATATTGAAGGAATTTTGTTTACAGATAAACTATCTGCCCTAAAAAGACGTTTATTAAAAGGAAGATTGACAAATATTTCTCGTGGACGTATCAAAGTAGATTACAAAATGCGTTTTCCTGATGCGAAAAAAATGCGCTAATTCAATAGAATAAAATAACGTTAAAAAAAGTGATGGAATAAGTACAATCTGTATATTTGCCATCCTTAAGTAGAAAAAATATAATATGAGTTTAGAAAAAATATTAGCTATTTCTGGGAAGCCAGGACTTTATGAATTAAAAACACAAACTCGTAATGGGTTTGTAGCTGAGTCATTATCAGACGGAAAAAAGATTTCAGTAAGTTTACGTCACAATGTAAGTTTATTATCTGAAATTGCAATTTACACGTATACAGAAGAAATTCCGTTAGCAGAAGTTTTAGAAAAAGTAAAGACAAAAGAAAGCGGCGCAGCAACTTCTATAAATCATAAAGAATCAAAAGCAGTATTAACAGATTACTTCTCAGAAGTGTTACCAGACTATGATCAGGATAGAGTATATCCAAGTGATATTAAAAAGGTAATTCAGTGGTATAATTTATTACATTCGAAAGGAATGACAGATTTCACCGCAGCAGCTTCTTCTGAAGAAGAATAGTACGGAAGTACAAACAAAGTTTAGTCAAAAAAAATCCAGCAATTTGCTGGATTTTTTGTTTTATATGGTGAAGCAAATTACTGTTTTTTAATTGCAGACTTTGCTGATTCATTAATAGCATCTACATACTTTTTATCGGCTCCAACTTCAGACATTCCCATAAACATAACACATGTTTCAGCATCACGTTTAAAGCAATACACAGTACTATTGATAGAAACACCTTGCGCTTTGCTGGTTCCTTCTAAGAATATTACTTTGATACCATTTATTGTTTTTTCACCTTTGTTTGATACTTCAAACTCTGGAGGCAAATTCCCTTCAAGTTTTGTTTTAGCATTTTCATAAGTTTCAGGAACAATCATTGCCATAATTACGGCTTTTGGATCTTCTGAAACATACGTGTTTGGTGTTGCTTGCGTGAAAAGCTCAGTATCAACTTGCATATCTACTTTTATAGACATGAGTTCCATAGCTCTTTTTTGCTTGTCAGCTTCTGTTTCTTGTGCTTGCACGGTAAATGCTACGAATAACATACATAGTGCGATAAGTGCTTTTTTCATTGTTATTTTAAGTTTAATAGTTCAAAAATACGGAATAGTTTTTTAGCATAATTGTAAATCCGTAATTTATATGGAATTGTATAGGCATAAAGTGTGCCAGATTTTGATAATGCTCAGTGTGAATATCTCAACAGGCTTAGTATGAAACATTTTGAAAGGTTAAATATGAAGTGTTATTTAAGACTTTGGTTCGTCTTCTTTAAATATATGTTCAGGTAAAGCAGCTCTGATTTTTGGATCTAGATTTTTTGGATTTGTGATTTCTCCACAACCTTTTAAATTTTCAATTGATTCCATCGTTACATTCTGGAAATCACAATCAACAAAAATAGTATTCTCAAATAAAGAAGTATAAAAGAACATATCTGTTAAGACACACTCTCTTATATAAGCTTCTAAGAAGTCACATTGATACATTTGTATGACATGAAAAGAACAATTTGATATATAAGAATGTTCAAAATCGCAATGTAAAAATGAACTTTTATCAAAAGAAATATTTATAATGTGAGAACCTCTAAATAATATTCTATTAAAAGAAATATCATTTAATTGCATACTTTTTAAGATAGAATCAGTCAAATCTGTATTCTTAAAAATTATATAGCTTATTTCTTGGTGTGATAAATTAAAACTCAATACATTGTTAAATGTCGCCCAACTTAGAAATTTTACAAACGTATCTTGAGATGCTTCAGGAATTAAATTCTCCTCCATATTCACTTCTGCTAAAACTGTCCAAAAACCATAAAAAATATGTAAGCTAGATTCTATGGTATTTGTGGTGTCTTTTATAGGATTGTAAAAACTAATTTCTAGGAAATCTTCAAAAAAGAATTGCATACGTTTTTTAAGTTCCTCTTTTTGGTCGGTATCTTCATGGTTTTTAATTAGTTCTTTTAAATAATCAGTAAC
Source organism: Kordia sp. (assembly GCF_965224175.1). Classification (GTDB taxonomy): domain Bacteria; phylum Bacteroidota; class Bacteroidia; order Flavobacteriales; family Flavobacteriaceae; genus Kordia. The sequence goes on from NZ_OZ245041.1 coordinate 5,002,361, forward strand.
TTCTTTAGAAATCAATTTTGAACTTAGTAATTTACTAATATGAAACAAAGCATCTTCCCAATTGCTAATAAAATATTCACCATTTGAACGTTTTTCTACTAATTCTAAAAATCCATACCATATTTTTTCAGCCACTAAATATTCTTGTAAGGATTTATGAAGAAACTCAATAGCGTAATTAGTATTGTGATCTTCGGCTTTTGTGTCTGTTGCATCTTTTTGTACTTCTTGAAAGTAAAAGGAAATCATGATACTTTTTAAAGAACTTTCAATATTTTTGGTTTTTAGCTTGTTTAAGAAGGTTTGTGTCGCAGGTAAATTTTCTAAATCTCGTTTGCGAATGTATTCAAAGTCACTTTGAAAAATCGCCAAGGCAATATCTCTGATATAATTTCGCAAGCTTACCTTTGTCAAGCCTTCTAAATTATCTATTTGTCCAGTTTTGTCCCACTTTCGTTCTATCAAGGAATTAAATAATTGATTGTAAATAGCAGTTCTGTTGGATAATTTTTCATAATCAATATCCACTTTGGAAACTAAATGTAACAAGATGGGTTGACGGATCAACTCAGCAACATGCTCAATATTTTCATTGATATGATCTATCTTTTCAGGAGTCAAATTTGACTTAGGATAAAATTTCATGTAGTTTTCGACCCAAATTTTTTGTCTACTTTCATCAAATTCATCAAGAGTTACGACAATATGTTGGTTCTTTTTTAAAGCTTCAATATTTACATAACCATACCGAGAAGTCACAATAAATTTAGTATTAGCCAAAGAGTCCGTTGATAAATGTCCTAATTCTCTGCAAAATTCTTTAATGTCATTATTGCTTAATCCATCTTTCATGTATAATTCATCCAAACCATCTAACAATACGAGATTGTTTTCGGTGGCATCAAATGACTGCTTTTCTCGTTCAGAAAGGAAATTCGTAATTGCTTTGATCGGATTATTAATTAATTCTTTAGTATCTGAAATATCACGAAGTTTGATGAGGTAATAATTGGTGTTTAGTTGCTGTTTAATTTCAATTAAATCATATAATATCTTGCTACATAAAGAAGTTTTTCCTTGTCCAGGATAGCCTAAAACTAATAAGCATTTTGCAGTTTTACTTTCAAGTTCATATAAGTTCTCTATTTTATAATCTACAAAATCATAAATAAATTTATGAATATTATCATATTGGTCTAGTTTCCAGAATGATTCAGATTTCTCTTCACGTCTATTTTGTGTGTCTTTATCCAGACATTCACGGAAAATTTTAAAACCTGGTTCTACATACAAATTGGCTAAGGTCATTCCTGTTTCGTCACCAGGAACCACAGAAGTATAATACTTAGTAAGTTTGTTTAAATAAAGTTCTTTTTTACGTCTTTCTTCGTTGTAATTTTTAAACGGACTGTTTAGGAATTCGCTAATGGATAAGTAGAAGTCTTCATTACTATGCCATTCTGCCATCAATTCAATCGCAAATTTTCTAGCAAAGCTTAATGTTAAGTTTTCTGCTCGTATTTTTTGAATACCAGAAGCAATTAACCATTCTTCAAAAAGTGTAATAAACGCTTCTAGAAAATCTTGTCCCTGTGGATTCTCAAAAAAAGAAACATCAATTTCAATGTTGAGATTCTCTAATTTTTCATCAACGTCGTATTCTAAACTAACTTTTTTTGCTAAACTTGTTTCTGAAAAAAGTACGTGATGTTCTTTAATAATGGAAAAACAGGTTCTTCCTAATGTTCTCAAGATTAGTAAATATGCTTTTTCTTCGGTGGTTTCTGTAAATTTTAAACTAGAAATTGCGCCTAAAACATCTTTTACAGCAACAGGAACATTTCCAGTTTTTAAACTAATGACTGCTTTTCCAAGATGAAGAAAAAAGCCTTTTTTAATTTTTAATTTCTGATTGTAAAAAGAAACAGGTTTTTTTAGAATAATAGTTCCAGACATAGATACGTGCGAATTTTTACTAAAATAACTAAAATAAAAATCGCACACAATGCAAGTTGGTCAAAGAACAGTTTTCTTAGTTATACAGCTTTTCGTAGAAAAGGAAAAGTCTAACACAGTCTAGTAATCTAAGAAGTCTAAAAATCTAATAATCTAAAAACCTACGATGATAATTTATTTGTCCTACATGATAACTCAAATGCCAAAGTAAGTGTAATAGCATAAATTCATTGGTCAATATTTCACCATTTTTTTCAATCGGATAGTTTTCTTTGAGTTTTTCTTCAGGGAAATTCGTCAGTGAAGTAATAACAATCTTTTTTACATTGGCTATAAGTATGAGCAATGTCGCTTTTGGAATATTTTTCGATTCAAATTCTTCGTCACGCTTGCGTACATAATCGGTGTTTCCTATGTGTCTACCAATGAAATGGTTCAAGTTTCCAATTAAGTGTAAACACAAATTTCCAGCGCAATTGGGAATGTTATCAGTAACTTTCCACAAGGAAAATTCACTTTTATATTGTTCAATTTCAGAAGCTAATCGGTCAATTTCTCTTGTATATAGGGCAATCGTGGCAGTTTTCATAAAATACGTTTTTTGATATATTAAAAGTACAATTATTGCCTAGTATCTCCAATGAAAAACAACGTAGAATGTTTCTAAAATGACTAGTTTTGTGATTCTTATAATTTTCAACTTATGAATTCTAGAAAAGCACAACTTGAAGCCTTTGATCGTTTGCTAACTATTATGGACGAATTGCGTGAACAATGTCCATGGGATAAAAAGCAAACGCTACAAACCTTACGTCACTTAACGATTGAAGAAACCTATGAATTAGGAGATGCAATTCTAGAAAATGACTTGGAAGAAGTCAAAAAAGAATTAGGTGATTTACTACTGCACATTGTGTTTTACTCAAAGATAGGAAGTGAAACAAAGGATTTCGATATTGCCGATGTTGCAAATGGAATTTGTGAGAAACTCATCAGTCGTCATCCACATATTTACGGTGATGTTGAGGTAAATGATGAAGAAGATGTAAAACGTAATTGGGAAAATTTAAAACTAAAAGAAGGAAAGAAATCTGTGTTAGAAGGCGTTCCTAAAAGTTTGCCTGCGTTAGTGAAAGCAAACCGTATTCAAGATAAAGTTGCTGGAGTTGGTTTCGATTGGGAACAACCTGAACAAGTTTGGGAAAAACTCGAAGAAGAACTAGGTGAGTTCCAAGAAGAAGTTGCTAAAGGCGATCAAGAAGCAATGGAATCTGAATTTGGTGATGTATTATTTTCGATGATTAATTACGCACGTTTTCTTAAAATAGATCCAGAGAATGCTCTAGAACGTACAAATAAGAAGTTTATCAAACGTTTTCAGTATCTAGAACAAAAAGCTGCAGGATTGAATAAACAACTTGCCGATATGACACTAGCGGAAATGGACGTTTTTTGGGAAGAAGCGAAGAAGCTTTAAAATGTTAAATGTAAAATGCTAAATTTTAAATGTAAAAGTGTCTGGAACGTCATTACGGGGAAATATGACTGAGTAATCTGTTTTTTTATGTTAGATTTTTAATTTTAAATATTGAATAGACATCACAAAACACATAGTTTTCTCCAATACAAGCGTCATATCGAGTGAATTTATTTTCAGAAATTAGTATCGAGATATGCTTTGAAATGCTAAGTTTTAAATGTAAAAGTGTTTGAAACGTTATTATAGGAAGTATGACGAAGTAATCTGTTTATCAACATATATTTTTTGTTTTTGGAGTTACAGATTGCCACAAGTTTTTATAAAACTTTCGCAAAGACGTATCTAAGTCTAAATATCAAAACGTCACTTCGAGTGATTCGCTAAAGCGAATTATATCGAAGAAGTACTTTGAAATACTACAGTTGAATATAGTTCAACATAACGCAAAGAAAAAGTCGCTTAGTTTCCTAAACGACTTTTTTATATTTAATTGACATCTAAAATGTCTCAATACTCAATACTAAGTTCTAAATACTACTTCTAAAGCGATTTCAACTGATTTAATTTTGCTTTCCAAGTATCTAATGCTCTTTTGTGTTTTTCAATATCTTGATGTACTTTTTTCAACATCGGACTGTTTGAAGAAGAATTAGAAAAGAACTGTAAATTATTTTCTAACTGACGAATTTCACCAGAAATGTCATCAATCTTTCTACGAATAAAAATACGTTCTGAATTAATCTTGTGCGCATCTAAATTCTCTAAACGATTGCTATACTTGATCAATTCAGATTCTTGCTTGTCAATATTTAATTGCTTAAATATGCCATCAATTACTTTATTGAACTTGTTATCTATGTTCTTTTTGTTATAAGGAACTCTACCAATTGCTTTCCAATTTGCAATTTTTTCCTTGATTGTTTCGATATCTTGTTTGCTATCTCCAGACAATTCAAAAGCTTCCATTTCAGTTAAGAACGCTTCTTTTTTCTCTAAAGCTTCATTTTCTTCAGCACTTGCCGCATTTTTTTGTGCGTGTAAGCGATCAAAATAGTGGTTACAGGCATTTTTGAACTGTTTCCAAACCTTATCAGAAATTTTCTTAGGTACGTGTCCAATCTTTTTCCAATCGGCTTGAACTTTCTTCATTTGCGGTGTAGTTGCTGTCCAATCATCGCTATCTTTCAATGATTCAGCTAACTCTATCAATGCTAGTTTTTTCGATAAGTTATCTTGCTGTTCTTTCTTTAAAGACTTGTAAAAAGCATTTTTATTGGCATTAAACTCACGTACAGCTTGTTTAAACTTAGCCCAAGTAGCTTCGTTTACTTTTAATGGAACTTTTCCAGCATTGAAAAAAGCTTCGCGGAGTTTTTCAATTTCCTTTATCTTGTTTTGCCATTGATTATGAACCTTATAATCTCCAGTTCCAATTTCTTTGATCTTAGCAATAATCTCTTCTTTTACAACAAGATTTTGCTCATAAATCTGATCTATATTTTTGAAATATTCCTGACGTCTGTCATGAATAATCTTAGTAGCTGCACTAAATTGGTTCCAAATTTCCTCACGTAAATCTTTGGCAACTGGACCAATATCTTCTTTCCAAATTCTATGTAAATTCTGCAATTCGCGGAAAGCGTGAATCACATTTTCTTCTTGCGCTAATTCTTCAGCTCGAGCAACAACTTTTTGTTTTTCTTCATAATTACGTTTAAAATCTAAATCGCGCAGATCTCTATTTAAATGTAAAAAGTCATAAAAGCGTTCTACGTGATGATGATATGTACGCCAAATATTGTTGTATTGCGTTTTAGGAATAGATCCTGCATTACGCCATCCTTCTTGAATTTGCTTGAAATGTTTGTAAGTAGTGTTGATGTTTTCTTCAACATTCAATAAACCTTTCAATTCTTCGATCAAGGCTAAACGCTTCTCTAGATTAGCGTGTAAATCTTTCTCTAAATTCTTGTAATATTCGTTTCGTTTGCTACGATATTCGTTGTAAGCTACATTGAATCGTCCTTTGATTGGCAATGAAAAATGAAAGTCGATGATGTTTCCTCCTTCGGCTAAAAATTCTTCTTTACGTTGTTCTAAGACTTCAGTAAACTTTTGATTGAACTCCGTTTTAATGCCGTCAACATGTTCTTTGATCGCTTGGACTTTCTCGTTTTTCACAAGTTTTTCCAATTCGTCTACCAAAGCTTCCTTCGACATTGAATGATAATCTTTTACAGGAATTTCATGACGTTCAGTCGCAGTTTCATCTTCCGCATCTTCCGCAACATTTTCATGCACTTCATTTACAGCTTCTTGATGTTCCTCTATCGTCTGTTCGACTTCTTCTACAATTTCTTCGGTAGCCTCTGCAGCAACTTCAGTTTCCGTTTGTGCTTCTTCTACAATTTCCTCTGTAACTTCTGCAACAACTTCGCTTTCCGTTTGTACTTCTTCTACAATTTCCTCTGTAGTTTCTGCGGCAACTTCTTCCGTTGTTTCTTCCGTATGATCATTGGTAGATTGATCTTCTAAATTTCCGTCTGCGTTTTGCAGGTTATCATCTTTTTCTTCTAACATCATTAAAAATGTTTGGGTTCTTTTTCAAGCTTTAAAGTCCGAATATACTAACAACAAACAAAACGACAAAGTTTTACAGATGAGAAACTTCTATAATTGCAGTAAAATTTGTGATATTTTTCACGAATTCCATATTTTCCAAGCCTTTTCTGCTTGAAATTCTAACATTTTGTAACCATTTACAATTTCAGCACCTTGCAAACGACCGAGTTTTAAAAAGGTAGTTTCTGATGGATTGTAGATTAAATCGAAAAGTAAAAAATCTTTAGAAACATATTTATATGGAATATCAGGACAATCTTCAATTTTAGGAAATGTTCCTAAAGGTGTACAGTTGACAATGATAGGATGCGATTTCATGATTTTTTCACTTAAATCTTGATAAGAAATCGATTGCTCGTTTTTTGGCTTCCGCGAAACGTACTTATAGTCAATATTTAATTCTTCAAACACAAAGGCAATTGCTTTTGAGGCACCGCCGGTTCCTAAAATCAATGCTTTTTTATGATGTTTTTTTAGATAAGGTTTGACTGATTTTTTAAAACCATAACAATCAGTGTTGTAGCCTTTTAATGTGCCATCTTTGTTAACTTTAATTGTATTTACAGCACCAATTTTTTTTGCTTTTCGGTGTAATTTGTCTAAGTGAGGAATGACTGCTTCTTTGTACGGAATAGTAACATTTATCCCTTTAATATTAGGGTTTTCCTGTAAAATATTTGGAAAATCTGTAATTGCTGGAATGTCAAAATTCGTATAGAAATGATCGTTTAGTTTCAATGATTTGAATTTATCAGAGAAATACCCTCGAGAAAACGAATATGCGATGTGTTTTCCCAGTAAGCCAAATAAGGACTTATATGTTTTCAGCTCGTTTTCCATACCAATCTAAGGCTAATACAATTGAAATTCCGACAAAAATGTAAAATACAGCAATCCATGTTTCGCTTGACGCCATATCTGGAATCATTCGTTTGTAATTTTGAATGATTTGTTTTCCATTTGAATCTGTTAAAAAGACACCAGCTTCATCCGCTTTATAAATTGTTTCTTTCCATGGCCAAACTACGCCAAGTGAACCAGAAATAAAACCTATAATAACAGCTGTTGTAATGTTTTTATAATGTTTTAATACAAAATTTAATAAGTGTGATAATGTGACCAATCCAACAGTAGAGCCTGCGGTAAAGACAGCTAATATTTTTAAATCGCGAATACGTTCAGCATCACTGGTAAAGTTAAAATCACCTCGTAACATATCTGCCATCGTATCATACAACGCATTGACCGAATCGACCAACAAAAGCACATAGTTTCCGAGAAGTATCAGAATAAACGAACCTGAAAGTCCTGGCAAAGTCATTCCTGAAACACTAATAATTCCACAAATAAAAACAAAACCTAAATGGTCATTTTCTTTTGCAGGATTCATAAAACTGATGGCAATTCCAATCGCAGCTCCAATAACTAAACTTAATATTGTAGAACGATTCCAGTGTTTAAAATCTTTTGCGATGTAATATATTGATCCGAGAATCATTCCAAAAAAAGCAGACCAAACATAGAGTTCGTAATGCTGAATAAAATAATCGAGAATTTTAGAAACACTAAAATAACTCACTAACATACCTAAAATGAGTAGTCCTAAAAATTTCCCGTTTATGTATTGATAGAAACTTTTAAAACGTCCGCGAAAAAGAAGTTTAAAGGCTTTTCCGTTGATACGTTGTAACGAATAGATAAATTCTTCATAAAAGCCAGCAACAAAGGCAACAACGCCACCAGAAACTCCTGGAACTTTATTTGCTGCGCCCATTGCCAATCCTTTGATGACAAGTAAGATTTTATCTTTGAGCGTTCGCGAGTTTTCCATGAAGTATCTTCTGTTGTTTTAGGTGTGTTTTTTGTTTTTGCGTGTGGCAAATTTTTCCATGATAAAAATAGTCAGAAATCCAACAACCATTAATACAATTGCATACGTGATTTTTGGGTCTAAATGGTTGAAAGATTCAAATGTGTTTGGTAAAATACTTTTTCCATAAACATTTACTTGTTCTCCATGTGAATTTGGACGTGTTCCGATGATTTCTTTCCAAGGCCATATTTTGTTGAGTGAACCAAAAATAAAACCTGTGAGAATGGCTAATATTAAATTCTTGTAATTGCTAAATAACCATTTTAAAACTTTTGAAAATGATAATAAACCAATAATGGCTCCAACAGCAAAAATGGCGATTACAGTAATGTCTTTGTTTTTTATTGCAGATAAAACAGGTTCGTATGCTCCTAGAAGTAGTAAGATAAATGCTCCTGAGATTCCAGGAAGAATCATTGCACAAATTGCTAATGCTCCAGCAACTAAGTAAAACCAGTACGGAATTACTTCTTCTTTCCCAATAGGTAAGGTTGTGATGTAGTAAGCAACAATGGCGGCAAGCGTAAAACCAAGAATGGCTTTCCAGTCCCACTTTTCTATTTGTTTTCCGATGAATAGGATACTTGCAATCACTAATCCGAAGAAAAATGCCCACAATAGTACAAATTCTGTCTTCAATAATTCTTTAATGATGGAAGCTAACGAAAGAATACTGGTTCCAATTCCGAGCACAAGCGCTACGAGAAAATTTCCGTTGAGTTGTGTCCAAGCGGCTTTGATTCCGTCTTTGCGTAAGGTTTTGAACAGATCGAGATTTACATTATTGATCGACATGATCAATTCTTCATAGATTCCCGAAATAAAGGCAATCGTTCCACCAGAAACACCAGGGACAACATCGGCAGCGCCCATGGCAAATCCTTTTAAAGTAATGATTAAATAATCGAATAGATTTCTATTCATGCGTAGCTGAATTATAAGTTTTGTAACACAGAAGTTTTTTACTTCCAAAAGCTACACACAAAAGTATGGAATTTTATGTGGACGATTTTTTAAATTCTGAAATAATATTTTTTACAGAAATGCGCATGCAAATATTTGGAAACAGTTTTTCAAATACTAAGTGTTGTTTGAAATTGTTTCGCAAAGCATTTTTTAGGTGAAATGTACCTTTGCTTTGTTCGCCAAGTGTAAAATATATTCCTGCCAATCGGTATTCAATTTTTGAATTGTCCGGATAAAATTCTAAAGCTTGCAATAATACGTGCGTACTGTTGCTGTATTCACCTAGAAGCTTTAAAATATCAGCCCAAGCTGTCCAAGTAGATAATTCATAATTACCTAATTCAACTGTTTTTTGGTATGCAATATCTGCTTCTTCGTAAAGTTGTAAAGCTCTGTGAATTTCAGCACTTCGCTTCCAATAGGAAACATTTTCTGTATCTATATTAATCGCTTTGTTGATGTAATAAAGCGCTTTTTGAAAGTTTTCTTGTTTGATGTGAAAATCGGTAATTGCTGTCCAACCTTTGTCTAATAAAGGATCTTCATGAACCGTTTTGTAATAGAATTTTACAGCTAAATCTTTTTTACCGAGTTTTTCATAGCATTTTCCCATACGCAAATACGCGAAAGAAGTAGGATCGTCTAATTCTAAAGTTATTTGGTAATTGTGAATTGCTTCTTCGTAGTCGCCTAACTTTTCAAGTACTTTTCCTTTTTCTAAATATGCACCAATAAAACGATCGTCTGCAATGATTGCAAAATCAAAGGCAGCCAATGCTTCTGCAAATAATTTTTTACTGTAATATTGTTTTCCTAGTTGATGCCAAGCAACTTCTGAGTATGGATTTTTGTTTATGTAACTGTTTAAATAGTTAATTGCTCCATCAATATCTTCTAAAAATTCAAAACAATAGATGATATTGTATAAAGAAGAGTAATCATCAACATCAAGCTCAATACACTTCATAAAGTAATGTTTAGCTTCTTTAAAATCATCAATAAAAAGATATTCCATTCCAATCAAGGAATTCACATCCGCTAAATCATTACTATATTCTAACGCCATTTTAAGCAACTCAATTGCTTTGTAATGTTCGTCTCTTTTGGAATATATGTTTGCTTTTTGAATATAGACTTCAGGATTAGATGTTTCTAAAACATACAGTGCATCTAGTAATTTTTCTGCTTCATCTAGTTTATTTTCAAACACCATCAATTCGATTTCCATGAGTTTTAAATTCACAGAACTCGGATGTTGTTCTAAGCCAATTTTAATAGCTTTTTTTGCGAGCGCGACTTTTCCCGCGTCTAAGTAATGGTGTACGATATCTTCAAATTCAGCCGAATCAAAAAAGAAAACATTATTCGTTTTTAACATTGATTCAAACTTCGAAAGTGCAAAATTATTATCTTCATTAGAGCTAAATAGCATAGGCAATACGTGCTTTTAGATTTCTATTACATTAAATGTAGTCGATGAAAGTGTTGTTTTCTTAGCTAAGTGCTAATTGTTTTCAACAAAGTAATCAACAACGTATAATCATTATCACTCTGACAATGATTTGATTTTTAGTTGGTTATTTTTAGTGTAGGCAGTTTTTGTAGGTAATAATAACGATTATGAGTGGTATTTAGTCTTTGATATTTCGTAAAACTTTCATAATTGTTGAGCAACCTTGTTCAATTTCTGCTAAAGAAATCGTTAATGGAGGCGTAATTCGAACCGCTTTTGGTTCAAAAAGTAACCAAAAAAGAACCAAACCTTCTTCCATACATCCCAAAATGATTTGATTGGCAATGTCTGCATTTTTTACAATCAGTGAGAGCATCAATCCTTTTCCACGAATTTCTTCAATGTATTCATGTTGAAGTAAGCGTCTAAAAAGTTCTTCTTTCTTTAGCGTTTGTAACATTAAGTCACTTTCTACAATTTCTTGTAAAGTAGCTAAACATGCAGCTGCAATTACTGGATGACCACCAAAAGTAGTAATATGTCCTAGTTTTGGTCGATCTTGTAATGAATCCATGATTGCTGTTGAAGATGTAAATGCTCCGACAGGCATTCCGCCGCCCATTCCTTTTCCCATGACAACAATATCTGGAACAATATTATAGTTTTGAAAACCGAAAAGTTTTCCTGTGCGACCAAATCCTGGTTGAATTTCATCTAATATGAGTAATGCGCCAACTTCTTCACAACGTTGTTTTACTTTTCTTAGATATTCGTTTTTAGGAACAATAAATCCTGCACCACCTTGAATGGTTTCTAAAATAACTCCAGCTGTTTTTGAGGTAATTTTAGCGATATCTGCTTCATTATTGAATTCAATAAAATTCACATCTGGCAATAGCGGACGAAATGCTTGTTTTCGTTCTTCGTATCCCATAATGCTCATGGCGCCTTGCGTATTTCCATGATACGCGTGTTTTGCTGCAATAAGTTCAGAACGTCCTGTGAAGCGTTTGGCAAGCTTCATAGCGCCTTCAATAGCTTCTGTTCCTGAGTTTGTTAGATATGTTTTTTCTAACGGATCTGGTAATTGAGCTGCTAATAATTTTGTTAAATCTACTGCCGATTTTTGCACATATTCTCCATATACCATTACATGCAAGTATTGATCTAGTTGATCTTTGATTGCTTTGACAACTCTCGGATGTTTGTGTCCTAAACTACATGCAGACACGCCAGCTACAAAATCTAAATACGCTTTGTTATTTGTATCGTAGATATAACTTCCTTCCGCATGCGATATTTCCATCGCTAATGGATGTGGCGTTGTCTGTGCTTGATATGTGAAAAAATCTTCTTTCATTAAAATAATCTCCTTCAAAATCTTATGGCAAAGATACAAAGTTAATTGTGGTAATTACTAGATTTTAGTTTTTGGTTTCTGTATTTGCAATTGATTTACAAATAATATAAAATCTTAAGAAAACCACTTCTTAGGCTAGGTATCGAACTACTCGATAATCAAAATTTAAATACTCTGATGCTTACGTCGAAATGTTTTAATTGTTTCTGTTCAAAGTTTCGCGAGCTTGCCCCGAAGTAGTTGAATATTTTTTGGAAGCTTTTAATAATATTTGTTCAGTAGTTTCAAATTTTGAAACAAGTGAAGCGCTATTGATAGCTATTGGCGAGCCGTAATTGTTGAGATTGTACTGTAAACTTTGTCTCGTAAGTATATTCTTTTCTTTGTTGATGTATGCTTTGGGATTTTTAACATGAACCACCAAAAAATCATTAGAAACGACTTTGATAGGTTGAAAACCATTAATATCCTGCCAAGGAATAAAACCAACACTAGTTGCTGTAGAATTATCTATGATTCCTTTAGAGTTGATGATGAGTCCAGCTTTTGATTGAATCAATCTTTTCAAAGCTAAAATACCAGTAAGACCAAAAAACAACATTGCAATCATACCTATAAACTTAAGATTGCTTTCGTTTTTATAGATGAAAAAACCTGAAACCACAAATGCAATACTTCCTAAAGTATACAGGAACATTTTTCTTTTACTAGTTGCAATTTCAATTTGGTCACTCATAATGGTAGTTTTATGTATAGACTCTTGCCATTGAAAAATGTTACGCTCTTGCAATGTTAAAATGTGTGAAAGTTATGAAGCTTAAGTGATTTACTCTTCTTTAGAGGTATTCTGTTTCTTAAACTTCGTATTTGCAATAAGTTTTTTCTTTTGAGTAGTTGTACTTTTTTTAGCAGCTTTTTTCTTCTTTTTCTTTGTTGGAGCTGTTTTTACAGTAGATTTTAATACTTCTTTTTCAGGATCTTTTTCTTCTTCTAAAGGATCCATTGCGTTATTAAGTCCGCGGATAACAGGCAATACTAAATTATTGTCATCTTCATCAAAAATATCATCTTTTGAATACATGCGTTCATCGCCACGCCAAATGAAACCACGAAGTTTACGTGCATTTTTTGGTAGATCTTTATCAGGATAAATAACACCATCTGGTCGTGTGAAAAAGGTAATGTCTTCTATTTGATTTTCGTTTAGAGTCAAGTTGATCGCACTACAAATCGTTTTGTCAATTCCTATAAATTCATTATTATCATTATACATATAGTAGACAACTTCTGTGTTTTTTACGACATCAACTTCGCGAAGTTTGTTTTCTTCGAACTTTCCATATAGATTTAATCCTTTTACTTGATTGTAACCTTCGCCAAGCGTATCTTTTTGTACAATAAAAGCATTGTTGATTACTTTTAATGAATCTAACTTTTCTGTTTTTGTATTGGAAATTAGAAAAATTGTGTCTCCAGTCATTTGACTATCACCATTCCACATAATTGGACGACGTAGTAACTTTGTAATTCCAGATTTATTGTCAGCAAACAAAGAATCACATTTTCCGCTCATGTCTGTTTTAAAGAATTTTACATTTTTATAAGCGCGGATGACTCTATTTTCAGCAGGTCCAGTCACCAACAAACGATCTCCATGAATATACATAGAGTCAGTTTCTACCAGACTAATGGCAACGGCACGTTTGGTAATGTAAGCAGAATCTTTTGCTTTGTACACTTCGCCATAATGACCTTTAAGCACCATATTATTGATGGTGTCAGTAATTTTTATGTTGTTTGTGGCAGAAGCAAATTCAGTATTCTTTTCAAAATACAAACTATCACCATTAATGATTCTGTTATCGTAATCGATACGTGATTTTTTGACAAAATATCCTTTTTCGGTTACAGTATTGTAAAAACCACGTTCGCAATATATAGTGTATTCTTCACCTTTGATGGTAGAAGGTCCATACATATAAGCGTGTTTTGAATCGGTGTAGTAGTCTAATTGTGCAGAATTTACAGTGTATTCTGGATTAACAATGTTTACTTTTTTTAAGAACTGATATTTGTTCTTTTGCATAAAATAACGTCCTTCGATACTTGTCAGTGTTGTGGCGCTATCTTTTACAATTCCTTTTGTGTTGAAATAAGCTTCTTGTTCGTTTCTGTCAAAATATAAAGTATCAGTAGTCAACGTCATGTCAGTATTTTGCAAACGAACATTTCGTTTTGAAACGGCTAATTTTGTATTTCCATCATACTCAATGTATTCACTAGACATTTCTACTGAATCTCCTTGTTGAATAAAAACATTCCCATAGGCTTTTACCCAGTTTCTATCTTGAAACAACACGGCTCTATCGCACCATAAATCCATACCTTCATGTTCAAAACGCACTTGTGATTTTTGCGTTTTAGAAAATATTTTTGCGCCAGGATATTTATTTTCATTCACAGTTAAATCTCCTCCATACACAATTTTAATCACGGTTTTTTCTCCTTTTGGAGTTTGTGTTTGAGAGAAGGCAACTTGTGCTAAAAAAAGTAAGACGAATAATTTCTTCATAAAAGCTTTTCATACTACTAACAATTGCTATACTTTTTTATAAAAATATGAGTTTACAACTGTTAAATTTTCGACCAAAAATAATCTTTTTTGCATGCAAAGTTTATAATTTATGATTTTTTAACTTGGAAACTACTTACTTTAAGTTGCTTATTTGCTGATTTTTCTAGTGTAAATCTAGTGTAATGCTTGATTTTACTAGATTTAATATTTAACGAAACATTATCATAGTTGTTAATAATTTTCATTTCATTAACTCAATAATAATTGTATTTTTATCGCTTAAAATCCTCAAACAAACCATGGGCAAAATAATTGCTATTGCAAATCAAAAAGGTGGTGTAGGAAAAACTACAACATCGGTAAACTTAGCGGCATCGTTAGGCGTACTAGAAAAAAAGGTATTATTGATTGATGCTGATCCACAAGCAAACGCAACTTCTGGATTAGGAATTGATGTAGAGAGTATCGAAAAGGGTACGTATCAATTGCTTGAGCATACATTAAATGCAGCAGATGTAGTAATGGAAACAAGTTCTCCGAATTTAAGTATCATTCCTGCACATATTGATTTGGTAGCTATTGAAATAGAATTGGTAGACAAAGATCAGCGTGAATATATGTTGCGCAAAGCATTGGCTCCAATTAAAGATGATTACGATTACATTTTAATTGATTGTGCACCATCATTAGGATTATTGACCTTGAACGCATTAACAGCTGCTGATGCAGTAATGATTCCTATACAATGTGAGTATTTTGCATTAGAAGGTTTAGGGAAGTTGTTAAATACAATTAAAAGTGTACAAAAAATACACAATCCGGCATTAGATATTGAAGGATTGCTATTAACAATGTATGATTCTCGCTTGCGATTATCGAATCAAGTGGTTGAAGAAGTACAAAAGCATTTCAACGATATGGTATTTACGACCATTATTCAACGAAATGTACGATTGAGTGAAGCACCAAGTTATGGAGAAAGCATTATTAATTATGATGCAAGTAGTAAAGGTGCAACCAATTATTTGAGTTTGGCTCATGAAGTGATTAAGAAAAACAGTGGTAAATAAGATTTATGGCGAAGGCAACAAAAAAACAAGCATTAGGAAGAGGATTATCTGCATTATTAAAAGATCCTGAAAATGATATTACATCAGTTTCAGACAAGAATGCAGACAAGGTTGTTGGAAACATTGTAGAGTTAGCAATCAAAACGATAGAAGTAAATCCGTTTCAACCGCGTACCAATTTTAATGAAGAAGCACTTCGCGAATTAGCTTCTTCTATTAGAGAATTAGGCGTTATTCAACCAATTACAGTTCGTAAGCTAGGTTTTGAAAAATATCAATTAGTTTCAGGTGAGCGTCGTTATAGAGCTTCCAAATTAATTGGATTGGAAACAATTCCTGCGTACGTACGTATTGCAAACGATCAAGAGTCATTAGAAATGGCATTGGTAGAAAATATTCAACGTTCTGATTTAGATCCTATCGAAATAGCATTGTCTTACCAACGATTGATTGACGAGATTAGCTTAACGCAAGAACAAATGAGTCAGCGTGTTGGTAAAAAACGTTCTACTATAGCAAACTATTTACGCTTATTAAAGTTAGATCCAATCATTCAAACAGGAATGCGTGATGGTTTTTTAAGTATGGGACACGGACGTACGTTAGTGAATATTGAAAACACAAACGATCAATTAGAAATCTATGAGATGATTCTTTCCAAATCTTTATCTGTTCGTGAAACAGAAGAAATGGTAAAGAAATACAAACAAGATAAAACTATTGATGCACCAAAAACTGAAAAAGAAGATATTCCGAAGTTTATAAAAAAAGGAATTCGTGATTTCTCAGAATATTTTGGTCACAAAGTAGATGTAAAAGTCGGACGAAACGGAAAAGGAAAAATCACCATTCCATTTCATTCAGAAGAAGACTTTTCGCGAATTAAAAAATTACTGAAAAGTGGGAAATAAAATCATTGTAGCGATTTTCTTTGTATGTTTTGCTTGCCAATTATCTTGGTCGCAAGAAGAAAAAGAAAAGACAACGGAGAAGGATAAAGAGAAGAAGGAACAAACAACAGAAGCTTCTGAATTAAAGGTGGAAAACGCAGTTGTTGTAGATGAAAAAAAGGCAATTAATCCGTTATCGCCATCTAAAGCCGCATTTTACTCTGCTATCTTGCCAGGTTTAGGACAAGCTTACAATAAAAAGTACTGGAAAATTCCAATTGTATATGCTGCATTAGGAACAGGAATCTACTTTTATATAGACAATAATAATAAATACAATCGCTATCGTCGTGCATACAAAAGTCGTTTGGCAGGTTTTACTGATGACGAATTTCAAGGAATTGTGACAGATAATAATGCACTTATTGATGCACAAGAATTCTATCAAAGAAATCGTGATTTATCATTATTACTGACTGTTGTTGCTTACGTGCTAAACATCGTAGACGCCAATGTAGATGCACATTTATTGCAGTTTAATGTGAGCGATGATCTTTCATTACGTCCACATATTGATCAAAATGATGTTGACTTCAATCGTAATCTTGGATTGACGCTCAATTTTAAATTTTAGCCTTTTTACAATACATTCAAAAACAGTACAACATGAATATTGCATTGCTAGGTTATGGTAGAATGGGGAAGGAGATTGAGAAAGTAGCACTCGAAAGAGGACATGTAATTGTGCATAAAATTTCTAGAGATATTGCTACGTATGATTTCACTACTGTAGATGTTGCCATAGATTTTAGTATTCCGTCTGCAGCTTTCCAAAATATTACACATTGCATCAAACATCAAATTCCTGTCATTTCTGGAACTACAGGTTGGTTGGAAAAATATGATGAAGTGGTAACATTATGTGAAGCTGAAAAAGGAGCTTTTATTTATGCCTCTAACTTTAGTTTGGGTGTAAATATTTTCTTTGAGATGAATGCTTATTTGGCAAAAATGATGTCTCAATTAGAAGATTACAAAGTACATGTAGAAGAAATTCATCATACAAAAAAGCTTGATGCACCGAGTGGAACGGCAATTACCCTTGCCGAAGGAATCATAGCACATACAGATTATAACGACTGGAAATTAGATACAGCAGAAACTGATCGTGAAATTCCTATTGTTGCCAAACGTATTCCTGAAGTTCCAGGAACACATGAAATTACGTATAACTCCAAAATTGATAGTATTTCCATAAAACACGAAGCACATAATCGCCAAGGGTTTGCTTTGGGCGCAGTTGTTGCTGCAGAATGGATTAAGGATAAAAAAGGAGTCCACACGATGAAAGACGTGTTAAACATATAATAAATATAAAATATATTACCTTTCGGCTTATATATTTGTAAATAACCAACAGGATTTAGTTCATAACTGAATCATTAAATAAACAACAAATGACGTTTACGCAGGCATTTTTAATATTTTTCTTCATTGTTCAAATTATTCATTTTTTAGGAACGTGGAAACTCTATGTAAAAGCAGGTAGGAAAGCTTGGGAAGCATTGGTTCCTGTATACAATGCATTGATATTGATGAGAATTATCAATCGACCAAAAGAATGGTATTGGGTAATTTTACTATTTATTCCAATTGTAAACTTGATTGTTTTTCCAGTACTTTGGGTAGAAACGATACGTAGTTTTGGACGTACGGAACGTTATGAAACCATTTTAGTCGTAATTACCTTAGGATTTTATATTTACTACGTAAACTACATGTTGGATGTGGAATATGTACACGAAAGAAGCTTAAAACCAAGAACGTCTGCAGGCGAATGGATTGCATCTATATTATTTGCAGTTGTTGCAGCTACTTTAGTACATACATACGTAATGCAGCCATTTGTAATTCCGTCGTCATCGTTAGAAAAAACATTATTAGTTGGTGATTTCTTATTTGTGAGTAAAATTCATTACGGAGCAAGAACACCGATGACTTCTGTGGCTTTACCAATGGTACATGATGCAATTCCATTTACAGGAATGAAATCGTATATGAAAGAACCACAATTACCGTATTACAGATTTCCTGGTTTTGAAAGTATAGAGCGTAATGATATTGTGGTATTTAATTGGCCGGCAGATACGTTAACGGTAATTAATGATCCAAATAGTAAAACGTTATATAAGCCATTAGATAAGCGATCAAACTATGTAAAACGTTGTGTTGGATTGCCTGGAGATAAACTAGAAGTGCGTGATGGTTTTGTGTTTATCAATGGAAAACAAAACGTGTTGCCAGAACGTGCTAAACTACAGTTTAAATATATTGTACATACAAAAGGTCAGCGTTTCAGTCCACAATACATGCACGATCGTTATGATATTACAGATGAGTTTGGTACGATTCCAGGGAATCCAAATATATATGTATTTCCAGGGTTGACTGAAAAAACTGCAGCAGAGTTAAAAAATCATCCAAATGTATTAAAAGTAGAAAAGTATTTAGAGCCAGCAGGACAAAGAGATGCTGGTATTTTTCCACACTCTAAAAATTATAACTGGAACAATACAAACTTTGGAGCAATTGATATTCCTTATGCTGGTAGTACAGTACAATTAACGATGGAGAACATTCCTTTGTACAAGAGAGCTATTGCAGAATATGAAGGGAAAAACTTAACCGTTGAAGACAACCAAATTAAAATTGACGGAAAAGTAATTACTTCGTATACTTTTGAGCAAGATTATTACTGGATGATGGGAGATAACCGAGGAAATTCGCAAGATTCTAGAAGTTGGGGATTTGTTCCGTTTGATCACGTACTTGGAAAACCTGTATTTGTATGGATGAGTTGGGATACCAAAGCAACAGGATTCAATAAAATTCGTTGGAATCGTTTGTTTACTACTGTAAGTGGAGAAGGAGAGCCTGTTTCATATTTCAAGTATTTCTTAATATTACTCGCAGGTTGGTTTGTGTTTAATTACTTTAGAAAAAAGAAGAAAGCTGCGGCTAAGTAGTATTAGTTGATTGTGTTTTCTGCAATGACTTTAAACTTAACTTATAAAACCTATAAATTAAACAGGATTGAGTAGTATAGTCCATCCAACATACTTTCCAAGCATAGCAAATTATGTAGCATTTGCTACTGCCGAGCATTTGGTGTTTGAAATGGAAGATAATTTTCAGAAACAAACCTATCGCAATCGCACCTATATCTATGGCGCTAATGGAAGATTAATGTTGAATGTTCCTGTGCGACATGATAAGAAGGTAAAGCATGTAAAATACAAAGAAATTCAGATAGCAAATGAAACTGCTTGGCAACGCTTGCATTGGAAATCTTTAGAAAGCGCATACCGTACTTCGCCTTATTTTGAATATTATGAAGACGAATTGCGTCCGTTATTTGAAAAGAGATATACAAACTTAATGGACTTGAATTTTGATGCGATTGAAATCATTAATGAATGTTTGCAATTAGAAGTGCCAACTTCCAAAACAGAAGAATATGATGCGATTGTAGAAGATATTCAAGATTTCAGAAAGCTAGCTGTCGTTAAAAAAGAACCTGACTATGGTTTTGATACGTATACACAGGTTTTTGAAAATAAACATGGTTTTATTCCAAATTTGAGCATTTTGGATTTACTATTTAACGAAGGAACAAACGCACTCACGTATTTGGAACAGCAGACAATCTTGTAATGATTTTAAGACCTTTTGCTCATTACGGTTTGCATTTTATTTTTCCATTACTCATTGCACTATTACTTTATAGAAAAGCATGGAAAACCACCTATTTCGTATTTCTCTTATGTATGCTTATTGATCTCGATCATTTATTGGCAACACCAATTTTTGACCCGAATCGTTGTAGTATCAACTTTCATCCATTACACAGTTACTATGCAATTGCCGTTTATGTAGGATTTCTAATCTTCAAGAAAACACGAATTCTCGGAATTGGTTTACTTTTACATATTTTGGCTGATGTAGTAGATTGTTGGATGATGTAGATAGGTAGGATAAAACTTTATTTTTAACAATGTATTATCTTATATTTTTAACTTTGCTAATATAGAAATGTCAAGAATGAAAAAAGTAAAATGCTACATGTGTGATAGAGAAGCAACAACTAGAGAGCACGTACCTCCATTGTGTTTATTTCCTGCTGTTAAAGATACTAAAGGGGTAAATTTTAGAAAAAACTTGATAACAGTACCTTCATGTGATATTCATAATTCTAAAAAATCCGATGATGATGAATTCTTAATGTTGTCTTTGTCAGGTTTGATAAAGAATAATATAGTTGGAAATTTTCAACAATTGACTAAGGCAAATAGGGCATTGAAAAGGAAAAATAAAAATTTTATAGAGAAGCAAGTGCTAAGGAATCATAAGTTCTATAAAATAAAAAGTACAGATGGTAAATTTAGAACTATTTCAGTTGGCAATCCCAATACAGAGAGGTTATCAAATTGTTTAAAACATATAGCTTATGGACTATACTTTGAAGAGTTTAAAGAGAGTTTCAAAGGAGAGTTAGAAATGTTTTTGGGTTTTATTGAATACAGTAATAAGAACATGCAAACATTTAAAAAATATATAAAAAAAGGATTTGACATTGAGAAAGAATTAAATAGAGAAATTAAGGGAAATAATCCAGCTGTCTTTTATTATCAATTTCATGAACCAGATAATTTTGGATTAATTGGAATGAGGATGGTATTCTATGGAGCAGCAGAAGCCTACTTTTCATTTAAGGGGAAAAATGCTGAAAAACCATTTGACTTAGCTACTGCATTGATGTTGGAAGGAATAAAAACGACAATGGAATTAGATGGAGAAAAATTTATTTTTAATGATGAAGAAAGTTGAAACTCAATCCAACGAAATCACACTTCGTATCGCAAAATGATCTGAATAATGTTGCGCAAAAGTTTTAAATTTATTCACGGTGAAAGATTCATCTACAAGAATAAAGTCAATTCGCATAGGGAAAAAAGGGTAATCCAACGTTTTTCCAAAACCGTTTCCAGCTTCTACAAACGCATCTTTCATGTCGCCTTTAATAGTTTTATAGACATTTGAAAATTGTGTATTGTTAAAATCACCCAAAATAATTTTTTTGTAATCACAGTTTTTGCGGTTGATTTCAAAGAGTTCTGCTTGCGATTGCTGCATTTTGAAAGTATTTGCCATGCGTTTTAGCAAACGTTCAGAATTCTTCTGAGAAAACTCTTCTTGTTTCGGGTTGATGCGTAAAGATTCTAAATGCAAATTGTACACACGAATTGTATCCTTATTTTTTATAATATCTATATAAATTGCATTATTTGCGGTGTTTGGAAATTCTAATGAACCTTTATGTATGATCGGTGTTTTAGAAAAAATGGCTTGTCCCGTTTTCTTATTCCTACTGCGCAATACAATATACTTGTAAGGATAGAAACTAAAAGCAGCTTCTTGGTTGCGGTGAAATTCTTGAATTGCAACAATATCTGGCGATTCAGATTGTACTAAGTCAATGATTTTTTTATCAATCTGTTCTTCCTTTATCCAATCATAAATATTAAATAAGCGAACATTATAACTCATTACAGAAAGTGAATTTTCTGTAGGTTCCGATTTATTTCCTGAAAATTTATATAAAGATGTAACATGAGAATATCCTAAAACTAAGACGACAAACGATACTAAAAATTGCCTTCTCACAGTTAAAATCCAGAAAATCATAAAGATGAAATTGATCACAATAAATACAGGAACTAATAAACTTAGTACTGATAATATAGGGAAGCTTTTGGGAACTGCATACGGTAAAACATAGGATAGTAGTAACAAAGCTGCGAATACAGAATTGAAGAAGAAGATAATTCTACCCAAACAACCTAATCTTTTCTTCTTTTCGCTCATACATTAATTTTCCTTTCCAGCTTTAAACAGGAAATCTTTTTCAGCCTTAGTCAAGCTTTCATAGCCAGACTTACTAATTTTATCTAAAATAGCATCTACTTTTTGTTGTTTCTCAGATGCAGACTTAACACTTGTTGTAGTAGTAGAACGCTTTTTTGTCTTGTTTTTGTATACAGTTTTTAAAGGAGATTTCTTTTTTGGTGTAAAAAAGTCATTCAAACGATCCCAGAAACGTTCAAAACCAATACCAATATCATTTCCTTTGGTAAGTTGTCTAGCATACATAAATCCAATTAAAGCTCCGCCTATGTGTGCATATTGTCCGCCAGCGTTTCCTAACGGAATATAAGAAATGTAAGAAATGACTAATAAAACGGCAATAATCCAATATTTAATTTGAAATACACCAAAAAGATTTACTACATAATTAGGCGCATATGTTGCACCAGCTACTAATATTGCCAAAACAGCAGCAGAAGCTCCAACGGCTGTGGCGTCTATATTTTTAAAAGTAGGCAATAGGTTGTATGCAAGTAGGAAGAAAATAGAGCCTGCTAAAATTCCATATGCATATACTGTGATGAATTGTTTTTCTGTAAAAAAAGTAAGAAAGATGCGTCCGGAAAAATACAATACAATACAATTAGATAATAAATGTCCAAAACTTGCATGTAAAAAAGCACAACTTACAATAGTCCATGGTTTATATAAAACAGGAGTCCAGCCATTTTGCAAAGCAAAGTAATTTGAAAAAAATGTTGCATGTACGCCACCACTAAATGAGTAGAATATAGCGTCATAGATAGATATTATTGCAAAAATTGTGATATTAATTGCAATCAACTTTTCAGCAACATTAAATCCACGATACATAGTTAATAAACGTGTTTTCGTATCCATTAATCCCAACGATTTTTGTTAAACTGTGTTTTATTAAAATACCACATTAGTATAAAACCTGCAACAGCTCCACCAATATGTGCCATATGTGCTACATTTCCTTCTCTAAAAATTCCCGTTCTTTCAAAAAATCCAGCAAGGAAATCATACGTTAGCAATCCGCCGGCTAAATACAATGCTTTGATAGGAATTGGAATAAACATCAACATAATTTCTTCCCTTGGGTAAGTTAAGGCATATGCTACAATGACTCCATAAATAGCTCCAGAAGCTCCAACAGCAGGAACTCTGTAAGAATTTACAAATGTTTTAAATTGTTCTGGCGACAGGATGTTTTCCCAAGCTACTATATACTTTCCTTCAGCAAGTGTAGACATGATGTTTGGTTGCGTAAAACCAGCATCCATCAAAATATTTACATTGCTATATACGCCATAATAATTTACTATTGTGTGTAATAATCCTGCGCTTACACCCGTAATGAAATAAAAAGCTAAAAACTTTGTGGCGCCCCATTGCATTTCCAATCGTGAGCCAAACATCCATAAAGCTATCATGTTAAATAAAACATGTGTAGGACTTGAGACAGAATGCATAAACATACTTGTAATTGGTTGCCAGAAGCCGAAGTTAGGATGATCGGTAAAATAAAGAGCAAGCACCTGAAAAAGATCAATACCACGTTCAGCTAACACAACTGTAGTTAGGCAAAGTATCACATTGATAATGATGAGATGTTTTACAGTATCAGTAATGCGCATCATAACTTATATAAATTTTTTATCTAAATCATCTACGCTTAATGTGATGAATATGGTTCTTTGAAAAGGAGAAACAGTAGGTTCTTTACAAGCAAAAAGATTGTTTACCAATGCTTGTTGTTCTTCTACTTCTAATTTTTTTCCTGTGCGAATTGCCATGCTTTTTGCTAATGACTTTACTAAAACATCTGTTTGACTAAATCCTGTATCAGGAATTTCACCTTGAAAATCATTCAGCATTTGTTCGATGATGATTTGTAATTCACTCTCAGAGATATTTGATGGAATTCCAGAAAGTTCGATGGTGTCATCGGTAATGTTACTGAACATGAATCCGATGTTTTCTAAACTTTCTTTAACTTCTTTTAATAAGGCAATTTCACTTGTAGAAAATGTAAATGTTACAGGAAATAGTAGTTGTTGACTTACTGCTTCACTCACGGTAATATTTCGTAATAATTGTTCGTACAAAACACGTTGATGTGCTCTATGTTGATCAATAATAACAATTCCTGATTTGATAGAACTTACAATATATTTTCTGTGCAATTGATACGTGAGTGTTTCACGAGGTTCTTCATTGGTAAACAGTGAACTTGTAACTTCTTCAGATTCAAATTCGATGTTTTCGGTTGAAAATGGTGCGGAATTTGACTTTGATTCGAGTCCAACATATAAGCTTTCCCAACCTTCCGTAGCTTCTTTTTTGTAATTTGTATATCGTGGTTGTGCAGTTGTAGTACTTCCAGAAATTTTCTTCTCGTCTGCAAACGGATTAAAACTGCGATCTACCTGAATATTTGGAGCAGCTACTTGCTTGTTTTTGTAATCGTATGGAGTATCTAAATTAGCATCGCGTTCAAAATCGAGTACAGGCGCGATATTAAATTGTCCTAAACTATGTTTTACTGTAGCGCGTAACATAGCGTAGAGCGAATGTTCATCATCAAATTTAATTTCTGTTTTTGTAGGATGAATATTAATATCAATCGTTTCGGGATTTACATCGAGATAGATAAAATAACTTGGTTGTGTCTTTTCTTTCAGTAAACCTTCAAAAGCAGCATTGATCGCGTGATGCAAATACGGGCTTTTAATGAAACGATTATTAACAAAGAAAAACTGTTCGTTTCTACTTTTCTTAGCAAATTCAGGTTTTCCGACAAAACCATTAATCTTTACAATGTCTGTATCTTCCTGAATGGGAACTAATTTTTCATTCGTTTTTCCTCCCAAAATATTAACAATACGTTGTCTTATATTGCTTTTTGGAAGATTGAACAATTCATTTCCATTATGATACAATACAAAACCTATGTCTGAATGTGCCAGTGCAACACGTTGAAACTCATCAATAATATGACGTAGCTCTACAGCGTTTGATTTCAAGAAATTTCGACGCGCAGGAATATTATAAAATAGATTTTTTACAGCGATAGAAGTTCCTGTTGGAGTTGTAGCTACTTCTTGTGTTACAATCTTACTTCCTTCAATTTTAATACGTGTACCAAGTTCGTCAGCTTCTTTTTTCGTTTGCAATTCAACATGTGCAATTGCGGCAATAGAAGCTAGTGCTTCTCCGCGGAAACCTTTGGTGTGTAAATTAAATAAATCTTCTGCTGCTTGAATTTTGGACGTAGCATGACGTTCAAAGGAAAGTCGCGCATCTGTTTCGCTCATTCCAAATCCGTTGTCAATAACGTGTATAAGTGTTTTTCCTGCTTCCTTAACAATCAACTTGATTTCGGTAGCTTTTGCATCAATTGCATTTTCAAGTAACTCTTTTACCACTGATGCAGGTCGCTGCACAACTTCTCCTGCGGCAATTTGGTTTGCCACATGATCGGGTAAAAGCTTTATTATGTCTGCCATGTATTATCTTCCTCTAGTAAATATTGATAGGTCAAAGTCAATAAAATACAAGAAAATCAATATAAGTATGGCGATGATAACAATCAAACGTATAGAAACTTCACGATTTCCTCGATGTCTACTGGCTTTTCGTGCTTCTTTCCAATGTGCTCCAAAGTCATTTGCATTGAGAGTTTCTCTATGCTTCACAAATCTCGACTCTATATGATAAACGTTTCCAGTCTCTTTACCATCATAATAACGAGGTGTATAATTGAATCGTTTATTCTTTCTCAGTTTAAATGTTTTTCCCTTAAATAACATAGGCGTAGAATTATATCAAAGTTACCTAAAAACTGAACAAAAACCATTCCTAAATCTATAAAAAATGTTAACAAAAGTAAATTTAGAACTAAAAATGCTTCCATTTTTAAAGCTTTTTGTTGATTGTGTGTGTATTGCTTTTATTCTATTGATTGAAACAAAAACAATCTTGATTGAAGTTTAGTATCCTTTCTTATAAATAATAATTATCCCGTTCTTTTTGAAAAATCAGGCGGATGGACTATTTTGAAAGCTCTCAATTAAAAATATACATTGATGATATTTAAAGGACTTAATCATAAACATATAGATTTCAGTTTAGAATACTTTGATCAAGCAGAACTTACAGGGTTTTATACACAATTAGAAATAACCGGATTGAGTTTGTATTTACAAATTGAAGATGCATTAACAATGACAAGTATTCTGGTTTCCGAAGTTGAAAAAATTATTAATTGGTTTGAAAAATTATTGTTAAATGAACCAGTGGAGCCTAGGCTTTTGACCATGAATGATCAATTTTATTTTGATTTAGTAGAAAACAATTCAGATTCAAAATTAATTCGGATCACACATGATAATACAGTACCTGTACCAGGTGTTGGCGGATATTCGCTTGCGCCAGGTACTAAAAAAGAAGACTTTTTTAAAAAAGTTTTTGTGGATTGTGAAATGAATTCTATGGAAATTGAAAGAGTCGTAAAAAAGTTAAGAGCAGAATTAGATATAGAAATGGAGATTGGATGGAAAGTTGAGTCAAAAAGACCGAAATGGGAAGGTGAATAAGAACTAAATGTAAGATCAATCTCAAAAGAAAAGAGGCTGTCTAAAAGTATCAATTTCGTCAAACCGAACTTAATTCGGTTTCTCATAACAGTTAAAATCAGTGTTGTGAGATTCTGAGTCTAGCTCAGAATGACGCTTCAATTGCCTTTTTAGACAGCCTCTTTTTAGTTTTATCTATGTATTGTCTGTGTTCTATCAGGACCGACAGAAACAATTTTAATTGGAATTTCAAGTTCTTTTTCCAAGAAATCGATATAATCATTCAGTTCTTTTGGAAACTGTGACGGATCTGTCATTTTGGTTAAATCTTCTTTCCAACCGTTAAATTCGGTATAAATAGGTTCTACATTTTCAGCTTCTATATTATAAGGAAGATGCGAAATAGTTTCCCCTTTATATTTATAAGCGGTACATACTTTTAAGGTTTTAAAACCAGAAAGTACATCACCTTTCATCATCATTAATTGTGTAACACCATTTACTTGTGTTGCATATTTTAAAGCCACTAAATCTAACCATCCACAGCGTCTTGGTCTTCCAGTAACAGCTCCAAATTCATTTCCAATACGTGCCATTTCCGAACCAACTTCATCAAATAATTCTGTTGGAAAAGGTCCTGAACCTACACGTGTTGTATATGCTTTAAAAATTCCAAAAACATCTTTTACTTTGTTTGGCGCAACTCCTAAACCTGTACAAGCTCCAGCGGCTGTTGTATTGGATGAAGTTACAAACGGATACGTTCCAAAGTCAATATCTAACAAAGAACCTTGCGCGCCTTCTGCTAAAATTGTCTTTCCATTTTTTTGTGCTTGGTAAATATATTCTTCACTATCAATAAATTGTAGTGTTTTTAAAACTTCCACAGCTTCAAAGAATTCCGTTTCCATTTCTTCTAAATCATACTGAACATCTACATTATAGAAGTTAATCATCGCTTCATGTTTATTGGTTAAAGCGCGATATTTATCTTTCCAGTTGTCCAATTCTAAATCACCGACACGAATACCATTTCTTCCGGTTTTGTCCATATATGTTGGACCAATACCTTTTAATGTAGAGCCAATCTTTGCTTTTCCTTTTGAAGCTTCTGAAGCAGCATCCAGCAAACGATGTGTCGGTAAAATTAAGTGTGCTTTTCTAGAAATAATTAGTTTGGTTTTGATATCAATATTGAATTTAGCCAAACCATCTAATTCTTTCTTAAAAACTACGGGATCAATCACAACGCCGTTTCCAATTACATTGGTAGCGGTTTCGTGAAAAATTCCAGAAGGAATTGTACGTAGTACATGTTTAATTCCATCAAATTCTAAAGTGTGACCTGCATTTGGTCCACCTTGAAAACGTGCAATAATATCGTAGTTTGCGGTAAGTACGTCAACAATTTTCCCTTTGCCTTCGTCTCCCCATTGAAGTCCGAGTAGTAAATCTACTGCCATTGTATTAAATTGAGTTAGTGTGTTGTTGTTAGTTGTGTGTGCTCTTAGCTTTTATTTTTTTTGGTTGCGTAGAAATATAATGAGTGATTGTGAATATCAATATCAAAAATTTCTTCGATTGTTTTTTTGATGCTTTGGATTCTAGGATCACAAAATTCCATTACTTCACCAGTGTCCGTAAGGATAATATGATCGTGTTGTTTGTCAAAATATGATTTTTCGTAGTGTGCTTGATTTTGACCAAATTGATGTTTACGTACTAAGTTACTGTCTAATAAAAGCTCTATAGTGTTGTAAAGTGTAGCTCTACTAACTCTATAATTTTTATTTTTCATTTTGATATACAATGATTCTATATCAAAATGTTCTTCACTTTCGTAAATTTCTTGAAGTATTGCGAAGCGCTCTGGAGTCTTTCTATGTCCGTTGTCTTCTAAAAACTTTGTAAAAACGTTTTTTACAATATCTTGATTATTTTCCTCCATATGTTGTTGCATCTCAGCTGAAGATTAAAAAACAAATTTACACTTATTTTTCAAATTTAAGGACATATTCGTACACGGAATTCTAACAGAGATATGAACAATGACATATTTATTGTCAGAAGCCTTGATTTTGTTTGTTTTTTTATTATTAAAAACGTAATTTTAAAGAGTATGTTTCTGATTATCAGAAATGTGTGTTCTCCTGAGTTTATGTATAAAACAGTATTGTCATTTACGTCTGTATAGGCGTGATTCTGGCATGTGATTAACTTTAATGTTTTATATTATGAAAAAAAAAGAATTCAATTCACGACTTTATCTTAGAAAGAATGTTATTTCTAATTTACAAAAAAACCGCCTTAGTGGTGGAACAGATGGTGCTGTTAGAACAGCAACGTATGTAATTGTGACAACAATAAAGATTACTATAGATGTGTACACTAAACAACGTGAACATTGTACTGATGGCTCTACCAAATGTACAACCATTCCTCCAAGTTGTGTTGAAACCGCTTGTTTTTGTCCAGTGACTACAGATCAGTAATAACTTTAATGTTTTTATATTATGAAAAAAAAGGATATCCATATAAGACTGCAATTAAGAAAACGTATTGTTTCTAATGTAGACAATATTCAAATAAAAGGCGGTACTGATGGCATTACAAGCGATATAGCAGTTACAGCCAACGAAACAGTAAGACTTACTACATTAGTTACAGCACCTGAAAACTGTGAAACAAAAGGTGATGTTTGTACATTTTATTGTAGAACAAAAGATATGTGTAATTAAAAAAGACTGACGATGAAGAAAAAAGAATTCACACCAAAATTAATATTGGGAAAAAAAGTTATTTCAAGCTTAGAAACTTTTAACTTGCAAGGCGGAACAGAAGTTCCAAGTGAAGTGCCAACAGAGCCAATAAAAACAAAAAAGACAAGACGAACTGCGCATGATGCGTGTACAATAATAGCAACTTGTTATTGCTCTCTGACTTGTCCAGAGAAATGTGATGAGTGCTAGATTTTAATTATCACTAGTTATTGTAGAAAAAGCTGTAGAACACAATTGCGTGTTCAGCAGCTTTTTTGTTTTATTTATATGAAAAGTTGAATTTACTTAAGCGCGTGTTACTTTTTCAATACCATTTATTTTTTTCAAATTAGTAATCAATCTTTTTAAAATAGTATTGTTCTTCACAATCACGGTAATTCTTCCTGAGAAGATACCATCATTGGTTTCGAAACTTATATTTCTAATGTTTACATGCATGTTGTTAGAAATGACTTTAGTAACATCATTTACCAATCCCATATTGTCTATACCTGTTAATTGTAACAAAGCGGTGAATTCTTCTTGAGAAGAATCAATCCACTTGGCATTCATAATTCGATATGCGTAATTTGCTTGTAAACTTACAGCATTTGGACAGTCTTTTTTGTGAACTTTAATGCCTTCGTTTACAGTGACAAAGCCAAACACAGGATCGCCAGGAATTGGATTACAACAATTAGATAGCTTGTAGTTTAATTTTTCTTCTTCCTTGCCAAAAACCAATAAATCATAACGATTGGAAACTTCGGGTTGATTGATTTCTTCACTAGGAATAGAAGGTGTTCTTCTAATTTTATTCTTGAAGAATTTAAAAATACTATTACTTCTTTGCGCTGCAAATTCTTTTAGCTTTTGGTTATCAATCGTACCAATACCAACACGATAGAATAAATCTAAACTTGTTTTAAGTTTAAAATGACTTACTAACTCATTGATAGATTTCTCATCAAGTGTAATTTTGAGTTGTTTCAGTTTTCTTCGTAATATTTCTTTTCCATCTTCTGCAATGGCTTTCTTTTCCTCGCGTAACGAAGATTTTATTTTAGATCGTGCTCTCGAAGTTGTTGCATAATCTAACCAGTTTGCGTTTGGTTTTGATTTATCGGACGTAATAATCTCTACTTGATCACCACTTTTTAACTCATGACTTAAAGGAACTAATTTTCCATTCACTTTTGCGCCACGTGTATGATAACCAACTTGTGTATGAATACTAAAGGCAAAATCAAGAGGTGTAGCTCCTTTTGGTAATGATTTTAAATCACCAGTTGGTGTAAATACAAATATTTCCTTAGCGTATAAATTCAGTTTAAACTGCTCTACAAAATCAACAGCATTTGCTTCTTGATTTTCGAGCGCTTCTTGTAATTTATTGAGCCATGGTTCTAAACCGTGTTCTTTTTGTTCTCCTTGTTTATACTTAAAATGTGCAGCATATCCTTTTTCTGCAATTTCATGCATACGATGTGAACGAATTTGCACTTCAACCCAACGACCTTTTGGTCCCATAACCGTAATGTGCAATGCTTCGTAACCTGTAGATTTTGGAGAAGAAATCCAATCGCGTAAACGTACAGGGTTTGGCCTAAAGTGATCCGTAACAATAGAATATATTTTCCAAGCTAAGAATTTTTCATTCTCGAGATTATCTGTATCATAAATAATCCTGATTGCGAATTTATCATATACTTCATCAAAAGTAACACCTTGTTTGACCATTTTTCTACGAATAGAAAAAATAGATTTAAAACGGCCTTTTATTTCATACTGAAAATCTTCTTTGTCTAAAGAATTTTTAATGACAGAAGCAAAGTTGTCAATATAGTTTTGTTGTTCTTCTTTGCTTTCTTCAATTTTATTCTCAATATCATTAAAAACTTCAGGTTCTGTATATTTTAATCCTAAATCTTCTAATTCAGTTTTAATATTATACAAACCAATACGATGTGCTAATGGCGCATAAATATATAGCGTTTCTGAGGCAATCTTCACTTGTTTGTGCGCAGGCATGGAAGCCATTGTTTGCATATTGTGAAGTCTGTCAGCAATTTTAATAATAATTACACGAACATCATCATTGATGGTTAAGAGCATTTTACGGAAATTTTCCGCTTGCATCGAAACATCTTTATCTTTTTTGAGATGAGAAATTTTAGTAAGTCCGTCAACAATTTTAGCAACAGTAATTCCAAATACACGTTCAATATCTTCTAGCGTATAATCTTCAGAGTCTTCAACAACATCGTGTAGTAGGGCAGAAGCTATAGATGTAGCATCCATTCCAATTTCTGAAGCTACAATTTTGGCAACAGCTATTGGATGAAAAATATACGCTTCACCACTTTTTCTTCGTTGATTTTTGTGCGCATCAACAGCAACATCAAATGCTTTTCGGATGATTTTTTTGTCTTCATCAGAAAGTACTTGATAACTGATACGTAACAGTTCTTTGTACTGCTTGGCAATCGCTGCATTCTCTTTTTCAATCTCAATTTCTGTCATATAAATTAAAATTACTATAAAGAAATGTAAGAAACAAAAATGTTAGTGCATTTAAAAAGACATTTTAGGCTAGTTGCTGAATTTCAAGTACCAATGGTTAAATGTTTACGGTCGTTGCCCACAAATAACACCTCTCCAAGTTGTTTGTAAAGGAAATTTTCAATTCTTTTTAGAATATGAGTTAATGTAGTTTCGAAGAATTTAGACGTTCTTTATATAAAATCACGTTGTCTTTTGGCTTCAAAGATGACAATAGCAGCAGCTACAGAAACATTCATAGAATCAATTTTTCCTTGCATTGGAATAATGATGTTTTGAGTTGAATTTTGCAACCATTCATCACTCAAACCTGTCGCCTCTGTACCAACAACAATGGCCGTTGCCTTTTTGAAATCTTGAATATGATAATGTTCAGAAGCTGTCAGCGCAGCACAATAAATAGAAATGTTATGCGACTGCAAAAAAGAAATGATTTCTGTAGTACTTCCCATAGCAACTTGAGTTGTAAACACACAGCCTACGCTAGAACGAACAATATTTGGATTGTACAAATCTGTTTTTGGGTTGGCAATGAAAACAGCGTCTACGTTTGCAGCGTCTGCAGTACGAAGTAAAGCGCCAATGTTTCCTGGTTTTTCAGGTGCTTCAGCCACTAAAATTAAAGGTGTTTTGTTATGAAAAGAAATTGCTTCTAGTGAATGATTTTTGGTTTGCATAATGGCTAAAACACCTTCTGTACTTCCGCGATATGCTATCTTTTGATATACTTCTTTAGAAATTTCAATGCATTCAGGCGAATTTTTTGCATTGTTCAATAACTCTTGAATGCGCTCATGAGAACAAATTTCTGGATAAAACAAAAGAGTATCTATTGTGTAATTTCCTTCTAGTGCAAGTGTTAATTCACGAAAACCTTCTAAGATACATTTGCCTTCTTTCTTTCTACTTCGCGATTTTTCTTGAAGTTGAAGAATATGTTTTATAATAGCGTTTTGTGTGCTAGAAATCTGTTTGTACATGCTGCAAATATAGGAAAGAGATTTAATATCAGAAGTGTCAAACAAGTGTACTATTTATTATTTTGAAAGTTATTAAATGTATTTTGTAATGAATTGATTAATACTTCGACCTAAGACAAAATAAAACAAACTGACTAATGAAAAAAATTACTTTAGTAGTACTAGGACTATTATTTATAGTCGCATGTAATAACACTGAAAAAAAAGCAGAAACTCCCGAAAATAAAAAGGAAGAGTCAAAAGTTGTTACTAAAAAGTATCCAAAAAATTTACAGAAAGTATTTGATGCGCACGGTGGAATTGACACTTGGAATAAAGCGCAAACATTGGTGTATGAAATGGTAAAACCAGATAATACAGAAAAGCATATTACAGATCTACATTCGCGAAAAACACGTTTGGAAGGTAAAGGTTTTACAATTGGTTATGATGGAAAAGATGTTTGGTTAGCTCAGAAAGATTCGACAGCTTTTAGAAGCAATGCACGTTTTTACCACAATTTGTATTTCTATTTTTATGCAATGCCATTTGTCTTAGGTGACGACGGAATTACATATGAAGAAGAAAAAAGTCTTTCATATGATGGTGTTTTATATCCAGGATATAAAATTTCATATGGTGAAAATGTAGGAGATTCTCCTGAAGACAACTATTTTATTTACTACAATCCAGAAACGTATAAAATGGAATGGCTTGCATATACTGTAACGTATTTTAACGGAAAACCAAGTACGAAAAGAGGTTATATACGTTATGGAGATTGGCAAAAGATAAATGGAGTTGTATTGCCAAAAGTATTAACATGGTTTACCACTGATGAAGAAGGAAATGTAAAAGAACCTCGTAATTCAGTAGAATTTAGTAATGTAAGCTTAACGGAGAAAACAATGGAAGCATCAACATACGCACGTCCAACGGATGGCGTAATTGTTCCAAAAGGGAATTAATTGCAAGATATAATTGAGAAAGAAAAAAAAGTATAAAAAAGCCTCTTCGTAATGAAGAGGCTTTTTTTATGTGATTGAGTGAAGTTTTGAAAAGTTTAGAAAACAATTGTTTGTATACTACTTTAAACTTCTAAATTATGTATTTTTAGTTTGTGCCTTTGTAACCGCCGTTTGCATGTAATTGCACTGCGTCAAAACCGTTGAACATAATGTTATTCAAACTATTGCGTAGTTGAAAACGCTTGGCGCTTATATTTGGTAAAATAGAATGCTCTGGTGTTAAATTACGAAACGTAGCAGAAATGTTGTGTTCGTCCAATAATCCTCTTCTTAAACCTTTTTGAATATGTTCACCAATGTTTGATAAATTTGGTAATCGTTCACGTACTTCGGTATAATCAGTTGCAATATCATTTGACAATTCAGAGAATGTTGGTAACTGAAAATTTTCAATAGTAGTATTCTCTTCAGAGTTTTCAGAATATGGTGCTTCTTGAGCAGAAATTTGTAACGCAGCAAGAAGTGCGATTGCTAAAACGAATTTTGGTATTTTCTTCATAACATTTCTATTTTATAAACAAATTAGTAGCATCTAGTTTTATAAAGTTACTACTTTCCGTCGTATTTTTTCATGTAACGCTTCCATAATTTGGTTTGATGCGTCTCTAAGCTCAGCATTCGCCCTTGAATGAAGGCATATGTTAAAATATTTCCACGCATGTCTAAAGCGTCTCCTTCGCTAATAAAAAGCGTTGCATCTTTGCCAACTTCTAAAGTTCCTAAACGATCGTCAATACCTAAAATTTTAGCAGTATTAGAGGTGATTAATTGTAGTGCTTTCTCTTTTTCCAATCCATGAGCAGCTACTGTTCCTGCTAAAAATGGTAAATTACGTGTATTCATACGTTCCATTTGACCACTATTTTCTAATCCTACTAACACGCCAGCATCTGTTAAGATTTTTGCTTTTTTGTATGATAAGTCATAATCTTCATCATCCGATTCAGGAACAGAATGTGTTCTGTGTAGTAAAACAGGAATTTTATTTTGATGTAATGTTGTTGCTACTTTGTGTGCATGATAACCACCAACAATGACAATTTTTAGTTTGTTCTTTTTTGCAAAGTTGATAGCATCCAGAATTCCTTTTTCTGTGTCAACATGAACAAAAAGTGTTTGTGAACCATCTATCAATCCTTTCATGGCTTCAAAAGGTAAGTTTTTTGGACTTCTTGAGCCATTTAAATAATTAATAGTTTCATCAAAAGTATCTTGAATTTGCACCAATTGTTTTGCATAATTTTTATTTGGACGTAATCCTCTTGGTTCTCCGAGCCACCAACGTCCACGAGAGAAGTTATTTGGCCAATTCATATGAATTCCGTCATCTACTTTGATCGCTGCATCTTCCCAATTCCAAGCGTCTAAGTGTACAATAGATGAAGTTCCAGAAACAGCGCCACCACGAGGTGTAATTTGTGCAGTTAAAATTCCATTTGGTCTGCAACTTTCCACAACTTTCGATTCTGTATTATACGCAATTAAACTGCGAATATGTGGATTGAAACTTCCTGTTTCATCATCATCACGTGTAGCTCTTACGGCATCAACTTCTACCAAACCTAATGTGGAATTTGGAGAAATGAATCCCGGGTAAACGTGTTTTCCTTTTGCATCAATAATCTTTCCAGAAGATTGTGTGCTAGCAGAAGTACCAATGCGTGTTATTTTACCATTCTCAAAAACAACGGTTGCATCTTCAATGACAAATCCGTTTCCAATATGTGCAGTTGCGCCAACAATTGAAATTGCTTGCGACTGTTTTGGAGCAGGCGTTTGTTGGGCAAAACTTAAGCTGCTAAACAAAACAGTTAAGCATAATGTGTATATGTAAATATATTTTTTCATGTCAGTTTTGTTTAAAATTCAACAGTATCGCAATGATGATGCACTTTATCTTTCTTTTTGATAGGCTGCGTTTTCATTCCTTTGTTTTTCTCAGAAAGCATCATGTTCATTAATTCGTTTCGTTCTTCCTTAATTTTTCTACGTAATTGTTTGTCACGTTCTAAATCGAAATACACAGTTCCTTCAATCATGGTAGTTTCTGCTTTTGTATATATAGACATTGGATGGTGTGTCCATAAAACTAAATCAGCTTGTTTTCCTGTTTTAATACTTCCTACTTTATCGTCTATGTGTAATAATTTAGCAGGATTTAAAGTAACAAACTTCCAAGCATCTTCTTCTGAAACACCTCCGTATTTTACTGCTTTTGCAGCTTCTTGATTTAATCTACGAGACATTTCGCCATCATCAGAATTAAACGCAACAACAACACCTTGACTGTGCATGATTGCTCCGTTATAAGGAATTGCATCATTTACTTCGTACTTGTATGCCCACCAATCAGAGAAAGTAGAACCTCCAACACCATGCGCTTTCATTTTGTCTGCAACTTTATAGCCTTCTAAAATATGTGTGAATGTATTGATGTTGAAACCGAATTTATCGGCAACTTTCATTAGCATATTAATTTCACTCTGTACATACGAGTGACAAGAAATGAAACGTTTTTTATTTAAAATTTCTAAGATTGTTTCCATTTCAATATCGTAGCGATATTTTCCTGTTTTTTTCTTTGCTTCGTATTCTTTAGCACGTTGAAAATAATCCGTGAACGCTTGTTCAACTCCCATACGTGTTTGTGGAAAACGAATCGTTGCTCTTTCTCCCCAATTTGTTTGTTTTACATTTTCTCCCAAAGCAAACTTGATGAATCCGTCAGCATTTTTGAAAAGCATTTCATCTGCTGATCTTCCCCATTTTAGACTCAAAATAGCAGATTGTCCACCAATTGGATTGGCAGAACCGTGTAATAATTGAATGGTGGTAACTCCACCAGCTAAGTTTCTGTAAATATCAACATCTTCTGGGTTTACAACATCTTCCATGTTCACTTCTGCTGTAGAATTGTGTCCTGCTTCATTAATATCAAAAGCAGCAATATGCGAGTGTTCATCAATTACTCCAGCAGTCAAATGTTTTCCTGTAGCATCAATGACTCTAGCATTTCCTGCGCTTAAATTTTTACCAATACGAGCAATTTTTCCATCTTTAACTAATACGTCAGTATTTTTTAGAATTCCATCATTTTCGTTTGTCCAAACAGTAGCATTTTTAAATAAAACATTTTCTTGTTTAGGAAGCGTCGCAGCTCCATAAGCGCCATTCGGATAAGAAATAGGTAGCATTTTTGGAGCTTCCATCTTTTTATGTTCACCACCTTTTTTTCCGTTTGACTCAGAAACTTCTTTTTGAGTTGCGTTGAATGAAGTTTCAGAACCATTTGCTAGAATTGCTTTTCCAGAGAAAAATGTCGCATTTTGAATAGGCGAAGTCAGGCGAATGAATTCTGTTTTGGTTGTATCTGCTGTTGTAAATTGTAACTGTAGCCAATTATCTTTAAAAGAAATCTTAGATCCTAATTTTAAAGAATCTTTCATTACGGTAGCTTTTAACTTTTCTGGAGCGCCTGCAATGGTTACGTCATATACATTTCCAGCAACATTAAACGCATACTTTCCACGAATATCTTTGTGTGATAAGTCTTTAAATATATTCTGATTTCCTTGAACCCAGTTTTCATAAATTACTGTTTTTGGTTCAAAAATATCTCCTGATGTAATGATAAAGTTTGCTTGACGTCCGTTTTGTAAACTTCCTACTTTATCTTCCTGTTTTAAAATGCGAGCAGGAATTGTAGTCAATGCTTCCAAAGCTTTTGTTTTACTCAAACCATATTTGATGGCTTTGTGTAAGTTTGATTTAAAGTTTTTAGGTGACTTGGCATCGTGCATGGTAAAACTAAATGCAATTCCTTTATCTTCCAGTGCTTTTGGGTTAGAAGGCGCTTGATTCCAATGTTTCATAGCTTCAAGTTCTAGTGCGCCAGCAGCATACGGATCAGAAACGTCATAAGCACTTGGAAAATTCAATGGAATAATGAAAGAAGCGTTTGTCGCTTTCATAGCATTGATGTTTTCGTATTCTGTTCCGTCACCAACTAATACATACTGAATTCCAAACTCATCACCAATAGCATCTGTTTTAATACTGTTGTGTTTGTTTTCAGAATGAAAGATTTGTACTAAGTTTTTATTAGCGAGTAAAGCTTCTAATGCTAAGTCTGTGCGTTTTGCATTTCCTTTTGCATACCAATCAGCATCGTGATACATTTGACGGATTAATGCCATACTTCCCATTAAAGAAGTTGGATATGCTTGGCGCGAAGCGTTGCTTTTATCATAAGATAAATATTGTGCAGAACGATTGTCAAGAATACGAATGCTATTATCAGCGTCTGAATTTAAAGCAACTAAAAGCCCATTTCCACGAACAATTCCATCTTGTAAATGTGTGTTTACAGTACCAAAACCAGCTTTTAGCAGATCTTGCGCTTTTTTGCTGTCAAAAACAAAACTTTTTAGTGGATTTATATCTGGACGGATATGATCATTCCAGTAATATCCTTCACGTTCAGCATCATATTGAGGACTTCCACTCGGATTAAAACTACGTTTTGGTTTTTTTAATCCAAAGTCTGAAAATGGATCAATAAATGAAGGATAGATACTTTTTCCTGAAAGATTGACAACTTTTGCATTTTTCGGAACTGAAATATTTGTTCCAGTTTGTAACACCTTTCCATCTTTTATAATGAGTGTTCCGTTTTCAATCACTTGGGTAGGAGTGATGTAAATTTTTGCATTGGTAAATGCTGTTATGGTATGTGTTTCTGTTTTGACACCATCATTTTTAGGAAAATAATCCTGTGCAAATGTGGAAAGACTACACAATAACAATAACAGCAGTAGCTGAGGTTTATTCATTACTGTATTATTAAAAAATTAAGTTGATTAGTTTAATTTCTAAAGATACACGTTGTGAAGCCTATAGGAATAGGATTAAGATTTTTTTAACGTTTATTTATGAATTGGAATTGTAGTGTTTTGAATCCACTTTTGGATTAATTTTCTATTGGTTGTAATTTCTGCAAAGACATAAATATCACCAGCAAAACAAGGAGAAGTTTCTGCTTTTTCAATCATAACACGATTGTCATAATAACTCGAATGCAAAAAGTAAAGTTCCTTGTTTTTGATGAGTACATATCCTACATGATTGCTCAATCCTACAAAGTAAATTCCGTCTTTATACACTTTGTTTATTTTATTTTTAAGCTGGTGAAAGGATATATTTCTATAGATTTTTAATTCAGATTTTGGTTGAAGTGTTATAGCTTCATTTAAACCGCCTTGTTGTGCCATTTTATAACGATTTAATTGAAAATCTAAATGACGTAAAGTTGTTGAGACAAAATATCCGCAGGCAATTACGCCATCATTAGGTATGTTGGTGTGTCCGTTAAAATCCCAAGGTGTTCCATACCAATGTGGTACAATTTCATTCACTAACTTATTGTAAATGTAGTTTGAAGCTGAATCGATAGCTTTTTCTTTATTTTGTTGAAATTGCTCAGCGAAATATGTTCTATCTCTTTTTATTGATTGTTTAATAGTGTTGTAATTTCCTTTTGGCGTGAAGTTGATGCCTAGCGCTGTAGAATCTAAGGTATTCTTACTTACTGTTTCTTCTGATTTTTTTTCAGTTAAATATTTCTGCGGTGCATTAGAATTTTTGGAGATTGTATGATTAGAAGTCTCTTTGCAAGAAACTCCAATGCTGAGTAATGTTAAGAAAAAAAACTTCTTCATCGTACTACAATTAACGTTTTTCTTTTTGTTTTCGTGTGCAGTTTTAAGAAATAGCTAAAAAGATTTTAACTAAAGTTTATCAAGTTTACAATTTAGATATGTAATTGTAACAAGAGATTAATTTTAAGATAATCTAATTGCTTGCCACTACAAATAGTTTTGTGACAATAACGAATCAACACAAAATTATAATGAATAAACTAGTACTTTCCCTATGCTTTATCTGTTTTGCGACATTGCTATTTGCACAAGATAAAGGAATCCTAACTGGACGTGTTTTAGATGATAATAATTTACCATTGCCAGGCGCTACTATTTTAATTGAAAGTTTAAAAACAGGAGCTACTTCAAATTTTGATGGAAATTTTACAATGGTAAATCTTCCACAAGGAACCTATGATGTAACGGTAAGTTATATTGGATTTGAAACACAAAATGTTTCAACAGAAATTACCGCAGGTGTAACCACTCAGGTAAAAGTTGTAATGAAATTAAAAACGAATAACCTAAACGAAGTATTGATATTTGGTAGTTTGGCTAGAGGACAAGCAAAGGCATTAAATCAGCAAAAAACAAATGATAATATAACCAATGTTGTTTCTGCAGACCAAGTAGGTAAATTTCCAGATGCGAATACAGGAGATGCATTGAAACGTATTCCTGGTATTGCTGTTCAAAATGATCAAGGAGAAGCAAGAGATATTATTATTCGTGGTTTAGCTCCACAATTAAATTCTGTTACCTTAAACGGTGATCGAATTCCTTCGGCAGAAGGAGATAATCGTAGAATTCAATTAGATTTAATTCCTTCTGATATGATTCAAACGATTCAAGTAAACAAA
Source organism: Kordia sp. (assembly GCF_965224175.1). Lineage (GTDB taxonomy): Bacteria > Bacteroidota > Bacteroidia > Flavobacteriales > Flavobacteriaceae > Kordia. The sequence continues at coordinate 5,042,999 of NZ_OZ245041.1, forward strand.
GCGGTGACGCCAGATATGGAAGCAGATGCGATAGGAGGTTCTGTAAACCTAGTTACACGTTCCGCACCTTCAAAATTAAGAGTTTCCTTGACAGGAGCTTTTGGTAGAAACCCAGTTCGCGAAAGTTCACTATATAACTTTTCAGCTGTAGCTGCACAACGTTTTTTTAATGATAAATTGGGAGCAGTTGTGAGTGCTTCATACAATTCAAACGATTATGGATCAGATAACGTTGAATTCGAATGGGATTCTCCTACTTTTATCAAAGAACATGATATTAGAAGATATGATGTAAAACGTATTCGTCGTAGTATAGCCTTAAATTTAGATTGGAAACTAGATCCAAATAACGTGATTGAGTTCAAATCGATTTTAAATCATAGAGACGATTTAGAAAATAGATACAGATTACGTTACAAATTTGATGATAATGATACCGATGATACGAGTGATGATGAATATAAAATCACACGTCAGACTAAAGGAGGAATTGACAATGATACCAATGAGAAAAGACGATTGGAGCGTCAAAAAATGTATAGATTAGGACTCAATGGATCACATATTTTATTTAGTAAAGTTCAGTTTGACTGGAATATTGGTTTTTCGAAAGCTAGTGAAGAACGTCCAAATGAACGTTATGTTACGTACGAATCAAAGCAAGATGCTTCCACAATTACACAACAATTTGTAAATACAAGAACACCGTTTTTTAATTCTACAAATAGAATGGATAATGATGCTTCTTTATTTGAATTAGATGAAATTACTGAGGAAAAAAGATATACAGAAGAAGAGCAATTCAGTTCTCGTTTTGATATTACAATTCCAATCAATACTGCTGGATCTTATCAAAATTCAATCAAAACAGGTTACAAATATCACGACAGAGATAAATTAAGAGATAATACTTTCTCTGAATATGATACAGGAGATTTTTCAGCATTTGAATTTTTAAATAATGCAGAAACAGCCGATCAAACAATTGATGGATATTTAGCAGGCGATCAATACAAATCTGGAACATTTGCTACCAATTCATTTTTAGGAAACTTACCATTAGTTAATGGGGAATTAGTATTGGACGAATTTGTTCCAGAAAATTATAGTGCAAACGAAAAAATAAGCGGTGCATATGCAATGTTAAAACAGCAATTAGGTGATAGATTTTCATTGATTGCTGGTGTACGTATGGAGCATACTAAAATTGATTATACAGGTTTTCAAATTGATGTAGAATCTGCATCATCTTTGGCAGATGTAACAACAACAAATGCTTCCAAAAAATATACAAACGTATTGCCAAACGTACAATTGCGTTATGAGGCAACTAAAAATACAATCTTACGTTTTGCATATACAAACACATTAGCAAGACCAAATTATTATGATATTGTGCCTTACCGAAACATCAATAGTGACGATGTAGAAGCAGAATTTGGAAATCCAGAATTGGAAGCAGCTGAGTCGTTAAACTTTGATTTTATGGCTGAACATTATTTTGATAATGTTGGAATTATTTCAGGAGGATTTTTCTACAAAGACATCGATAACTTTATCTATGCTTTGACAAATGAGCAAGCATTAACGGTAAATGGAACCACTGAAATTTATGATGTAACACAACCTTTTAATGGTGGATCGGCGAAAGTATATGGTTTTGAATTGGCTTTTCAGCGTAAACTTGACTTCTTACCGAGTTTCTTGAAGAACTTAACATTCTACGGAAATTATACCTACACAAATTCTGAAACTGATGGCGTTGTAGGACGTGAAGACGGTTTAGAATTGGCTGGAGCTGTACCAAACACACTAAACGGTTCGTTAGCGTATGAAACAAAAAAGCTTTCTGTGAGATTGTCTTTAAATTATGCAGATGATTATATTGATGAATATGGAGATGACACGTTTGAAGATCGTTACTATGACTCACAACTATTCTTAGATTTCAATGCATCTTATGCGATTACTAAGAACTTAAGAATCTTTGGAGAAATGAAAAATATTACCAATCAAGAATTACGTTATTATCAAGGAGTAAAGGAGCGTACAATGCAATCAGAATTCTATGATATTAACTGGAATGTAGGATTGAAATATAATTTCTAAAGAAAAACAGATGAACAAACTCATAAGAATCTTTTTCGGTTTATTAGTTTTTACAGCATGTGAAAAAGTTGAAGAAAGGAAAACAGAAAAAGAAGTAACTCAAGCGACGTCACAACCAAAAGAAAATACAATAAAATCTGTGTATGCAACAATGGAAACTGCACAAGTTTCTTCTACAGATGATGCTGCTGACGATTCTTGCATCTGGATTCATCCAACAAATGTAATGGAGTCTAAAATTATAGGAACGAACAAGCAACAAGGATTGGTTGTTTATAATTTATCTGGAGAACAAGTGTATGAATATCCTGTAGGACGTGTTAATAATGTAGATATTAGAAGTGGTTTTGTATTGCAAAATGATACGATTTCAATTGTAACGGCTTCCAATCGAACTTCAAATACAATTACAGTACACAAAGTCAATATTAAAGATGGCTCGTTAGAAAATGTAGCTGCAAAACCTTTACAGAGTCATTTAGCTGAGATATATGGTTTAGGGATGTATAAAAGTGCTAAGACGAATAAAATATATGTCATTGTTAATGGAAAAGACGGACAAGTAGAACAATGGGAATTGTTTGAAGAAGCTGGAAAAGTGACAGGGAAAATTGTGAGAACTTTTGCGGTAGGAAACCAAACAGAAGGTGTTGTTGCAGACGATTACCATGGAAATTTATATATAGGTGAAGAGGAAAAAGCATTATGGAAATATGAAGCAGAGCCTGATGGAAGTACTGTTCGAAAAGCAATAGCAACAACTACAGATGTAAATATGAAAGCTGATTTTGAAGGTGTAACTTTATATGACCAAGGAGAAGGAAAAGGATACATTATTTTATCTTCTCAAGGAAATAATAGTTATGCTGTTTTTGATAGAATTACAAATACATATATAGGAAGTTTTAGTATTGTTGATGGCGCTAAAATTGATGGAACTTATGATACTGATGGAATTGATGTAACCAGTGTAGCTTTTGGGACAAAATATCCAAAAGGATTTTTTATTGCGCAAGATGGAGCCAATACAAAAGGAAAAGATTCATTAAATCAAAATTTCAAATTGGTAGACTGGAGAACAATTGAGAAAACATTAAATCTTGACTAAAAATAATTGCAGTATAGGCTTTTTGTGAAGGATAAAGAATACTGCAACATTAGTTGTGTGTTGAAAATGTCATTATTACTCGATAATGACATTTTTTTTATCATAATTTACGAGTAAGGAAACCACATAACTATAGCTCAAAATTCCTCCAGACTGATTATTGGCTTTTAAAAACTGATCAAAAGTAAACTTAAACATTGGTTTTAGTGGATTTTTGTGTGCAGTCCAAAATGCGCGAACTTCATCGTAATTTTTCTGAATTCCAGGATTTAAGGTCAGTTTTAAACGTTCATATTCGTCTTTATCTCGGTTGTAAACTTCTTTTAAGCAATGCCACGCCATAAAGTTATATGCACCATATTGAAAGTAAATATCATCATTATATAAAGCAGCCATGCAACCTATAAAATTTGCTTCGTTTTCAGCAGAATACCCTATTTGGTGCGCTTTTTCATGACTAGCAGTTACTGGAAATTTGTATACTGGAATTTTACCATTTACTTGCGCTTCATTGGTGAAAGGATTCAAATATCCACTAAAGCCCATTACAGTTAAAAATCCGCTATAAATAGATTTTTTTAAACTGCGATTTGTAAAGGTAAATTGTGGTTGTTTAGCGCTGAAATTATCATAACCATTGGTGGTTTTTTCAAAAATCTCACTGGTTTCATACGGAATTTCAACTTTTACCGTATCATTTTGTGTAATTTGAAATTGAACCGAATTTGCTTTTGCGATAACTCTTTCAGTAAAATCTACCAATTCTTCGGTTGTATATTTACGATCTAATTCAAGTGATTTGTACAAAGGCAATCTATAATAATTCATTCCCCAAAGAAGGTGAAATGCAAAATAGGCTACTGTGATTGTAATATATACATCAAGTAAAATCCGTTTATATTCTTTACGAACTAAGCGGTAATTTTTGTAAATGTAACGAATGATTAAAATTCCAGCAATGGTATAGAATACATCACCCATTGAAAATGGAATCCAACCAAAAACGACTCTGAAAATTTTTGAAATTATAGGATATAATCCGTTGCTATAATAGGTTTCTACAAATTCTGGGAAATTAGCAAGTATCTTAATTGTAATGAATTGAATTGGGAAAGATAATGCAATTAATAGTTTCGTTCTCTTGGTCATAGGCAATACATTTGAACACCATTTGGGAAAAATGGTACATAGCTAATGTAAAAAAACTAAATCACTATTTCTAAAATGATATGATATTTTTGTCAAATGCAAAGAGTTTATAAGGTATTTCGTAAAAAAATGAGCAATTTTAAAGGCAAACATTTACCTTTGCAGACAATTATTCAATCCGTAAACAAAATAGAATGAGTCAAGAAGTAAGAACTTTAGAGCCTAATGGGCTTTGGAATAAATTCGCAGATTTAAACGCAGTACCAAGACCTTCCAAAAAGGAAGAACGCGTGATTGCTTTTATGAAGAAATTTGGAGAAGATTTAGGGTTAGAAACCGTTATTGATGAAGTTGGAAATGTAATTATTAGAAAACCAGCTACTGCAGGAATGGAAGACCGAAAGGCTATTGTGATGCAATCGCATTTAGATATGGTGCACCAAAAGAATTCTGATACTGTATTTGACTTTGATAATCAGGGAATTGATATGTTTGTTGATGGAGATTGGGTAAAAGCGAAAGGAACCACTTTAGGTGCTGATAATGGACTTGGAGTTGCTACTATTATGGCTATTTTAGAAAGTAATGATATTGCACATCCAGCATTAGAGGCTTTGTTTACTATAGATGAGGAAACAGGAATGACAGGAGCAATGGGCTTAAAAGGCGGATTGCTAGAAGGTGAAATTTTATTGAATTTAGATACTGAAGAAGACGATGAAATAGGAATTGGTTGTGCAGGAGGAATTGATGTAACAGCAACTCGTTCATATCTTGTTGAAGATACGCCAGAAAATACAGTAGCGTATTCTATTGAAATTAGTGGATTGCAAGGCGGACATAGTGGAATGGATATTCACAAAGGATTTGGAAATGCAAATGTGTTGATGAATCGTTTGTTGTTTGATGGTTTTGAAAACTTCGGATTGCGTATTGCTGAAATTGATGGTGGTAGTTTACGTAATGCAATTCCTAGAGAAAGTGCAGCAACAATTGTAGTAGATAAAGTGCATCAGGAAGCATTTGAGTTTGAAATGCAAGCACAAATCAATACTATTAAAAAAGAATTTGTTAGCATAGAAGTTGATTTAGAGATAGAGTGTACAGAAACGGAATTGCCAGTTGGAGTTATGGAATTAGGTGTTCAAGAAGGTATTACGCGTTCTATATATGCTGCACATAATGGCGTATATCGTATGAGTCCTGATATTGAGGATTTAGTAGAAACTTCAAATAATATCGCACGAGTGATTGTAAAAGATGGTGAAATAAAAGTTGGTTGTTTGACACGTTCTTCTGTAGAAAGCGGAAAAATGGATTTAGCGACTAAATTAAGAGCTACTTTTGAGCTTTCAGGTTGCGAAGTTGAATTTTCAGGTTCCTATCCAGGTTGGGCACCAAACATGAACGCTTCTATTTTGCCAGTAATGGTTAATTTGTATAAAGAATTAAATAATAATGAAGAACCGCATGTAGCAGCTTGCCATGCAGGATTGGAATGTGGAATTTTAGGAACAAATTATCCAGAAATGGAAATGATTAGTTTTGGGCCAAATATTCGCGGAGCACATTCGCCAGATGAGCGTGCAAGTGTTTCTTCTACACAGAAATATTGGAAATATGTATTGGAAATTTTAAAGAATATTCCAAAGAAGTAAAATACCTAAGTTTATAATGTAAAAGGAGCTCAACATGTTGAGCTCCTTTTTTTATATCCGATTGATTTTAATTATTTAGCATAATCTAAGTCGGCTAGCTAAACATTCTGGCGTTATGGTATCTAAATTACATGTAAATTGACCACAATCTGTTTGTTTAGTGAATCTACAATCTATTCTAAGTGTTACAATTAGATCAGTTGTTACGAATCCACCTTTCACTTCCTTATTGTCTAATGACGAAATTTTTTGCTTGCGTAATGAAAGTGAGATTTTCTTTTTTTTCATGATTATTGTTTTTAAAATTAGTAATGAGTTGCAAATATCTTTCAGCTCATAGAATCTTAAAACAGGAAAAAGAATGTATTAAAAGCCGTGTTTTTCCTTGTGTAAAATCCCCTTTTGTGTACTAAGAGGATTTTACTGTATACTTGGAATGTTTTGACTGATTTTTAGTGTTTAATTACAAGGAGTACTACATGGTGTACATCTTGAAACAGCAGTGCCAGGTCTAGGATCTTGTGGTGGTAATGGATCACATGCTCTTTGACTGACACAATTTTTTCGCATTGTTTTCGGTCTCAGTCCACCATTTACAAGTTGCGCTTCTAATGAAGAAATTGTTTGCTTCTTTAATCCTAATGTTTTGAATTGTTTTTTCATGATATTTATATTTTTTGTTTCGTTGCAAATATCTTTCAGTGTAGAATTTCTCAAAACAGTGAAATGCATTAAAAGTATTAGGTGTTTTTCCTAGTGAAAAATCCCCTTTTTAATAAGAAAAGAGAGTTTTTGGTTTTTTCCTGATTATAAGCACAAATTTCATTTTAAATGAAATGATAAAGAATAGTTGAAAAGCGAATCTTAAAAGTGTTTTCTTAATAAAAAAAGCCTCTTTTAAATAAAAGAAGCTTTATAAGTGTATTTCTTAGTTTTTAACATAGAAAAGTTGGTGGTTGTGTTGTTTCACAACAAAATGAAGCCATGGTAATAGTATCGGTAGGACAAGGAAGAAATACTGATTGACAGTTTACTTGTCGCGTAATACAAATTCTTGGAAATAATGTTTCTATAGGTTGTGTTACGGTGAATGTTGTGAAATTACCACCTTGTATTTGCTTCTTTTCTAACGAAGCAATTTTCTGTTTACGTAATTGTAGTGAAAACTTTTGTTTTTTCATGATATTAGGTTTTTTGGTTATGTACGTAAATGTCATGAAAATACAATCTACCTAAAAGAGTAGAAAGTATGTTTTTACACCGTGTTTTTCCTGAAAAGTAATACGGTATTTCGATATCAGAAATTAAAAAGTTCCTTGTGAAAGGAACTTTTACTATTGCGTGTTATAAGCAAATATTGCAAATTTGATATATAGCAATTGCTATAACAATTCTTAGGTTGAGTATCGTCAAACTTGTGTTATTGACTCCTACATGTTTTTTTAACAGTGTCCCCAACTAATACATCCGCCCATAACTGTTCTAAGTGTACAGTCTGTAGCTGCTGTTATTGGAGTTTTTTCTCCTGGCTTCGGATTGTTTGGATGGCATTCATTACGCACATCATTTGTCATTACAGTTGTTGCGCCTCCTACTGTATTGAAAGTTTCAAATTTTGAAATTGTTTGTTTTTTTAAATTGAAGCTTTTTAATTGTTTTTTCATGCTGTTGTGATTAAAAAATAATACTTAGTTTGAATTAATAGTTCAAAACTATCATTATAAAACAGTCATGTTTATAGATGTCTTCTGAAAGCAGTATATCAACTTCTAAAATATGTAATAAAAAAAGCTCTTCTTAAAAAAAGAAGAGCCTCTTAAATAAAAATGGTTGTATATTATTTCTGTAGACTTACGATTTCTACATCAAAGATTAAGTTTGAATTTGCAGGAATTGGTCCGTTAGGTCTTGATCCATATCCTAAAAATGAAGGAATAAATACCTTCGCTTTTTCACCAACTTTCATTCTTAAAACAGCTTCTTTAAATCCAGGTACTAATCTAGCGCTAGAATTATATACAGTTGGGAAAGCAGTATATGCACCTTGGCTATCAGCTGCTTCATTGTAGATTCCTCCAGCCTTAGCAGTTTCTTTAACATTAGTATAGAATAAGGTTCCATTTTCTAAGTAACCAGCACAGTTTACAGTTACCGTATCTGATGATTTTGGTTGTTCACTTTCAGAACTAGCCTCTGTAGTTATCATTACCATTCCTGTAGGTGATTCAAAAATTTCTCCTAAACCTTTATTGTCTTCTTTAAACTTAGCAATTGCTTCTTTTGCAGCTTCTTTTGCTTTTGCATTATAAGCTTCTGTAATTTCTTTTTTGAAAGTTTGATATTGATCCACAAGTTTTGGTTCATCATCAGTAAATATTTTTACCGCGTCAAAAGCTTTTGCATCTGCACCAACACGAATAATATTTACTTCATTCATAATAACATCTTCATAAGGTTTCTTGCTGCTTGGGTCAACCGCAACATTTGAAATACTATCTTGAATCGCAATTCCTTCAATCAACTGTCCAAATACTCCATGACAGCTTACACGTGGACGCTCACAAGGCTTTGCGTTTCCGCTAGAATCTAATGGGTCTAAGCTTGGGTAAGGAACTTCAGTAATAAAGAATTGACTACCGTTTGTACTAATTCCACCAGAGTTTGCCATCGATAAAACTCCTGGCTTGTCATGTTTTAAGTCTTTATCAAATTCACTTGTAAAACGATATCCTGGATTTCCTCTTCCAGTTCCAGTTGGATCACCACCTTGAATCATAAATTTGTCCATAACTCTGTGAAAAGTTACACCATTATAATATGGTTTTCCTTTTAAAGAATCAGCAAGTTTTGGGTGTGTACCTTCAGCCAAAGCAACAAAGTTAGCAACAGTTACAGGAACTTTTTTATAAAATAGCTCAGCTACCATTGTACCTTTGTTTGTTTTAATTTCAGCATAAATACCATCTTCCAATTCTGTTTTTTGGGCATTTGTGCATGAAGTAAATCCTAAAGTAATAACCACAATAAAGATTGTGATTGTTGTTGTAAATAATTTCATTTTAATTTTCTGTTTCTAGGTTTTTGTTGTCTTTTTTTATGTCGAGTAAAGTAATTGTGGATTGAATAGGAATATTAGTTCCTATCTTTTTATTATCTCCATGATAACCGTAAGCAATGTGTGAAGGAAACAAGAATGTAACAGTTTCTCCTTTTTTCATTAATTGTAAACCAAAGCGCAAACCAGGAACAATTTGTTGCTTGTCTACTACATATTCAAGAGTTCCTATTTCTTCTTTATTATAAATAATGTTTCCAGCTATTTTTGAAGCATTAAACTCATAAGTTAAAGTATCTCCTTTTTGAGGGAAATAAGTTTCTTGTGGTGATTTTTTGTCATAGCGATACCAAAAACCATTTTTAGAAGCTATATACATATTAGTACTATCTTGTTTGATGTACTTTTTTATCATTGTTTCTTCTTTAGCAATGAGTGCTTTATTTCGTTCTACAGATTCCTTTAAAAAAGAACCTGTACTGATGCTCACAGGTTTTCTAGCTTCTTGTTGTCCGCAAGAAAGTACAGTGACAAAAATAATACTCAAAAATGCAATTCTCTTTAACATATATCTAGCTTAATTCTTCTTTGTATGCAGGTAAAATTTTGATAAACTTTTCAATGGTCTTTTCCATAGAATCATCACTTCGTCCACCAGCTGCATTTGTATGTCCGCCACCATTAAAATGTGCACGAGCAAATTCGTTTACTGAAAAATCACCTTTAGAACGTAGTGACATCTTTACATAAGGCTCTTGAAGGTTTTCAATAAAAATTGCAGCAAATTTAATGCCTTTTAGTGATAATCCATAATTTACAAAACCTTCTGTATCACCTTTTTTGAAATCATAACGAACTAATTCGTCTTTACTTATGGTAATGTATACAGTGCTATATGCTTCAAGAACTACTAAATTTTTTAATGCGCAACCTAGTAATTGCAAACGACTCAATCTATTTGTATCGTAAATTTCATTATGAATGGAAGCATTTTCAGCACCTTTATCCATCAGGTTTGCAATAATCCTGTGTGTTGTACTTGTAGTTGCCTTGAAACGAAAAGAACCTGTGTCAGTCATAATTCCTGTGTACATACAAGTTGCCATTTCTGCATTAATTAGCGCTTCATCTCCTAAATAAGAAATAAAATTATAGACCATTTCGCAGGTAGAACTCATACTTGTGTCAGAATACATAAATTTTGCATAATCAGAAGGCTGCTGATGATGATCTATCATGATAAAAGTAGCTTTACAGTCAGAAACTGTAGTTGCCATATCACCAATTCTACTCAAATCGTTAAAATCTAACG